>BOKV01000002.1 GCA_016861165.1 Alphaproteobacteria bacterium | reverse complement strand
CGGCTAACGGTTCCCATCACCAGGGTCCGTAGAGGACTCTCACCTCCAAGTCATCGACCGGTCACCGCTCCGGTCAAATCGCGCCAGTCACGGCGCTCCGCGCCATGCCTGGCGCACCAAAAAAAGGCCCCGGCTCGCGCCGGGGCCCGAAGCCCGCGTGGATCGTTGCGAGGCCTTACTCTTCGCGCTGCCCGAACAGGTGCAGCAGGAAGGTGAACATGTTGATGAAGTTCAGGTAGAGCGAGAGTGCGCCCGAGATCGCCGACTTCTCGGCGATGTCGCCCTGCAGGGCGCCGTAGATGTACTCGTTCTTCAGGCGCTGCGTGTCCCAGGCGGTGAGGCCGGCGAACACCAGAACGCCGATCACCGAGATCACGAACTGCATCGCCGAGCTCTGCAGGAACAGGTTGACGAGCATCGCGATGATCAGGCCGAACAGGCCCATGATCAGGAACGAGCCCATGCCGGAGAGCTCGCGCTGGGTCGTGTAGCCCCACAGGCTCAAGGCGCCGAAGGATGCCGCCGTGATGAAGAACACCCGGACGACCGAGGTGTGGGTGTAGACCAGGAACACGGAGCCGAGCGAGAGGCCGATCAGCGCCGCGAACAGCCAGAAGGTCGCGTGCGCCGCGCTCACGCTCATGCGCTCGAGCCGGAACGAGAAGAAGAAGACCAAGGCGAGCGGCGCCAGGATCACGGCCCATTTGAGCGGGCTGACGAACAGCGCGACGCCGATCGGGGTCAGGAAGACGCCCTGCCGGATCTGCGCCGCGACCTCCGCGCCGCCACGCGCAAGACGGCCGGCGGCGGCCGGGTCACCGGTCACCGACGCCATGTAGACGCCGAGCGCGGCGAAGCCCGTGATGGCGAGCCCCAACACCATGTAATTGTAGATGCGCAGCATGTAGGCCCGCAGGCCCTGGTCGACCACCGCCGCCTCGGCGCGGGTCATCGGTCGGCCGAGCTGCGCGGCGGCCACGTTGCGATCAAAGTCCGACATTGTCGAAACCTCGCGTTGTACTCCCTGCCCAGGTCCGGGCGTCACCCAGCACCGCAGGTCGGCTTCAATATGGGAATAATGCAGATCGCGACAAGATGATTTTCCGCCGCAGCCCAGGTCGCCGCCAACGCGGCACGCGGCGGATTGTCGCAAATCCGCATGGTTAATCGGGCCCGAAGGATCACAAGTGACGCAGCACGCGGGCGGGCTTCTGCCCCAGCACCGTGAAGGTGCCGACGAGGCCGAAGGCGATCGTCAGGACCAGCGCGGCGAGCGCCGCCAGAGCGGCCGGCCCGGGCAGCCAGACGAAGTTCAGCTGCATCACCTCGGTCATCACCAGCCAGGCGGCGACCGACCCGGCCGCCACCCCGAACACCGCCGTCGCGAGGCCGAGCGTCAGGTATTCGAGCGCATAGGCCGCGACCAGCCGGCGCCGGGTGGCGCCGAGCATCTTCAGGACCACGGCGTCGTAGACCCGGTGGCGGTGGCCGGTCGCGAGCGCGCCGGCGAGCACCAGCACGGCCGCGACCAGCGTGACGGCGCTGGCGCCGCGGATCGCCTGCGCCAGGTCGAGCACCACCTTGGCGACGCTCTCCAGCGCCTCGCGCACGCGCACCGCGGTGACGGTGGGAAACGCCGCCGCGACCGCCTTGAACAGCGCGTCCTCGGCCTCGGGCGCGGCCGCGTCCGGCCAGGTCAGGGTCGCGATATGGGTGTGCGGGGCGCCGCGGAAGGTGCCGGGCGAGAATACCAGCACGAAATTGATGCCGAGCGACTGCCACTCGACGGCGCGCAGATTCGCGACGGTCGCCGTGATGTTGCGCCCGAGCACGTTGACGGTCACGGTGTCGCCGATGGCGAGGCCGAGGCCTTCGGCGATCCTGTTCTCGAAGGAGACCAGCGGTGGTCCCGCGTAGTCCGGTCGCCACCAGCTGCCGGCCACCACGCGCGAGCCGGGCGGCACCTCGTCCGCATAGGTGATGCCGCGGTCGCTCTGCAGCACCCAGGCCGCGTGGGGCGCCGCCGCGATGTCCTCGGCCTTGACGCCGCGCGCTGCGACGATGCGCCCGCGCAGCATGGGCACGCGCTCGTAGCGCGCCTCGGGCACGCGGCCCTTGACGAAGGCGTCGAAGCGTTCGGCGTCGACGCCCTGGATGTCGATGAAGAAGAACGACGGCGCCTTCTCGGGGAGCGCGCCGACGAACTGGCGGCGCAGGTTGCCGTCGATCTGGGTGAGCGTGACCAGGAGCGCGAGGCCGAGGCCGAGCGAGAGCACCACGGTCGGGGTGAGTGCGCCGGGCCGGTGGATGTTGGCGAGCACCAGCCGCAGCAGCGCCGAGCGCGGCCGCGGCGCGCGCCGCGCGAGCCCCATCAGCAGCGCGGCGACCAGGCGGAGCGCGACGAACACGCCGGCGGCGGCGGCGACGAAGACGGTGGCGATCCAGCGGTCATAGGCCATCAGGATCGCGAGCGCGGCGAGCAGGCCGACCGCGGCCCCGGTCAGCGCGACGTAGCGCTTGCGCGGCCAGCGCCGCTCGGGCGCGACCGCGTCGCGGAACAGCGCCGAGACCGGCACGTCATGGGCGCGGCCGAGCGGCCAGAGCGTGAAGGCCGTGGCGGTGAGCAGGCCGTAGGCGGCGGCCAGCGCGAGCCCGCCGGCGCTCACCGTCGGCGCGATCGGCAGCGGCAGCACGCCGGCGAGCGCCCCGGCGACCGCGAAGGGCAGGGCGGCGCCGAGCGCGAGCCCGAGCGAGATGCCGAGACCGGCGAGCAGCAGCACCTCGGCGAGGTAGATCGCGAAAACGCGGGTGCCGGTCGCGCCGAGCGACTTCAGGGTCGCGATCACGTCGCGTTGCCGATCGAGATAATGCTTGACCGCGTTGGCGACGCCGACGCCGCCCACCAGCAGCGCGGTGAGGCCGACGAGCGTCAGGTACTGCATGAAGCGCTCGATGTTGCGGCCGAGCTGGGGCGAGGCATTGGCGCGGCTGCGCACCTCCCAGCCGGCATCCGGGAAGCGCGCGGCCGCCTCGTCGGCCACCGCCCGGGTCGGGCGGTCCGCGGCGTCGGTCACGGGCAGGCGCAGCCGGTAGTGCCAGCGCACGAGGCTGCCGGGCTGGATCAGCCCGGTCGCGCGCAGCGCGGCCTCGCTGACCAGGAGCCGCGGGCCGAAGCCGATGCCGCCGGCGAGCTTGTCGGGCTCGGTGCGCAGGCGCGCGCGCAGCTCGAAGGTGGCGGCGCCGACGGTCACGCGGTCGCCGGGCGAAAGGTCGAGGCGCGCGAACAGCGCGGGGTCGGCGGCGGCGCCGAACACGCCGTCGCGCTCCGCCGTCGCGGCGGCGAGCCCGCCCGCGGGCTCGAGCGCGAGGGTGCCGTAGAGCGGATAGGCGCGGTCGACCGCCTTGATCTCGACGAGCGCGGTCTCGCCCCCTTCGGCGCGCGCGAGCGCCCGCATGGTGGCGGCCGCCGAGACACGGCCCTTGCCGTCGAGGAAAGCGCGCTCGGCCGGGCTCGCCTCGCGCTGGATCAGCGAGAAGGCGAGGTCGCCGCCGAGGATCACGCGCCCCTCGCGGGCGAGGCCGTCGGCGAGGCTGCGCGAGAAGGAGTTGATGCCGGCGATCGCGGCGACGCCCAGCGTGATGCAGGCGATGAAGACCGTGAAGCCGGCGAGCCCGCCGCGCAATTCGCGCCAGGCGAGACGCAGGACGAGCCCACGGCCCGGGCGCGACGGAACGAAGGCGCTCATGCGGGGGCCCGCTCGGCGGCGGGCTCGACGCGACCCGAGCGCAGGCGGATGACGCGGTCGCAGCGGCGCGCTAGGGCGGCGTCGTGGGTGACGAGCACCAGCGTGGTGCCGCGCTCGGCATGGCCCGCGAACATCAGCTCGACGATCTCGCGGCCGGTCGCCTCGTCGAGATTGCCGGTCGGCTCGTCGGCGACCAGAATCGCGGGATGCGGTGCGAGCGCGCGGGCGAGCGCCACGCGCTGCTGCTCGCCGCCCGAGAGCTCGGCCGGATAGTGGTGGACGCGGTCGGCGAGGCCGACGCTTGCGAGCTCCCGCTCGGCGCGCGCGAAGGCGTCGTCGAGGCCGGCGAGCTCGAGCGGCACCGCGACGTTCTCGAGCGCCGTCATGGTCGGGATCAGGTGGAAGGACTGGAACACGATGCCGACATGGCGGCCGCGAAAGCGGGCGAGCGCATCCTCGTCGAGCGCGGCGAAATCGGCGCCCGCCACCCGCACGCGGCCGGAGTCGGGCCGCTCCAGCCCCGCCATCACCATCAGCAGCGTCGATTTGCCCGAGCCCGAGGGGCCGACCAGGCCGATCGCCTCGCCTTGGCCTATATTGAGGTCGATGTCCTTGAGGATGTGAACCCTGGTCGCGCCGCGCCCGAGCGAGAGATTGACGCCGGAGAGCGAAATCGTGGGGGCAGGCGCGGGCCCCGTCGAGGTGTCGTTCATGTGGATTTTCCGCTCCCGCGCTCGCCGTTCCGGTCCCCGGCCTCCGCCGTCATATGGGAAGCCGGGCGGGCGGGTCCAAGCGGCGTCCTGGCGCCCGGCCGCGCGGCATGCCGGGGCGGCTTTGGCGCTGTACGCGGCGCTCGCCCTGTTTCCTTCGTGGGCCGCGGAGCCGGTGCGGATCGTGGCGCTCGGCGACTCGCTCACCGCCGGCTACGGCCTTCCGGCCGAGGCGGCGTTCCCGGCCCGGCTCGCGCGGGCGCTTGCGGCCAAGGGGCATGCCGTGACGGTCGAGAATGCCGGCGTGTCGGGCGACACGGCCTCGGGCGGGCTCGCCCGGCTCGACTGGTCGGTGCCCGAGGGCACCGACGCCGTGATCGTCGAGCTCGGCGCCAACGACGCGCTGCGCGGCATCGACCCGCGGGCGACGCGCGGGGCGCTCGACGAGATCGTGCGGCGCCTGAAGGCGCGCGGCATCGCGGTGCTGCTTGCCGGGATGCGTGCGCCGCCCAACATGGGCGAGGACTATGCGCGCGCCTTCGACGCGATCTATCCGGAGCTCGCCGCCGCGCATCGGATCCCGCTTTATCCGTTCTTTCTCGATGGAGTCGCAGCCGACCGGACGCTCAACCAGGGCGATGGGATCCACCCGACCGCCGCCGGCGTCGAGGCGATCGTCGCAGGCATCCTGCCGAAGGTGGAGGAGCTCATCGCGCAGGCGCAGGCGAAACGAGGAACCTGAGGGACCGGCCGGTCTTGCGCGGGTCATGCGAATCTCCACATGCTCGCAAGAAAATCGCTTCCCTGGGCGGCGTCGAGGTCGCGGCCCACGGCCTGGAGTGCGCCGATGCCTCGCTTGTTCGCCGGCCTCGAGATCCCGCAGCAGGTGGCGCAGTCGCTGGCGATGATGCGGGGCGGCCTGCCGGGCGCGCGCTGGATCGAGCCCGAGAACTACCACATCACGCTGCGCTTCATCGGCGACATCGACGACCGGCTGGCGCACGACATCGACTCGCTGCTCGACCAGGTCAAGCGCCGGCCGTTCGAGGTGCGGTTCGGCGAATTGGCCTCCTTCGGCGGGCGCAAGCCGCGCGCCGTGATCGCGACGGTGGAGCCGGTCGCCTCGATGGTCGAGCTGCAGGCGGATCTCGAGCGGCTGATGCAGCGGCTCGGGTTCGAGCCCGAGGGTCGCAAGTTCACGCCGCACGTCACGCTGGCGCGGCTGCGCGATTCCTCGAGCCGGCAGGTCGCCGAGTATCTCTCGGCGCGCGGGCCGGTCGCGATCGCGCCGTTCCGGGTCTCGCGTTTCGTGCTGTTCTCGTCCAAGGCCTCGGTCGGCGGCGGTCCCTACGTGGTCGAGGCCGCCTATCCGCTGGCGGCGTGACGGCTCGCGAGGCCGGCAGTATGGGTTGGAGGAATTCCCGATTCTCCAGCGACACTCCGTCATGCCCGGCTTCATGCCGGGCATCCACGTCTTGCGGGGCTTCAGCAAGGAAAAGCGTGGATGGCCGGGACAAGCCCGGCCACGACGTGGAGTGTGGGCCGGCGCGAACCAGCCGATGGCGCGCCGCTCACCACTCGTTCTGCACGACGTCCAGGCCGGCCTCGGTGAGGGCCGCGGCGCGCGCCTTCATCCAGCCGCGCGCGAACTCCTTGTCGTCGGCGGGCCCGCCCGCCTTGTAGGCGGCCCAGGCCTTGGCGAGCACGTCCTGGCGCTTGACGAGCGCGTCATTGTGCTTCTGGTGCTCGGCGGTCCACACCCCGCGCTCCTTGAAGTAGCGGATCGCGCCCTCGTGCATGGGAATCGCCCAGGCGAAGATCTGCCGCTTGATGTCCCAGCCGTTGTTGCCGGGCGCGCCACCCTTGTAGTCGTCGAACAGCTCCACCATGGCCCGGGTCATGTTGTAGGCGAGGTCCGCGTCGGTCGACGCCAGGGTCATCAGCACCGGATAGGGATAGGTCGCGGCCTCGGCCTTCTTCTCAGGCGAGAGCTCGGCGCCCTCGGTGCCGAACGCCGGCACGAAGAACGGCGCGATCCTGTTGACGCGTGCCCAGCCTTCCTTGTCGCTGTGGGCGAACTTCGGATAGCGCAGCCCGCGCGGCGAGGAGGCGATCTTGTAGGCGTTGCCCGAGATGGTCGACGAGAAGGCGGCGTCCACCTGGTTGTTGATGATGCCGTCCATGGCCTGGCCGAAGCCGCCGAACTCGACCTTCTTCACGTCGTTCCAGGTCAGGTTCGCGAAGGCGAGCAGCGCCGTGATGTTCTGATTGAGCGAGGGCGCGCCGACCACCCAGGCGACGCGCTTGCCCTTGAGGTCGGCGGCGGTCTCGATCCCGGCGTCCTTGGCAGAGACGATGGTCAGCAGCGCGTCGGAATTGTTGAGCAGCAGCGAGCGCACGGGCTGCGGACCCCAATCGCGCGCGCCGAACTCGTAGACGCCCTCCTGCGCCAGATAGCTGCCGCCGACGCCGTTGGCCGAGAACGGCACCTTGCCGTCGCGCAGCGGAACCGTGCGCGAGATGTCGTTCTTGCCCGGCAGCACGCGCAAATTGACCTGCAGCTTGTTCTTCAAGGCGTTGCCGATGGCGACCGCCTGGTTGTAGCCGCCGGAGCCGACATCGTAGGCGGTCCAGGTCAGCGTTTCGGGCAGCTTGATGGATTGCGCGGCGGCCGGCGCGGCGCAGGCCACGGCGGTCGCCAATACGATTGCGGGCAGTTTCATGCCGATATCCTCCCGGTTCTGGTCTTGCCGATGACGGCGATGAGCAGGGCGATGCCCAGCGCAAGGGTGGTCGCGCCGGCCGCGAGGCTGGCCGCGAAGGTCGAGCCGACGAGCGTCGGTATCGCGAGCATGAGGCCGCCCGCGATCACGAGCGCGCGCACCGCATGGCCACCCGCATGCGCCGGGATGCGGCCGATGCCGGGCACGTGGCCCTGCAGCGCGGCAGCGGCGGCCGGAATGCCGACGAAGGCGGCGGCGATCGAGACGATCACGGTGGCGGCGTCGCCGCGAAACAGCAGCGCGGGATTGAGCACGAAGCAGAACGGCACGACATAGAGCGGGGCGCCCATGCGGACCGACTGCAGGCCGATGCGCATCGCCGAGGTGCCGGCGAGCGGCGCCGCCGCGAAGGTCGCGAGCGCGACCGGCGGCGTGATGAACGAGACCATGCCCCAGTACATGATGAACAGGTGCACGGCGAGCGGGTCGAGGCCGGCCTTCACGAGGGGAGGCGCGAGCACGATGGCGAGGAAGATGTAGCAGGCCGTGACCGTCATCCCCATGCCGAACACGAAGCTGGTCAGCGCGCCCATCACGAGCAGCACCAGCGGCGCACCGCCGGCCGCGTAGACGAGGTCGTTGGCGAGCGTGCCGGCGAGCCCGGTGACCGACATGGCGCCGATGATCAGGCCGACCGCGAGCAGGATCGCGGTCAGGTCGGCGAGCGCGCGGGCGACGCCGATCGCGAGCTCGGCGAGCCGGCGCCAGCCGAGCCGATGGCCGGGCAGCGCCTGGTTGATCGCGAGCAGCAGCGCGCTCGCGTAAAACGGCGCCATCGCCTCGTTCTGCAGCACCACCAGCAGGAAGATCAGCAGTCCGAAGACCGGGAGATAGAACCAGCCCTCGCGCATCACGGCGCCGAGGCGCGGAACCTCGCTGGCGCGCAGGCCCGTGAGGCCGAGGCGCGCCGCATAGCCGTCGATCTGCACCACCAGCGCGACGTAGAACAGCAGCGCCGGGACGGTGGCGGCGAGCGCGATCTCGCCATAGGACCTGCCGAGGAACGACGCCATCACGAAGGCGGTCGATCCCATCACGGGCGGCATCAGGACGGCGCCGGTCGAGGCCACCGATTCCACCGCGCCCGCGTAGTCGGCGCGGAAGCCGGTGCGCTTCATCGCGGGAATCGTCACCACGCCCGAGGAGATGACGTTGGAGATCACGCTGCCCGAGATCGAGCCCTGGAGCGCGCTCGAGATGATGCCGACCTGGGCGGCGCCGCCGCGCACGCGCCCGACCAGCGCGAAGGCGACGTCGTTGAAGAAGCGGCCGCCGCCGGTGTGGTTGAGCGCGACGCCGAACACGATGAAGCCGACCACGATCTCGGCGAAGGCGCGCATCGGAATGCCGAAGGCGGATTCGCTGCTGATGAGGTGGAACGCGAAGGTGTCGGCGAGAGTCTGCGAAGAGCCCTTCAGCGGATTCGGGATCAGCTCGGCGACCACCGGATAGAGCGAGATCGCGCCGATGATCAGCGTCATGGCCCAGCCGCTGGAACGGCGCAGCGCCTCGAGGATGAGGAGCCAGAGCACGAAGGCGAGCAGCTTGGCGACCTGCGGCGCGTTGTACTCCCAGCCTTCCGAGAGGCTGCGCTCGGCCTGCAGGGCGAACCAGCAGAGCAGGCCACAGGCGAGCGCGGCGATGAGCCAGTCGTAGAGCGGGATGCCGCGGGCGCCCGCGTGCGCCGGGAAGGCGAGGAAGATCAGCGGGAACAGCGAGGCCGCGAGCAGGAACAAGTAGCGGTTCTCGATGAAGACGACCCCGACGAAGAGGTGGAGGTTGAGGAGCTGGTTGAGCGCGAGCGTCACGGCGACCAGCGCCGCGACGACGAACACCGCGCGCGCCGCGCCGGTGAGCGCGCGGCCCGCGAGCTCGTCGGGCATCCGCGCCTGCGCGCCCGCATGAAGCTGCGTCGCCTGCTCCCGTGCCGCCGCCTCGCTCACGTTCCCCTCTGCGCATCGCATGACGCGTCGGCGCCGGTTCTTGTCGCGGTTCGCCTGGCGAAACGCGCTTGTTCTGCCGATCCGGCATCTTGTTCGGCGCGCCGAGGCGAGACAAGGGGGAACACCCGACGCCTTGCGATCGCCACATCGGTGCCCCATGTTCCAGGGCACTGACGATGGGGGAGGTTCCGATGTTCCGCCGCAACCCCGCATGGCAGCATGCCGGCCCCGGCGTCGAGGCGCCGCACGACGAGGCGCGCCTGCGGCGCGACTTCTGGGCGAAGCTCAACCGGGTCGCAGCGCAGCTGCCTTTCGCCGAGGATCTGGTCGCCGCCTACTACTGCGCCTTCGACCGCGAGACGCCCGGCCATGTGAAGGTCGCGCTGATCGGCGCGCTCGCCTATTTCGTCCTGCCCTTCGACGCGGTGGCGGACATCATGCCGATGCTCGGCTTCGCCGACGACGCCGCGGTGCTCGCGACCGCGCTCCGGCTGGTGGCGACGCATGTCCGGGACACGCATCGCGAAGCCGCGCGCAACGCGCTCGACCGGGTGCGCGAGACGGCGTGAGCCGGCCGGCGCCCGCTTTCGGGATCAGGGCCTCAAGACGACCTTACCCATCACCTTGCGGTCGGAGAGCGACTTGATCGCGTCGGCGGTGCGCGCCAGCGGATAGGCCGCGTGCACGTGGGCCGAGAGCTTGCCTTCGGCGGCCCATCGGACGATCGCCTGCATGTTGGCGCGGTGGCCGGCCTTGTCGCGCTCGATCCAGGCGCCCCAGAACACGCCGACCACGTCGCAGCCCTTCAGGAGCACGAGGTTGAGCGGCAGCCGGGGGATCTCGCCGGCCGCGAAGCCGATCACCAGGAAGCGTCCCTGCCAGGCGATCGAGCGCAGCGCCGGCTCCGTGTAGGGGCCGCCCACCGGATCGTAGATCACGTCGGCGCCGCGACCCTCGGTGAGACGCTTGAGCGCGTCCTTGAGGTCCTCCTCGGCATAGTTCACGGTCGCGTCGGCGCCGTGCTCGCGCGCGAAGGCGAGCTTCTCGGCCGAGGACGCGCAGGCGATCACCCGCGCCCCCATCTGCTTGCCGAGCTCGATCGCCGCGAGGCCGGTCCCGCCCGAGGCGCCGAGCACGACCAGGGTCTCGCCCGGGCGCAGCCGGGCGCGGTCCTGCAGCGCATGCAGCGTGGTGCCGTAGATCACCGTGAGGCCGGCGGCGCGCTCGAGCGCGAGCCCCGGCGGCAGCTTGACGAGGCGGTCGGCCGCGATCGCGACCTTCTCGCGCGCGGCGCCGAAGGCCGCATGGCCCAGCACCGGGTCGCCGGGCGCAAGACCCGTCACGCCGGCGCCGACCGCCTCGACGGTGCCCGCGAACTCGGCGGCGGGCGAGAACGGGAAGGGCGGCTTGACCTGGTACTTGCCGGCGATGATCAGCGTGTCGAAGAAGTTGAGCGCGGCGGCCGCGACCTTGACGACGACCTCGCCGGCGGCGGGAACCGGATCGGGGAGATCCTTGAGCTCGAGATCGTCGGGGCCGCCGAAGCGGGTGCAGAGAACGGCTTTCATTGGCTTCCGGTCCGAGGATGGCCGGAAGCTCCTAGCACATTTCGCCGACGGTCGAGTCCCGCGGCAGGTTCTCGCTCGACCCGGGTTCACACACGGCGAACCGGTTCCCAGCTCGCCGGAACACGCGCTCAGTGCGTGTCCTGGGGCTTGTCGTCGGCGAGGAGCCGGCGCAGGTGGCTGAAGGCGAGCCGGATGCGCGACTTGACGGTGCCGAGCGGCAGGGAGGTGCGCTCGGCGATCGCCGTGTGCGGCAGCCCCTCGAAGAAGGAGAGCCGCACCAGCTCCTGCTGCTCGGCGGGAAGCGCCGAAAGCGCGGCGCGCAGCCGCTCCTCGCGGTCCGCCAGGTCCATGGAATCGTCGGCCGCCATGGCGGGATCGGGAACCGAGAGCGCCGCGTCGGGGGTGCCGCGCAGGCGGTCGCGCCGCAGCGAGTCGACCCAGCGGTTGCGCGCGACGCGGAAGACCCAGGTCGAGAGCGAGGAGCGGGAGGGGTCGAACAGGTGCGCCTTGTGCCACAGGGCGGCCATGACGTCCTGCACCAGCTCCTCGGCCGCGGCGGCATCGAGGCCGAGACGCTGGAAGTAGCCGTTGAGACGCGGGGCGAAATGGTCGAACAGCCGTGCGAAGGCGTCGCGGTCGCGATCGCGCGCGACCGCAGCCATGAGATCCGCATGCTCCTGCGCGGATGCCACCAGGTCTGTCTCCGCGGCTCGCCGATCGTTCCGCCAACGGGGAGCGAGGCCGCCATCCCGGCCAAAAATGTGCTTTGCGGGATTTCGGCGAGGGCGTCTATTGTGGAATTGCCGGATGCGGCCCCCTGTTCCCGGGGGAGACCGGACTGCCTTCTTGGTGCCGATTTCGGTTCTTACCCAGCCGCGACGGGGGCGCGCCCATTTCAAACGAGGCGAGGTTTCATGATCCCGACTGGCCATTTCGGACAAGCGGCAGCCTGCGCGATCATGGCGGTGCTGGTCTTCTCGTCGACCGGTGCCGCACAGGCGCAGCGGACCGCGCAGGCGCAGGCGGCGCTCGGCGGCGAGCAGCCGTCGCTGCTCGGACAATTCGGCGACTGGGGCGCCTATGCGGCCGCGGCCGGCGGACGCAAGGTGTGCTACGCCCTGTCGAAGCCGGCCTCGCAGCAGACCAATCCGCCGAACCGGCCGCGCGATCCCGCCTATTTCATGGTCTCCACGCGCCCGGCCGAGAACGTGCGCGACGAGGTGTTCATCATGATCGGCTACCCGTTCAAGCCGGGATCCGAAGCGAGCGTGGAGATCGGCTCGGCGAAATACGCCATGTACACCCAGAACGACGGCGCCTGGGTCAAGAATGCGGCCGAGGAGCCGCGCATGGTCGACGCCTTGCGCAAGGGTGCCGACGCGGTGGTGGTCGGCACCTCGAGCCGCGGCACCGTGAGCACGGACCGCTATTCCCTGAAGGGGCTCACCCAGGCGCTCGATCGCGCGGCGCAGGAGTGCCGCTAGCCCGGGACGGGCCGGGACCGGGGCGCTTCCGTTCGCGTGATCCGCGCCCCATCTATGCTATGAGCGACCCGGAACTTCCCGGATCCGACCCCCTGAAAGCCGCATGACCGAGCTCTCCGTGCCCCTTGCGCCGCCGCGCGCCGCCAGCCTCGAGAAGACGCCGCTCGAGCGCTACGTCGCGCCCGCGCGGCCCTCGCTGGTCGGCCTGTCCCGGGAGGAGCTGGCCGCGCTGCTCGGCGGCATCGGCGTGCCCGAGCGCCAGCGCAGGATGCGCGTGCAGCAGCTCTGGCACTGGCTCTATGTGCGCGGTGCGCAGGCATTCGAGGAGATGAGCAACGTCTCCAGGGACCTGCGCGTGCGGCTCGCGGAGCACTTCACGCTCGCCCGGCCCGAGGTCGTGGCCGAGCAGGTCTCGGCGGACGGCACGCGCAAATGGCTGCTGCGGCTTCCCGGCGAGCAGGCGGGCGAGCGGCCGCACGAGATCGAATGCGTCTACATCCCGGAAGCCGATCGGGCGACGCTGTGCCTGTCGAGCCAGGTCGGCTGCACGCTCACCTGCACGTTCTGCCATACGGGCACGCAGCGGCTGGTGCGCAACCTCACGGCCGGCGAGATCGTCGGGCAGGTGATGGTGGCGCGCGACCGGCTCGGCGACTGGCCGGGCCGCACGCCGCCGGCGGGCGCCGTCGTGCCGACCGACGGCGGACGCTTCGTCACCAATATCGTCCTGATGGGCATGGGCGAGCCGCTCTACAATCACGAGGCGGTGCGCGATGCCCTGCTGCTGATCGCCGATCCGGACGGGCTGTGCCTGTCGAAGCGCCGGATCACGCTCTCGACCTCGGGCGTGGTGCCGAACATCGCCCGCATGGGCGCCGAGACCGGCGTCATGCTGGCGGTGTCGCTGCACGCCGTGAACGACGCCTTGCGCAACGAGCTCGTGCCGCTGAACCGCAAGTATCCGATCGCCGAGCTGCTCGAGGCCTGCCGCAACTATCCGGGCCTGAGCAATGCGCGCCGCATCACCTTCGAATACGTGATGCTCAAGGGCGTCAACGACTCGCTCGCCGACGCCCGGGCGCTGGTGCGCCTGCTCAAGGGCATTCCGGCGAAGATCAACCTGATCCCGTTCAATCCCTGGCCGGGCACCCGCTACGAATGCTCGGACTGGGAGCAGATCGAGAAGTTCTCCGAGGTGATCTTCAACGCGGGCTATGCCTCGCCGGTGCGCACGCCGCGCGGGCGCGACATCCTCGCGGCCTGCGGCCAACTCAAGAGCGAGACGCAGAAGCTCTCGGCGCGCGAGCGCCTGGCGCTGCGCGCCATGGCGATGACGGAGTGACCGGGCGCGGGGGTGTCATGAGCCTCTTCTCCCGCGCGCCCGCGATCGCCGCGGGCTACCTGGCCGCGGTCGGCGTGGCGAGCGCCATCGTCGTCGGCCCGTTCTGGATCGCGAATCCCGCCGGTGCCGGCCGGTGGATGTTCCTCGGAATCGCCTTCGTCGTCACGGCCGCGATCACGCTGGTGCCGGCGCTCGTTGCCGTGATCCATGCCGAGCGGCGGGGCCGGCGCGACCTCGCCTTCCATCTCGTCTGCGGGCTCGCGGCCGGCGGCCTCGGCTTCGTGGCCATGCTGGTGTTCTTCGTCGCGATCGGCGGCAAGTTCGTCGGCGACGGCGGCTTCTTCTGGGGGGCGGCGCTCGTGATGGCGGCGGCGGGCTCTGCGGCCGGCGCGACCTACTGGGCGATCGCGGGCCGCCGGGCCGGCGCCTGGCACATGCCGCCGGAGGCCTGATCCGTGGACGTGGCGCTGCGCCTGATCCTGCGGTTCATCCTGGTGCCGCTCGGCTACCTCGCGGCGGTGCTCGCGGGCGCGGGCGTGATCCTGTTCGGGGTCTGGCGCCTGGGCGAGATCGCGGCAGACCTGCCGCAAGCCGCCGGCCTCGGGCTCTTTGCCTTCTCGGTCGTCCTGCTGATCGGCGTGATGTGGCTGCCGCTGACCATCGGCATCCTGATCTCGGAGGCCTTCGCGATCCGTTCGTGGATCTTCCATGCGCTCAACGGCGCGGCCTCGGCCTGGATCGGTTTCCAGCTGTCGGGCCGGTTCGAGGTGACCGGCCTGCCGGTGCAGGACGCGTTGCCCGTGCTGGCGGCCGGGCTCGCCGCCGGCTTCGCCTACTGGCTGGTGGCGGGCGCGAGCGCGGGCTTCTGGAAGCCGGTGTTCGGCAGCACGGCCGGCGGGTCGTAGCCGCGCCCCTCAGCCGTTGCGCGCGAAGACGAGCCGGACCGCAAAGGCGCCCATGACGCCGGCAAAGACATAGTCGAAGGCGCGCATGGCGCGGCGCGAAGAACGCAGCGCCGCGGTGAAGCGCTCGGCCGCGAGGATCATGAGCGCGCACATCGGCAGGCCGAGGGCGATGTAGTAGACGCCGAGGAAGGTGAGCTTGGCGCCCGCATGCGGATCCGCGACCGAGACGAACTGCGGCAGGAAGGTCACGAAGAACATGACGATCTTCGGATTGAGGAGATTGACGCCGATCGCGGTGAGGAACACGCGCGAGAGCGGGCGCGGCGCGCCGGTTTCGCGCGCGAGATCGAGCGCGGTGCCGTGGCACAGCGCCTGCACGGCGAGCCAGAGCAGGTAGGCGACCCCCGCGACCTTGAGCACGTTGAACGCCGTGGCCGAGGCGGCGAGCAGGGCCGAGAGGCCGAGCGCTGCGAGCATCGTATGCACGATCAGGCCCGTGCAGGCGCCGAGCATGGAGGCGAAGCCGCGCGCGCGGCCGCCCGCCAGCGTCTGCCCGAGGAACAGCGTCATGTCGGGCCCGGGCGTGACGATCAGCAGCAGCGAGGCGAGCGTGTAGGCGACCAGGACGTCGAGGCCGGGAAGGAAGGTCATGCGCGGCCCCGCGCCGCCCAGGCGAGGGCCTGCTCGAGGCGGTCGTTGCCCCAGAACAGTTCGCCCTTCTCGGTGACGAAGCTCGGCGCGCCGAAGACCCCGGCGTTCTGCGCCGCCTCGGTCGCGGCGCGCAATGCCCCCTTGATCTCGTCGGACTGGGCGCGCGCGAGCGTCGCCTGCGGGTCGAGGCCGAGGCCCGCGAGCACGTCGCCGACCACGGCCGGATCGTCGATGCGCCGGCGCTCCGCGAACTCGGCCCGGTAGAGCGCGGGTGCGAACCGCGCGATCCAGCCTTCGGCGACGCCGACCATGCCGACCCGGCCGGCCAGCAGGCTGTGCTGCGGGAACGGGTCCGGCAGTCGGAAGGCGAGATCGAGGTCGGCGCACAGGCGCTCGATGTCGCGCACCATGTAGCGGCCCTTGACGGGGAACAGGTTGAACGGCGAGGTCTCGAGGCCCTGCGCCTTGAAGATCGGACCGAGCAGGAACGGGCGCCAGCGCAGCGTGACGCCCGCCGCCTCGGCGAGAGCGCCGATGCGGACCGCGGCCGGATACGAGTAGGTCGAGGCGAAATCGAAGTAGAAGTCGAGGACGGCCATGGCGGGATGTCGTGGTTGGCGATCCGCCATCCATGGCACGAGCCGCGCCGCGACATCAATGCCCCGCACGAGCCGGCGACCCGGTTTCCACTTCGCCGGAACATGCGCTAGACCGGCGCCATGAACCGCACGGGGCTCATGATCGCGCTCGGCGTCGCCGTCGTCGTCGGCGTCGTGTTCGGGCTGCATCCGCGGCTCGACCTCGCGATCTCGGAATTCTTCTTCGACAAGGTCCACAAGGACTTCACGATGGGCCATCCGCCCGGCATCGCTTATGCGCGCGACGGTGCGCGCACCATCGAGGCCTTGCTGGTGGCGCCGGCCGTGGTCGCGATCTTGCTCAAGCTCCTCCGGCCGCGCCGGCGCATGCTGATCCCGGGGCGCGCCGCGATCTTCCTGGTCACCACGCTGGCGCTCGCGCCCGGCATCGTCGCCAACGTGATCCTCAAGGACATGTGGGGCCGGCCGCGGCCGATCGACGTCACCGTGTTCAACGGCGCCGATCCCTTCGTGCCGTGGTGGGACCCGCGCGGGGTGTGCCCGAAGAACTGCTCGTTCGTGTCCGGCGAGGCCTCGGCGGCGTTCTGGACGCTGGCGCCGGCCGCGCTCGCGCCGGCGCCGTGGCGCCGGCTCGCCTATGCGGGGGCGCTCGCCTTCGGCGCGACCATGGGCCTGGTGCGCATGGCGGGCGGGGGGCACTTCTTCTCCGACACGGCCTTCGCGGGCGTGTTCACGTTCCTGATCGTATGGACGATGCACGGCCTGATCTTCCGCTGGCGCGCGACGCGCTGGTCCGACGCGGGCGTCGAGCGTGCCTTCGAACGGATCGCGGGCCCGCCGCACGAGGCCGTGATGCGGCTGCTCGGGCGCCGGCCGGCCGCGGCGCGGCCCGGCGCGGGAACCGAGGAGCGGCCCCGGTCGTGACCGCGCCGGCATCGCCGATGAACCGAGCCGTGCGCCGCGCGACAAAGTCGCGATACAGTTCCTGCCGGATACCCGACGCCATGCGCCCCCTGATCGGCCTCACCCTGCTCCTGCTCCTCGCGAGCCCGGCCACCGCTGCGCGCGAACGCTTCAAGCAGCTGCGCGACTGGTACGTCTCCTGCGACAATCTGCGGGCCTGCACGGCGTTCGGCTTCGGCGCCGAAGGCGACGACCGCGCGCATCTGCGGATCGCGCGCGGCGCGGAGGCCGACGCCGTGCCCGAGGTGACGGTGACGCTGATGCGCGACGGGCTGGACGCCGGCGCCCGGCTCAAGCTCTCGTTCGGCGATCCGGCGCTCGGCGGCCTCCCGCCCGAGCCCGTGGCCGTGCGGCTCGTCGACGAGGATACGGCGGTCGTCCGCATTCCCTGGAGCGAGGCCCTGGCCGCCGCGCTGCGCAAGGGCGAGATGCTGCGGGTCGAGGAGGTCGGCGGCGCGCCCGGCGGGGACGGCGTGCCGAAGGTCTCGCTGGCGGGCGCGGTCGCCTCGCTCCTGTTCATGGACGAGCAGCAGAAGCGGGTCGGCACCGTGACGGCGCTCGCCGCGAAGGGCGCGAAGCCCGCATCGGCGGTCCCGGCGCCGCCCGCGATGCCGGTGGTGCGCGTCGCCAAGCCCGTGACGGGCGGTGCGCCGCTGCCCAAGACTCCGCCCGCAGCCGTGCTCGCCGCCGCCCGGAAGGCGGCCGCCGATATCGACGGGGTGAGCAGGCCCGAGCCGTTCGCGGTGCGCCTCTCGGCGACGCAGACCCTGTGGGGCGTCGCGATCGAGGTCCCGGCCTACAATATCCGCTACGCCTTGTACCTGGCGGAGGGCGGGCGCGTGCGCCCCGCGGTGTTGCACGATCCGCAAGGCACGCGCGACGCGGCCAACGAAGCGACGCTGCCGGAATTCGATTCGGCGACCAACACGCTGAGGACATTCTACCGCGGGCGCGGCATCGGCGATTGCGGCGCCATCTCGGAATGGGGCTGGGACGGCAGCAGGTTTCGCCTGATCAGCGAGATCCTGATGGCCGAATGCCGCGGCGTGCGGCCGGAGCACTGGCCGACGAGCTACCGCGCACGCCGCGAGTAGTCACACCGGCAGGAAGCGCGCGAACGACTCGTCGATGGTCCGGGCGAGGTGCGCGCGGTAGGCCGGATAGCAGGCATGGCCCGCCGCAATGCGGCCGAACTGCACGTCGGCGACGGTGCGCAGCGGCAACAGCGCGATCGGCGCCGCGACCGGGATCAGCTGTGCGCCCAGTCCGACCTGCAGGGTCGTGAGGATGCCGTACATCTCGCCCGTGATGCTCGGGCGCCCCGCGATGATCAGCCGGTACTGCCCGTGCCGGTTGGTGACGAGGTAGATGTGGCCCGACTGGTTCGGCACCGAGACGGTCCCGAACTGCGTGAAGGCGGCGTCGAGCCGCTCCGCCTCGCGGAAGGCGAGGCACGTGGCGGCGTCGTCCCAGGAGATCTCGGTCCGATAGGCGTAGATCGCGTCCCTGTCGCCGAAGGAGGGCCGCAGGGTCAGATAGGTGCCCTCGATCCACGACACGGCGGGGCGCGCATAGGAGCCGAGCTCGGGCGGGGCGATGCCGATCGCGGGCGCCGCAGCCGGCGCGGAATTCACGTGGCGGAGCGGGACGCCGAGGGCCTCCTCGAGGCGAATCGTGGTCGCGAGCGTGAACGGGCGGCGGCCGGACAGCGCCTTCTCCAGCGTCGAGATGCTGATCCGCGCCTGGTCCGCGAGCCGCTGGCGCGAGATGCGGCGGCGCGCCAGCTCCTCGCGAATGAGGCCCGCGACCGAGTGGCTCTGCGCATCCGAGAGCTGCTTTTCGGGGTCCGTCATGGCGTCCGTCTCGACCCGTACAGATCCTCACATATCCGCATCGAGCCTCCTTCGGCAAGACGCATCCGGCGGAAGCCTGCCGAACAACGCCGAACATGACGCTCACGGTGCGCAGCGCTCCCGGCGAATAAAAGGCGCGGGGTCGAAGGGCGAAACCGGAGTGTCCCATGCGCGCCATCGACATCGCCGAAACGGGCGATGAGGCTGTCTGCGGTCCACGCAAAAACCTGCGCCGCGCGGCGGCCCATGCGAGCCGTCTCGTCTCCTTGACCGCCGTCGCGCTCGCGGCGCTGCTGGCGCCGGCGCCGGCGGCCCACGCGCAGGACGCTGCGGCCCTGGTCACGCCCGGCGACGTGAAGTCGGGCGCGCTGCTCCTCAAGAGCAACCAGGAGGGCCGCTACGTGGAAGCGCCGCGGCTCGGCACCGACATCGAGATCGCGGTCAGCGGTCCGACGGTGCGCGCGCGCATCACGCAGATCTTCCACAACCCGACCGAGGGATGGGTCGAGGCCGTCTACGTCTACCCGATGTCGGAGGGCGGTGCGGTCGACACCCTGAAGATGGTGATCGGCGACCGCATCGTGATCGGCGAGATCAAGGAGCGGCGCGAGGCGAAGCGGATCTACGAGCGGGCCAAGGCGGAAGGCCGCAAGGCGACCCTGCTGGAGCAGGAACGGCCCAACCTCTTCACCAACTCGGTCGCCAATATCGGTCCGGGCGAGAGCGTGCTGGTGCAGATCGAGTACCAGGAGCCGGTGCGCCAGTCGGGCGACGTGTTCTCGCTGCGCGTGCCCCTGGTGGTGGGGCCGCGCTACAATCCCAAGCCCGTGGTGCAGACCGTCGACTTCGATCCGCAGGGGCGCGGCTGGGCGCAGGTCGCGGACCCGGTGCCGGACCGCGACCGCATCGAGCCGCCGGTGCGCGACCCCGCCGTCCACGATCCCGTCAACCCGGTCTCGATCTTCGTGCGCCTGCAGGCCGGATTCCGGCTCGGCGCGGTCGAGAGCCACCATCACGCGGTGCGCGTCGAGGAGAGCCAGGACGACGCGCGCCTGATCCGGCTCGCCGGCAATGCGGTGCCGGCGGACCGCGACTTCGAGCTGACCTGGCGCCCGGCGACGAGCGAGGCGCCTGCGGTCGGCCTGTTCCGCGAGCGCGTGGGCGAAGCCGACTACCTCGTCGCCTTCGTGACGCCGCCCGCGCTCGCCCAGGCGGAGGAGGCGCGGCCGCGCGAGATCGTGTTCGTGATCGACAATTCGGGCTCCATGGGCGGCACCTCGATCGCCCAGGCCAAGGCGAGCCTCGTCTACGCGCTCGACCGGCTGCGGCCCACGGACCGCTTCAACGTGATCCGCTTCGACGACAGCATGGACGTGCTGTTCCCGGACACGGTCGCGGGCGATGCCGTCCACGTGGCGCGCGCCAAGGGCTTCGTGCTGGCGCTCGAGGCGCGCGGCGGCACCGAGATGCTGCCGCCGCTCAAGGCCGCGCTCGCGGACCCGCGCCCGGACGACGCCGGCACGCTGCGCCAGGTCGTGTTCCTGACCGACGGCGCCATCGGCAACGAGCAGCAGCTGTTCGACACCCTCACGGCCATGCGCGGGCGCTCGCGCGTGTTCATGGTGGGCATCGGCTCGGCGCCGAACTCCTTCCTGATGACGCGGGCGGCCGAGCTCGGCCGCGGCACCTTCACGCATATCGGCTCCGCCGCGCAGGTCGACACGCGCATGCGCGCGCTGTTCGAGAAGCTCGAGAGCCCGGCGGTCACCAACCTCTCGGCTGCGGTCTCGGGCGCGCGCGCCGACGTCACGCCCGGCACGCTGCCCGACCTCTATCGCGGCGAGCCGCTGGTGATCGCGGCGAAGCTCGGCGACCTCGCGGGGACGCTGGAGGTGAAAGGCACGGTGGGCGATCGTCCCTGGGTGGTGCGGCTGCCGCTCGCGCAGGCCGCGGAGGGCCGCGGCCTCTCCAAGCTCTGGGCGCGCCGCAGAATCGCCGATACGGAGGTGCTGCGCACCCTGCGGCGCCTCGCGCCCGAGCAGGCCGACCGGACGATCCTCGCCCTCGCCCTCGAGCATCACCTGGTCACGCGCCTCACCAGCCTGGTCGCGGTGGACCGGACCCCGAGCCGGCCCGAGGGCGCGCGCCTCACCCGCGCCGACCTGCCGCTCAACCTGCCGGCCGGCTGGGAGTTCGAGAAGGTGTTCGGCCGCGAGCGTGCGCCGTTGCCCGGGCCCGACGCCACCGAGACGCGGCGCACCGAGACGCACGACCTGATCCGGGTCGCGCGCGCGACGCAGGCCGCGGCCCAGCCGCGGCCGGTTGCGAGGGCCCAGGGCGCCGTGCAACTGCCGAAGACCGCGACCGACGCGGAGCTGCGGCTGTGGCTCGGCCTCGCGCTGATACTCGCGAGCCTCGCGCTGCTCGCGTGGCGCCGGCGGGCGCGCGCGGCCTGAAGTTCCACCCCCCGGCTCGCGGCCAACCGGGCCGGGGGAGGGAAGGAGCCACAAGTCCCCGCCAACCTCGCGGCTCCTTCCCGGCGCGCACGCAGCTTCTCCTCGCGGGCTGCGTGCGCGCAGTTTCGTCGCGGCGGGAAGGTCGTTTCCATGCCTCGTTGCCGGACACGTTTCGCCCTTGCGGCGCTGATCGGCCTCACGGGCCTGGTGCTGGTCGGGCAGGGTCTCTGGATCCACGCCAAGGCGCTGCTCGCGCAGGTTCTCCTCGCGCGGGCCTTCGCGGAGACGATCGCGAGCGGTGCGCCCGTGAAGCCGTGGCGCTGGGCCGACACCTGGCCGGTCGCGCGTATCGCGGTGCCGCGCCTCGGCCGGGAGGCGATCGCGCTCGCCGGCGCGAGCGGACAGGCGCTCGCCTTCGGCCCCGGCCACCTGCCGCAGACCCCCGAGGCGGGCGACCCCGGCACCGCGGCCTATGCGGCGCATCGCGACACGCATTTCGCGTTCCTGGCGGAGGTCGCGATCGGCGACGAGATCCGCGTCACCCGGCGCGACGGGCGCGTCGTGCGCTTCCGCGTGACCCACACCTCGATCGTGCGCCACGACGCCGCCGCGCTCGATCCCCACGCGCCGGGCCGCCGGCTGGTGCTCGCCACCTGCTGGCCGCTCGACGCCAGGACCGACGGCCTGCTGCGCTACCTGGTGCATGCCGAGACGGTGGAGGATCAGAAGATGCCAGCCCCGGACCCGTCATACTGAGGCGCGAGCATCACGTCGCTTGCCGTTTGATGCGACCGCCTCAGGGTGACGGCGAGAGGTTCGATAGGGATCGCGCGAAAACGAAACGGGGCCCGTGCGGGCCCCGTTCGAATTCGACGTAGCGACCGTCGATCAGCGCGTGAGCACGATGAAGTCGGTGCCCTTGCCGGTCTCGGGGCCGAGGCCCTGGTCGGAGACGATCAGGGAGGCGCCGGCGGAGAGGAGCGCCGCGATGCGCTCGCGCGCGTCCTGCGGGATGGCGATGCGGTCGAGGGCGGCGCCGGCGGGCGGCACCGGCTCGGCGGAGCGCGACGAGGACGGCATCGAGACGACGTTCCAGCGCACCTGCTCGCCGTCCACCGCCAGCGCCGTGAAGACATGGGTGCCGAGCGGCTCCGCCGGACGGTCGATCGTGACCGGCGCGTCGAACACCGGCGTGAAGCCTTTGCGCACGTACAGCTTGCCGTCCTTGCGGCTGACGAACACCGAGACGGGGCCGGGCTTGAGGTTGGACGGCGCCGCCGTCGCGGGCGCCTCGGTGGCGGGCGCATCGGTCGCCGTCATCGCGATCGTCTGCAGGCCGGTGAGCTGCGCCATCTTGAGCGGGGTATCGAGGGTGCGCAGCGAGTCCGGGGAGAGCAGCGCCGGGTCGAGACGCGAGATCAGCGGCGCGGCCGGCTTCGCGGGCGCGAACAGGCGCGGATGCGAGATCTCGACCGGGGTCGCCTCGCCACGCACGATGATCACGCGCGCGCCGAGCCGGGTGACGCCCCAGAGCTGGCTCACGAAGGCCTCCGGCAGGCGGATGCAGCCGTGCGAGGCCGGATAGTTCGGCACGATGCCCTGGTGCAGGGCGAGCCCCGACCAGGTGATGCGATGCATGAAATGCATCGGCGCGCTGTCGTAGAGGTTCGACCAGTGCCAGCGGTCCTTCTCGATCACGCTGAACACGCCGGTCGGGGTCGGATTGGCGCGGGTGCCGGTCGAGACCCGCGAGCGCGCCACCGCCTCGCCGTTCGCCCAGAGCACGAGCTCCTGCTTGTCGAGGGAGACGATCAGCGTGAGCGGGCCCTGCGCCTTGGCGCGGAACTCGGGGGACACCTTGGGCTCGCGCGGCCCGGGGCGATGCTTCGGACGCGAGACCCGCGCGGGCCGGTCGAGATCGAACATCGGCCGCGAATAGTCCTGCTGCGGGTAGTAGGTGGGCCGGCTGTCGCGCTGCCAGCCGAACAGGAAGGCGTCGGCCGGCGTCGCGCTGCCCGCGACCATGCCGAAGCCGAGGCCCGCCGTCACGGCGGCGCCGAGAATCCCGTTGCGAAGATCGATGAGCCCCTTGGGCGCGAGATACGCAGTCACGACATCCCCCTGTCTCGATGCGGCGCGAGCTATCCGCTCGAAACGCCGAATACCGCCCTAACGTCGGGCCACATCCGGTACGCAGGGTTAGTCGTCCGTTGCCGGGAAAGGTTCGAACGCACCGGCGCTCGCAACCGGTGCGGAACCGGGACCCATGGCGCAAGGTTCATTAACCATCGACCGGAGCCGCCCATGGACCGCATCTACGAGGACGTCGAGATCATCCCGCCCCGCGCCGGCGGCCGGCGCGAGGCGCTGGAGCGGCTCGATCGCCTTTCGCGCCTGCTCGACACCGCGATCGCGGTACCGGGCACCTCGATCCGGCTCGGGGCCGATGCCGCGATCGGCCTGGTGCCGGGCATCGGCGACCTCGTCACCACCCTGATCTCGGCCTACATCATCCGCGAGGCGCATCGGCTCGGCGCCCCGCGCCACCCGATCCTGCGCATGGTCGGCAATGTGGCGCTGGACGGGCTCATCGGCGCGATCCCGCTTGCCGGCGATGTCTTCGACGTGCTCTGGCGCGCCAACGGGCGCAACGTGCGGCTCCTGCGCGACCACCTTGCGCGCGAAGGCGTGACCTCGCGGCTTGCGTGAGGGGCGGTTCCGCCTATAGTCCGCGCCGCTCGGGGGGCGGGGACCGTCGACCCCGGCGATCCTTCAACGCGGACCACCACATGCCCAGAGGCGACGTGAGGAAGGTGGTGCTCGCCTATTCGGGCGGGCTCGACACCTCGATCATCCTGAAATGGCTGCAGACCACCTATCGCTGCGAGGTCGTGACCTTCACGGCCGATCTCGGGCAGGGCGAGGAGCTCGAGCCGGCGCGGCAGAAGGCGCTGCTGCTCGGCATCCGGCCGGAGAACATCTTCATCGAGGACCTGCGCGAGGAGTTCGTGCGCGACTACGTGTTCCCGATGTTCCGCGCCAACGCGGTCTACGAGGGACAGTACCTGCTCGGCACCTCGATCGCGCGGCCGCTGATCGCCAAGAAGCAGATCGAGATCGCCGAGAAGGTCGGCGCAGATGCCGTGGCGCACGGGGCTACGGGGAAAGGCAACGACCAGGTGCGCTTCGAGCTCGGCTACTACGCGCTCAAGCCCGACGTCACCGTGATCGCGCCCTGGCGCGAATGGGACCTCACCTCGCGCACCCGGCTGATCGAGTTCGCCGAGCAGCACCAGATCCCGATCGCCAAGGACAAGCGCGGCGAGGCGCCGTTCTCGGTGGACGCCAACCTGCTGCACGCCTCCTCGGAGGGCAAGGTGCTCGAGGACCCGGCGCAGGAAGTGCCCGACTACGTCTACTCGCGCACCGACGATCCGGAATCCGCGCCCGATCAGGCCACCTACATCACGGTCGATTTCGAGAAGGGCGACGCGGTCGCGGTCGACGGGAAGAAGATGTCGCCCGCGACCCTGCTGGCGGCGCTCAACGAGCTCGGCCGCGACAACGGCATCGGCCGGCTCGACCTGGTCGAGAACCGCTTCGTCGGCATGAAGTCGCGCGGCGTCTACGAGACGCCGGGCGGCACGATCCTGCTGGCGGCGCATCGCGGCATCGAGTCGATCACGCTCGACCGCGGCGCGGCGCACCTCAAGGACGAGCTGATGCCGAAATATGCCGAGCTCGTCTACAACGGCTTCTGGTTCTCGCCCGAGCGCGAGATGCTGCAGGCCGCGATCGATCACAGCCAGCAAATGGTGACCGGCCGCGTGCGCCTGAAGCTCTACAAGGGCAACGCGATCGTGGTCGGCCGCGAGAGCCCCTACTCGCTCTACGACCAGGAGCTCGTCACCTTCGAGGAGGGCGCCGTCGCCTACGACCACCGCGACGCCGAAGGCTTCATCCGCCTCAATGCGCTGCGCCTGCGCACGCTCGGCCAGCGGCGGAAGCGGATCAAATCTTAGGGTGGGTCAGCGAGCCGAAGGCGAGCGTAACCCACCGTCGAAGATTCGGCGGACGCCGGCGTCTGCTGTGAGATCGTCGGTGGGTTACGCCGCTTCGCGGCTAACCCACCCTACGATCCGTCGACCGCGTCTGGCGCGGTGCGCTACTGCTGCGGCTGGTTCTCGCCCGTGAGCAGCGGCGTGATGCGGCGCACCGCGACGCGGCGGTTGGCGCGCTCGGGCGCTTCGGTCTGCACCTTCAGGTACTGCTCGCCGTAGCCCTGGGTGGTCAGGTTCTCGGGCGGGATCTGGAACTGCTCGGTGAGCACCACCGCGACCGACTCGGCGCGGCGGTCCGAGAGCGACAGGTTGTCGTCGTCCGAGCCGACCGCATCGGTGTGGCCCTCGATCAGGAACACCTCGCTCGGGTTCTGCTCGATGGCGCGGCGGATGCCCTCGGCGATCACGGCGAGCCGCTCGGCCTGGTCGGGCGTCACCTCCCAGGAGCCGAAGGCGAACGTGATGGTGTCGAGATCGACGCGCGGCATGCGCTCGCGCAGCGGCTGGCTGTAGCGGATCTCGTCGAGCGAATAGCCGCGCTCGATCCGCTCCACGGGCGGTGCCATCAGGGTCTCGTAGATCAGCTCCGGCGGCGCCTGGTCGACCTCGACGATGTAGCGCTCGCGCGGGATGCGGATCACGGGCGGCGGCAGGTTGACGAAATAGCCGAAGCCGGGCCCGCGCGCGCGGTTGTCGATGATGACGATGTCGCGTCCGCCGCGGTCGCGCCGGATCCGGCGGAGGAGCCGACCGTCGGAATCCGTGACGGTCACGATGCGGGAGCCGTCCGGCCGCTCGACGATCGTGACGATCTCGCCGCCGCGACGCTCGGTGCGCACGCCGCGCGCATTGAAGCGGAAGCGGTTGGTCTCGTCGTGGCGGATGAAGGCGCGGCCCTGCTCGCGCACGATGATGCGGTCGGGCTCGCGGATGATGACGCGATCGCCCTGCCGCTCCTCGCGACGGGTGGCGCGCAGGCTGTCGATGCGGCGAAACTCGCCGCGCCGGCGATCTCCGGTGAGGCCCTGCACCGGAATGCCCGTGGCCTGTCCGGGCCGTCCCTGGATCACCTGCTGCTTCTGCTGCAGCGGGGTCGGCGGCAGGGGGGGCGGCAGCGCCGGCTGGCCTTGCGCGGTCGGCGCGGGCTGTCCGGCCGGTGCGCCCGAGGGCGCGGGCTGGGCACCTGGCTGGGTCTGGGCGGCGGGCGCCTGAGTCGGCTGCCCGGCCGGAGGCTGTGTCCCGGGCGGCTGTCCGGCCTGACCGGGTCGTTCGCGACGCGGGCCCGGACGGCCTCGCTCGGGCTGTCCCTGGGCGGCCGGCGGCTGCCCGGGCTGGCTCTGGGTCGTCGTCGGCGGCGAGGCCGGCTGTCCGGTCGGCGGCTGCCCGGGTTGACGCTGCACGGCCGGGGGCTGGGTGACCGGCGGCTGCGCCGGCCGGCCCTGCACGGGCGGGGGCGGTGCCGCGGGCGGCTGCCCGGCCTGGCCGGGCCGATCGCGGCGCGGACCGGGGCGATCGCGATCCGGCTGGCCCTCGGCCGCGGGCGGCTGTCCGGGCCGGCCCTGGGCCGCAGGCGGAGCCGGCTGCTTGGCCGCCGGCGGCGGAGGCGGCGCCGGCTGTTTGGCTGCCGGGGGCGGAGGCGGAGCCGGTTGCTTCGCGGCCGGAGGCGGCGGCGGCGCGGGTTGTTTGGCCGCGGGCGGTGGCGGCGGCGCCGGCTGCTTGGCCGCCGGTGGCGGCGGCGGTGGCGCAGGACGCGCGGCCGGCGGCGGCGGCGGTGGCGCTGGGCGCGCGGCGGGCGGCGGCGGTGGCGCTGGGCGCGCGGCGGGCGGGGGCGATGGCGCGGGCCTCGCGGCCGGCGGTGCGGGCTGCTTGGGGGCCGGTGGTGGCGCAGGCGGCGTGGGCTGCTTGGCGGCCGGCGGGGGCTGCTTGGGCGGCGGTCCCTTCTTCTGCTTCGGGTCCTCCTGGGCGGGCGGCGCGCCCTGGGCGAGCCGGATCGTGTCGACGGATTGCGCGGTCGCGGGGCCGAAAGGCAGGGCCACCGACAGGATCGTGCCGGCGAGTAGCAGCGTCTTGGAGGTCATGCGGGAGGCTCACTCTGGTCGGGAACAGGAAGGCGGAAGACCGGACACGCACCGGGCGGCGCGCCTCGCCTGCGCACGGGGCGCTCGCGCACACCCGCATGCCGGCGTCCGGATCATGCTCGACCCGAATCATGGCGATGCTATGGGGATCGGGGGATCGCGGTGCGCCCGTGCGGCGTTCTGCGGCGTGGCGTCACAGGGCGACGTCACATGGCGACCTTTCGGTTCTCGCCGAGATCGGGCCGCGTGCCGGTGGCGGCCGCCGCCGCCATGTTGATGGTGCTGACGATCGTGCCGGGGCCGTCCCAGTACTCGGCGTCGTGCGGCGTCACCGCGAGCACGCGGATGTTCGGGTCGTCGGCCGAGTCCCACCAGGCCTTGGCGGGCGTCGTGAACAGCTCGCGGATCCTGGCGCGATCGTTCGACACGGTCGCGCGCCCCGTCACCGAGACGTATTTCTGGCCGCCGGTCTCGGCGAAGGCGAGACAGACATTGGGAAACTGCCGGATCTCGTCGTCCTTGTGGCGCCGCACATCGGTCAGGAAATAGACCGCGTTCTCGTCGCGCCGCACATCGGCCGCCATGGGACGGGTGCGGATCCATTCGCCGTCGCGCGTGCCGAGCATGCAGATCGCGATCTTCTCCATCAGCGCCCATACGCGGTCGGTGTCGTCGTGGCTCGCCATTGCTCGCACTCCAGCCCGGGGGTCACGAGACAACGAGCGTGGCACCGATCGGTTCCCGGGAGCGCGGCGATCGCGGCCGCGGCCGCACCTCGAAAAGTGGCGGGGGAAGGCATATTCTCAGGGGAACTCGAAGGGAAGGCATCTCATGCTTTGGTCGATCGATATCGGGCGGATCGCCGGGACGGTGGTCCGCATTCACATCACGTTCCTCCTGTTCCTGGCGTGGATCTTCGTCGCGAGCTGGGTGACGGGCGGGCCGCAGGCCGCCTGGAACGGGCTTGCCTTCCTGATCCTCATCTTCCTGTGCGTGCTGCTGCACGAGTTCGGGCACATCCTCACGGCGCGCCAATTCGGCGTCGCCACGCCCGACGTGACGCTGCTGCCGATCGGCGGCGTGGCGCGGCTCGAGCGCATTCCCGAGAAGCCGAGCGAGGAATTCCTGATCGCGATCGCGGGACCGATCGTCAACGTGGTGATCGCCGGGCTGCTGATCGGGCTCGCGGGCGCGAAGATCGGCACGCAGCACCTCACCGCGATCGACAGCGCGCAGCTCTCGATGATCGACCGGCTCGCGGCCGTGAACCTGTTCATCGCCGCCTTCAACATGATCCCGGCGTTTCCGATGGACGGCGGCCGCGTGCTGCGCGCGCTGCTGGCGATCCGGCTCGGGCACCTGCGCGCCACCGAGGTCGCGGCGACCGTCGGCCAGTTCTTCGCCTTCGTGCTCGGCTTCCTCGGGCTGTTCGGCAACCCGATCCTGATCTTCATCGCGATCTTCGTGTATCTGGCGGCCTCCTCGGAGGCGCAGCTGGTCTCGATCCGCGCCATGTCGCGCGACGTGCCGGTGAACGCCGCCATGATGACGCAATACGCGACGCTCGCGCCCAACGCCCATATCGACGAGGCGGTCGACACGCTGCTGCGCACCAGCCAGCGCGACTTCCCGGTGGTCGACGGCGACGGCCGGCTGATCGGCCTGCTCGGCCGCGACGAGATGATCCGCGCCCTGAAGCAGCTCGGTCCCGACGCGCGCGTTGCCGACGCCATGCAGTCCGAGGTGCCGACGGTCGGCGCAAGGGCCTGCCTCGAGGAGGCGTTCCGGCTGCTGCAGGAGAAGCAGGCGCCCGCCGTCGGCGTCACCGACACGGCCGGCCGCCTCGTGGGCCTGGTCAGCTCGGAGACCATCGCCGAGATGCTGATGGTGCGCGAGGCGCTGCCGAGCGGCCTGCGCTTCGGCCCCTGGGGGCGCCGGCCGCAGGGGGTGTGAGGCGGTCGCGCCGACGTCAGCGCAAGCTCAGGCTCAGTGGCGGCAGGTCGATGCCCGTGAACCGGCTGGTCCAGGTCTCGCCGGCCACCGCCGGCATGGCCTCGGTGAGCGTCCCGGTCGTGACCAGTTCGCCGGCGCGGAGCGGCTCGCATGCGGGATAGCGCGCGATCTCATCGACCAGGAAGCGCAACGCCTGCAACGGGCCGCCGAGGACGTTCTCGCCGCATCCGTGGCGGCTGCGGCCTCGATCGTTCGACATCTCGACCTCGCTTTGCGACAGCGCGCGCGCCCATTGGGTTCGATCCGCGGTGACGTCCCGCCTCTGCCCCGCAAAAAGCGCAGCATGCACGCCGAAGGCGGCCGCCGCATCGGCGGCGCTGAACCGCCAGCCCGGAAAGATCGAATGGACGATCTCGAAACCCGGCGCCACCCAGTCGATGCAGGAGATGAGCTCCGCTTCGTCCATGCCGGCCGATGGCGCGGTCGCGAGATGCAGGACGAGCTCGGGCTCGATCCGCGGCTCGGGAAAACCGTCCAACGTGCATGCGCTCGTGCCGGACGAGGCGTCGTGCACGGTGCGGTCGAAGACGTAATTCCAGATCGGACCCGAGATCCCATATCCGTTCCACACGCTCCGGTTGGTGAAGCCGATCTTTCGTCCGACCGGGACCTCGCCGCGCGCGCGGCGCAACTCGCGGACCCGGCCGACGACGTCATAGGCCTCCGCCAGATCGAAGGACGCATGCAGCTCGGAGAACGGCGGGATCTGCGCTCCCGTGCCGAGCAATGCCAGGGCCTCCGCGCTGAGCCGTTCCACCCGTGAGAGGTTCGCTTGCTCCATCGTGTTCCCGTCGGTCGCCGCGCGGGAGCTTAGCCGAAACGCCGTAATGCTGACACGGCGGGTCTCGGTCGGCGAAGCCTTCTTGCCGGGCACCATTCGCCACCAGCGCGCGGAGCGAGCCGCGGGAGCCCGTGCTGCCCCGGCACGGCGCCGCCGCCGGCCATGCGGCCCCGTGCGTCGAATCGCCCTCGCGGACGCGCCGCGAGCCGGCGCGTTCTGTTGCACCGCCCTCCGGCCTGTGTTAGCAACCCCACGATTTCGCGGGGCATCGGCTCTCCGCGGTCCCGCCGACGTCAAGTCTCGCTTGTATTCCAAGGACTTGGCAGCCGCCCTGGGGGGACGGTGCCGGGCCCCTGGACGCAGGTCTTAGAGAAAGCATCCGGACGCAACGCCGTGGCAGGTGAAAACGGAATCGTCTCCGGCATGGCCGGACGCTACGCGACGGCCCTGTTCGAGCTCGCCGTCGAAGCCGACGCCATCGACGCCGTGAAGCGCGACCTCGAGGCGCTCGACGGCCTGATCGCCGCCAGTCCCGACCTCGCGCGCCTGGTGCGCAGCCCGGTGTTCGGGGCCGACGAGCAGGCGCGCGCGCTCGGCGCCGTGCTCGAGAAGGCCGGGATCACGGGGATCGCCGCCAACTTCCTCGAGGTGGTCGCGTCGAACCGGCGGCTGTTCGCGGTGCGGGACATGATCCGGGGCTTCAAGGGCCTGGTCGCGCGCCACAAGGGCGAGATCACGGCCCAGGTGACGGTCGCCGAAGCGCTCAACGAGGCGCATCTTTCCTCCGTCAAGGACGCGCTCAGGTCGGTGACCGGCAAGGACGTGCAGGTCGACGTGACGGTCGACCCGACGATCATCGGCGGGCTCGTGGTCAAGCTCGGCTCGCGCATGATCGACGCGTCGCTGCGCACCAAGCTCAATTCAATCAAGCACGCGATGAAAGAGGTCTCCTGATGGACATCCGCGCCGCCGAAATCTCCGCGATCCTCAAGGAGCAGATCAAGAACTTCGGCCGCGAGGCCGAGGTCTCGGAAGTCGGACAGGTGCTCTCGGTGGGCGACGGCATCGCCCGCGTCTACGGCCTCGACAACGTCCAGGCCGGCGAGATGGTCGAGTTCGAGAACGGCGTCCGCGGCATGGCGCTGAACCTCGAGACCGACAATGTCGGCGTCGTGATCTTCGGCGACGACCGCGCCATCAAGGAAGGCCAGACCGTCAAGCGCACGCGCGCGATCGTGGACGTCCCGGTCGGCAAGGGCCTGCTCGGCCGCGTGGTCGACGCGCTCGGCAACCCGATCGACGGCAAGGGCCCGATCGCGGCCCAGGAGCGCCGCCGCGTGGACGTGAAGGCGCCCGGCATCATCCCGCGCAAGTCGGTGCACGAGCCGATGGCGACCGGCCTGAAGGCGATCGACTCGCTGATTCCGATCGGCCGCGGCCAGCGCGAGCTGGTGATCGGCGACCGCCAGACCGGCAAGACCGCGATCATCCTCGACACCATCCTCAACCAGAAGCCGCTCAACCAGTCGAACGACGAGAAGATCAAGCTCTACTGCGTCTACGTCGCGGTCGGGCAGAAGCGCTCGACGGTCGCCCAGTTCGTCAAGGTGCTGGAGGAGCGGGGCGCGCTCGAATACTCGATCGTCGTCGCCGCGACCGCCTCGGACCCGGCGCCGATGCAGTTCCTCGCCCCGTTCGCGGGCTGCGCCATGGGCGAGTACTTCCGCGACAACGGCATGCACGCGGTGATCTTCTACGACGACCTCTCCAAGCAGGCCGTCGCCTACCGCCAGATGTCGCTGCTGCTGCGCCGCCCGCCGGGCCGCGAGGCCTATCCGGGCGACGTGTTCTACCTGCACTCGCGCCTGCTCGAGCGCGCCGCCAAGATGAACGACGAGAACAAGGCCGGCTCGCTGACCGCGCTGCCCGTGATCGAGACCCAGGCGAACGACGTGTCGGCCTATATCCCGACCAACGTGATCTCGATCACCGACGGCCAGATCTTCCTCGAGACCGACCTGTTCTACCAGGGCATCCGCCCGGCCGTGAACGTCGGCCTCTCGGTGTCGCGCGTCGGGTCGGCGGCACAGACCAAGGCGATGAAGAAGGTCGCGGGCCGCATCAAGGGCGAACTCGCCCAGTACCGCGAGATGGCGGCCTTCGCCCAGTTCGGGTCCGACCTCGACGCCACCACCCAGCGCCTGCTCAACCGCGGCGCGCGCCTCACCGAGCTCCTCAAGCAGCCGCAGTTCACGCCGCTGAAGATGGAGGAGCAGGTCTGCGTGATCTATGCGGGCGTCAACGGCTACCTCGACCCGCTGCCGGTCAACCGGGTGCGCGCCTTCGAGGAGGGCCTGCTGACGCTCCTGCGCACCAAGCACAACGACATCCTGGAATCGATCCGCACCACGCGCGACCTCGACGACGCGACCGCGGCGAAGCTCAAGGGCGTCGTCGACGCCTACGCCAAGACGTTCGCGTGAGCTGCCCGCGCGCGCGATCCGATGTTTCCAGCGACAGCATGACGGCGATCTGACATGGCCAGCCTCAAGGACATGCGCAACCGCATCGCCTCCACCAAGGCGACGCAGAAGATCACCAAGGCCATGCAGATGGTGGCGGCGGCCAAGCTGCGGCGCGCCCAGGCGGCGGCCGAGGCCGCGCGCCCCTATGCGGAGCACATGGACAAGGTGCTGCGCTCGATCGCGGGCGGGGTCGCCGGGCTCGAGTCGGCGCCGCCGCTGCTGCGCGGCACCGGCGCGGACCGGGTCCACCTGCTGGTGGTGTGCACGGCCGAGCGCGGCCTGTGCGGCCCGTTCAACTCCTCGATCGTGCGTCTCGCCCGCGAGCACGCTTCGCGGCTGATGGCCGACGGCAAGGCGGTCAAGTTCCTGTGCGTCGGCCGCAAGGGCTACGAGCAGCTCAAGCGGCTCTACGAGCAGCAGATCGTCGAGGTGATCGAGCTGCGTGGCGTACGCACCATCGGCTTCGCGCAGGCGCGGATGGTGGGCGACAGGATCGTCGAACACTTCGAGAAGGGTGCCTTCGACGTCTGCACGCTGTTCTTCTCGCGCTTCAAGTCGGTGATCGCACAGATCCCGACCGCGCAGCAGATCATCCCGCCGGTGTTCGAGGGCGCGGACGGTAACGGCGCCTCCTACGAGTACGAGCCCGAGGAGGAGGAGATCCTCGCCGAGCTCCTGCCGAAGAACATCCAGGTGCAGGTGTTCCGCGCGCTGCTGGAGAACGCGGCCTCGGAGCAGGGCGCGCGCATGAGCGCCATGGACAACGCCACCCGCAATGCGGGCGAGATGATCCGCAAGCAGACGCTGACCTACAACCGCACGCGCCAGGCGATGATCACCAAGGAACTGATCGAAATCATTTCCGGCGCCGAGGCGCTGTGAACGGCTTGCAACGAGGACGAGACATGGCCAACCCAGTCGGACGCATCACCCAGGTCATCGGCGCCGTCGTCGACGTGCAGTTCGACGACACGTTGCCGGAGATCCTCAATGCGCTGGAGACGAAGAACCAGGGCAACCGGCTCGTGCTGGAGGTGGCGCAGCATCTCGGCGAGTCGACGGTGCGCACCATCGCCATGGACTCGACCGAGGGCCTGGTGCGCGGCCAGGAGGTGAGCGATACGGGACAGCCGATCGCGGTGCCGGTCGGCGACGAGACGCTCGGCCGCATCATCAACGTGGTGGGCGATCCCGTGGACGAGGCGGGCCCGGTGCCGACGCAGGCGCGGCGCGCCATCCACCAGCCGGCCCCGAGCTACACCGACCAGTCGACCGAGGCGCAGATCCTGGTCACCGGCATCAAGGTCGTCGACCTGCTGGCGCCCTATGCCAAGGGCGGCAAGATCGGCCTGTTCGGCGGCGCCGGCGTCGGCAAGACGGTTTTGATCATGGAGCTGATCAACAACGTCGCCAAGGCGCATGGCGGCTACTCGGTGTTCGCCGGCGTCGGCGAGCGCACCCGCGAGGGCAACGACCTCTACCACGAGATGATCGAGTCGGGCGTGAACAAGGACCCGAAGAAGAACAACGGCTCGGCCGCGGGCTCCAAATGCGCGCTGGTCTACGGCCAGATGAACGAGCCGCCGGGCGCGCGCGCCCGCGTCGGCCTCTCCGGCCTCACCGTCGCCGAGCACTTCCGCAACCAGGGCCAGGACGTGCTGTTCTTCGTCGACAACATCTTCCGCTTCACCCAGGCGGGCTCGGAGGTCTCCGCGCTGCTCGGCCGCATCCCCTCGGCGGTCGGCTACCAGCCGACGCTGGCGACCGACATGGGCGCGCTGCAGGAGCGCATCACCACGACGCAGAAGGGCTCGGTCACCTCGGTGCAGGCGATCTACGTGCCGGCCGACGACCTGACCGATCCGGCGCCCGCCACCTCGTTCGCGCACCTCGACGCCACCACGGTGCTCTCGCGCGACATCGCGGCCAAGGGCATCTATCCGGCGGTGGACCCGCTCGATTCCACCTCCCGCATGCTCGATCCGCGCATCGTCGGCGAGGAGCACTACCAGGTGGCGCGCCGCACGCAGGAAATCCTGCAGCGCTACAAGGCGCTCCAGGACATCATCGCGATCCTCGGCATGGACGAGCTGTCGGAAGAGGACAAGCTGACGGTGGCGCGCGCGCGCAAGATCGAGCGCTTCCTGTCGCAGCCGTTCCACGTCGCCGAGGTGTTCACCGGCTCCCCCGGCAAGCTGGTGTCGCTGGAAGACACCATCAAGGGCTTCAAGGGGCTGGCCGCCGGCGAGTACGACCACCTGCCGGAAGCCGCCTTCTACATGGTCGGCACCATCGAGGAGGCGGTGGAGAAGGCGCAGCGGCTGGCGGCCGAGGCCGCCTGAACGTGAACCTCGAGGGGACTCTGGCGCATGGCTGAACCCTTTGCCTTCGAAATCGTTTCGCCCGAGCGCCGGCTGCTGGCGGGCGAGGCGACCGAGGTGGTGGTGCCGGGCGGCGACGGCTACTTCACCGTGATGGCCGGCCACGCGCCGGTGATGTCGACCGTCAAGCCCGGCGTCGTCGATGTGAAGATGGCCGATGGCGAGCTCAGGCAGTTCTTCGTGCGTGGCGGCTTCGCCGACGTGGCGCCGTCGGGCTTCACGCTTCTGGCCGAACAGGCGGTGGCGCTGGCCGATCTCGCCGCCGAGGATATCGAGGGCCACATCCGCAACGCGGAGGAGGATCTGGCCGACGCCGACACCGACGAGAAGCGCGACAAGGCACGCCAGACGCTCAGCCAGCTGCGCGAGGTGCGCGACGCGCTCGCCCACATGCGGAGATAGGGCGATGGGGCCGCCGCTGCGCACCGCCGTCGCGGCGCTGCTGGCCGCGGTCCTGGGCGCGCCGCCGGCTTGGGCGGAAGAGCCGGTAAGGCCGGAAATCCGCGTCCACTACTACCCCATCCGCGGCACCACGGCCGCCGAACTGAAGGCGCAGATGGCCGCCAACGGCCCACAGGGCTGGTGGGCCTATACCCGCTGGTTCGTGCGCTGGACCGGCGACTGCAAGGTGACGGTCAGCATCGACTACACGATGCCGAAATGGCTCGACGAGGGCGAGGCGCCGGCCGGCCTGCAGGACAACTGGAACCGCATGTTCGTCAATCTGTGGAACCACGAACTCGGCCATGGCCGCCACGGCGTCATCGCCGCCAACGAGATCGTGGCGTCGCGCTGCGCCGGCAACCCGCGCGACATCACCGACCGGTGGGCCGAACAGGACCGCATCTATGACAGCGTGACGCGGCACGGTGTCAACCAGGGCGTGGCATTGCCCGAGTAGCCCGTCCGCTCAGGCGGCGGCGAAAAAGGCCGGCGGATAGTCCAGGCGGCCAGCCTTGCCGGCAAGAGCGCCCGGCACCAGTTCGAGCGCCATGAAGTGCGGACCCTGCCATTCGACCGCGAACGGCGTCGCCAGCGCCGCCGAAAAGCCGAAACGCTCGTAATAGAGATTGTCGCCGAGCACGAATACGGCCTCGAAACCGGCCTGGCGGGCACGCTCCAGCGCGTCGGCGACCAGCCGGCTGCCGACCTGCATCTCGCGGTAGGGGGCGGCCACGGCAAGCGGCGCCAGCGCGGCGGCGCGCACCGGCGCGCCGATCTCGGTCAGCAGCACATGGCCGATCACCCGGTCGCGCCGGCGAGCGACGACCGACAGCGTCCAGGCCGGCGCCGCCATCAGCGCCAGCGCAAGGCGGGCCTCATCGTCGCGGCCGAAGGCGTCACGCTCGACGTCGAAGATCGCCGCCTCGTCGGCCGGCGTGGAAGGGGCGATCACCAGGCCGTCGCACAGCACCGGCGGGCTCCGCGGAATCGGGACATGGCGACAGCGTAGCGATTTCCCGGCATTCGTCAAAGACTACCGAGACGTGGATCAGTCTGCAATCTGGGAGATTGCGGCCGAAGGAATTTCCCGGCAACTCTTCCCCGCTCAGTCCGCTCAGCTCTGGAGCATATCCCACATCTGGCGGTCGCGCTCCGCCGTCCAGATGCGCGGCCTATCGATCCCGCGCGCCTCGTCGTAGGCGCGCGCCACGTTGAAGGGCAGGCAGTGCTCGTAGATCGCGTAATCGCTGAACTTCAGGTCGCACTCCGCGCGCACCGCCGCCCAGGCTTCCTTAAGCGAGCCGCCACGCGCCGCGATCCGGGCGACCGGCCTATAGGTCGACTCTACGAAATCGCGGGTCCGGTCGAGCGCGCCGTTCACGGCGTCGCGGCCCACCAGCGCATCGCCCCGGCCGGGGGCGATGGCGTCGAGATCGAAGGCGCGGATCGACTCGATCGTACCGCCCCAGTCGCCGAAATGGCCATCGCCGCAATAGCAGGCCGAATGGGCCTCGACGATGTCGCCGGTGAACATGACGTTCTGGTCGGGCACATGGATCACCGCGTCGCCAGCCGTATGCGCCCGCCCGAGCTGCATGATGTCGACCCTGCGCCTGCCCAGCCAGACGCTCATCTTGCCGTTAAACGTCGTGGTGGGCCAGGTCAGCCCAGGGATGCTCTCGTGGCCCTCGAACAGCCGCGGAAACCGCTGGAATTCGCTGTCCCAGTCCTCCTGCCCGCGTTCGGCGACCATGTTGCGGGCCTCCTGCGACATGATCACCTGAGGTGCCTTGAAGGCGGAGGCGCCGAGCACGCGCACCGCGTGATAGTGCGTGAGCACGACATGGGTGATCGGCTTGTCGGTGACCGAACGGATGCGGTCGATGACCTTGCTGGCGAGCCGCGGGGTGGCCTGCGCTTCCACGACCATCACGGTGTCGTCGCCGATGATGACGCCGGAGTTCGGATCGCCTTCGGCCGTGAAGGCGTAGAGCCCCTCGCCGATTTCGGTGAAGCTGATCTTCTTTTCGGCGAGATCGCCCTGTGAGGCAAATGCCTTGGCCATGGTCGGTCCTCTCTGTTGCAAGCGCGATGCCGGCCGGCATGGAAGTCCGTGAACTCGGCGATCTCGAAAGGCAAGCCAGGCGTCGCGCCCGCCAGCGCCGCTGTCGCGAACACCCCGCACGGCAGGTTGGTCGGTGGAACCGGCAGTGTTCGGCATTCGCGTTCGTCACCCGGGAACGCTTCAAGCACATCGCACGGTCTCTCGATATCGGCCGATGATCGACGGTCGGGGCCGATGCGCGCACATCCGCCTCCGCGGGTGGTCACTTCACCCCCGGCGTGCCGTCGAACTTCTTTTCCAGGCTCGCCCAGCAATCGATGTAGTCCTCCTGCATCGGTGCCGACTTGGCCGCCCATTCGGTCAGATGTTGCGGAAAGCGCGTCTCGAACATGAACGACATCGTCTCGTCGAGCTTTTCGGGCTTGAGCTCGGCGTCGGAGGCGCCCTCGAATGCGTTGCGGTCGGGGCCGTGCGGCAGCATGCAGTTGTGCAGCGACATGCCGCCGGGCACGAATCCCTGCGGTTTGGCGTCGTAGATGCCGTAGATGTTGCCCATCAGCTCCGACATGACGTTCTTGTGGTACCAGGGCGGCCGGAAGGAATGTTCGGCCACCAGCCAGCGTTCGCGAAACAGCACGAAATCGATATTGGCCGTGCCCTCCAGGCCGGACGGGGCCGTGAGGACGGTGAAGATCGACGGATCGGGATGATCGAACAGGATCGCACCGACCGGCGCATAGGTGCGCAGGTCGTATTTGTAGGGCGCGTAATTGCCGTGCCACGCCACGACATCGAGCGGCGAATGGTCGATCGGGGTGACATGGAACTGTCCGCACCATTTGAGGATCACGCGCGACGGCGCGGTGCGATCCTCGAAGGCGGCGACCGGCGTCTTGAAATCGCGCGGGTTGGCGAGACAGTTGGCGCCGATCGGCCCGCGGTTCGGCAGAACGAAGGGAACACCGTAGTTCTCGCAGACGAAGCCACGCGCCGGCCCATCGAGAACCTCGACCCGGTAGACGAGGCCGCGCGGCAAGACCGCGATCTCCTTGGGTTCAAGGTCGATGACACCAAGTTCGGTGCAGAAGCGCAGCCGGCCCTCCTGCGGCACGACCAGCAGTTCGCCGTCGGCGGAATAGAAATACTCGTCCTTCATCGACGCGGTGACGAGATAGATGTGGGACGCCATCCCGGTCTGGGTGTTCACGTCGCCCGCCGTCGTGACGGTGCGCATGCCGGTGACCCAGGTCAGGTCTTCCTTGGCATGCGGCACCGGGTCCCAGCGGTACTGGCCGAGGCTGGTCACGTCCGCAATGACGTGCGGCGCCGACTTCCAGTATGGCACGTCGATCCTCGCGAAGCGGGTCGTATGCTTGACGCTGGGGCGGATGCGGTAGCACCAGGTGCGCTCAGGCTGCGGCTTGGTGAACGCCGACCCGGAAAGCTGTTCGGCATAGAGGCCATAGTTGCACTTCTGCGGGCTGTTCTGACCCTGCGGCAGGGCGCCGGCCAGCGCCTCGGTTTCGAAGTCATTGGCGAAACCCGGCATGTAACCTTCGTGGGCGCCGGCATGGGTGACAGCGCGGACCATGCCGGCCGGCAGCGCATGATGGGTCATCAGCTCCTCCCTGGCTTGTCGGTCGATGTTGGCAACCAACGGCGGAAGCTATATGGTTGCATTTGCAACCATGTCAAGCTGTTTCGATGGAGCGGACACGCCCCCCGCGTCGCGCGCGATACGCCCGTTGCAGGTGACAGCGTCGCGTGGCTTGTGTCATTCATGCCGGGCACCGAGCTTTGGACGGGGACTCATGAAGTTCGCGGAAGGCAGGAAGATCGATACGGACGGGTTCGACCTGGAGCGGTTCCTGCCGTACCTGCTGAACCAGGCGGCCGAGGCGACCTCACGTTCGTTTCAGGAGGTGTATCGCACGACCTACGGCATGACGCGGACCCAGTGGCGGGTTCTCGCGAACCTCGGACGTTTCGGCGCCATGACGGCCAGGGACATCTGCCGCATATCGCATATTGAAAAAACCAAGGTGAGCCGCGCGATCGCGGCGCTGGAACGCGACAACCTCGTCAGCCGTCGCGAAAGCAAAACCGACAGACGTGCCGAGATCCTCACGCTCACGCCGCGTGGCGAGGAGCGTTTCGCCGAACTCGGGCACCGCGCAATCGAGCATGACCGGCAGGTGCGCGCCCGGCTCGGCCCGGATGTCGCCGAGCAGCTGGCATCCGTCCTTCGCATGCTCATTGCGGATGCCGGCAAGAGCCAAAGCGGGCCTGACGACGCGCAGGACCAATGAAAACGGCTTGCGCAAATCACAGCGGCTTGGCTCGATCAAACTCGCTCACCCCTGGGATGCTGTCGGGCATCTGGCAAGCCGAACGTGAGGCTATTGCATCGGCCATCGGTGCACCCGGGAGCAAGGCAAGGAACGAGCGCGGCGCTCTAGCTGTGAGCTTTCGGTAGGTTGTCCATCCGGTCCTGAGCGAGGAAGCTGAGGTTGCGAAGCTTCAGCGATTCCCCGGAGGACCGGATGAACATCCATAAGAATGCCCGGCTGACGCCGATCGGTCAGGACATTCAACGCCGCGAACAGCGTGGTTGTTCCGTGCCGCTTGTAGTCGTGGGTCATGGTTGCGCCACGACCCTTCTTCATCGGCAGCCGGGGCTGGGTGCGGTCGAGCGCCCGTATCTGGGACTTCTCATCGAAACTGAGCACCACGGCATGTGCGGGCGGAGATAGAGGTGGGGTCGGCGACCGGCGCCGGCTATGGCGAGAAGAACCCCCTGCGGCTCAATCAGCGCAGCGGGTATCGCGACCGGGACTGGTAGACGCGTGCCGGCACGGTCGAGCTGCGCATTCCGAAGCTCAGGAAAGGCGCCTACTTCCCGAGCTCCTCCTCCGCGGCTAACCGGGAAACGGGACGTTATCGATCAGAACGCGGGCTCGAAACCCCGCGCCTCGCACGCCTCGCGCGGCTTGTGGACCGTGACCGCGCGGTCAGAGAACTCGCGGAACGGCATCGTCACCTTGAACACCTCGAAGCTCATCATGCCGCTCGCGCAGTCGATGAGGACGTTCACCACATGGCCGCGATGCGCCATGCCCTCGGACGTGACGTCGAGCGTTGCCCAGTCAATCGGCTCGCCGGTGTAGTCGGTGTAGGGCGGCTCATAGCCGCCGCTGGTGCGGTCGAAGGAACGCACGTCCTGCACGAAGCCGGCGACGAGGAGGACGGCGGAGAGGGCGCCGAAGGCTGCGAAGGTCCGGATAAGGTTCTTGCGGATCGTCATGGCATCACCTGTCGGTTCGGGGGTTCACGAGGATTTACGAAGTTCAGGCGGCGAGTACCGCCTCGACCGGCCGGCGCGGGCTGAGACGGGCGGGCCGCTCGGCATGGCCCATGCGGAAGACGAAGGTCGGCCGCCAGCCGGCATCGCCAGTGATCCCGGTGAGTGCCGCGGCCATGCGCGGCTCAAGACCAAGTTCGGCCTCGCGGTCGACCCGCTCCGGCGGCATGTTGAGCGGCTGGGCGGCCAGCCCGCGCGCCGTCGCCCACAGATGCAGTCGCTGCCACAGCTGTCCGGCCTGTAGTGTCGTTGGCTGGTCGTAGAGGTCACCGACGGTAATCATACCGAGGAGCGGCGCAGTGGCGACATGGACGTTGCGCGTCGCATCGAGCCATTGCTGGTCGGCCTGTTCGGGCGAGGGCGCCGGCACGATCTTGGCGACGGCGTTGATGAGCGGCGGCAGGCCGACTGTGTCGAGGGTGACGCCGTCGCGGTGCTGCTGGATCGAGCGCCAGTCGAATCGGAACCACGCGGCGCTATCCATCGCCATCGCATGATCGGCAATGATTTCCTCGGTTGCCGAGACGATCAGCTCGCCGAGCCGTGCCTTCGCCGGGCCCCCGCCGAACAGGAAGAGGCGGATTCCATCCCGGCCGCCGGCGAGGGACTGCATCTCGTCCTGTAGCGCCTGTGAGACGGGCTGCTCCCGATCGTAGGCGCCGCGATGGGTGTGGCGGTGAGCGATGGCCCGGAATAGCTCGCTCTCCTCCGCCTCGCCCGGCGCGAGGTGGAGGATCGCCACCGGCCGCTCCGGATGCGCGGGTCCGCCGAGACCGAACCGATCCTGTGCCAGCTCCATCCGCGGCGCGAATCCTTGCGCCTTGGCCGTCAGCACCATGTTCTCGATGGCGCAGCCAAGCGATAGTGCCATCTCGCGGCGATAGGGATCGAAGGCACCGAGATGGCGCTCGTGATCGGCATAGACCGCGATCCGGTCCTCGGCCAGTTCGAAGCGCCAGGGCTGGGTGTTGTGGGCATTGGACGCGAGAATTCCGGCCCGCACGAGCGCCAGGGGACCGTCACCCATATCGTCTCGCCAGTCATGCCACGGCTCATAGGCCGGCCCGGCGCCGACGTCGAACACTCCGTTGTCCCATGCCCGGTAGACGACGCCGCCCGCCGCTACGATGCTCAGTCCGGCAAGGCTCTTGAGAAAGCCGCGGCGGCTCATCACTGTCCTGGTCATGTCCAATCTCCTTGTCTGCCCGCCGGCGGGGGGCGTTCGCGCTTCATTGGGTGGAGTACGTTGAGAAGGCGCCGCTCGCGACGCCGGCGATCATTCGGGCTGCGGAGCGTTCGAGCGTCCGCCAGCCCTCGTCGGACTGCAGGTCGATGCCATTGAAGATGCGTAGCCGACGCCCCCGAGCGGCGAGGTAGTTCGCCGCTGCGCCGAGCAGGGCGAACAGCGGGCCGACGGAAGCGAGAAACTCGCGCACATCGAGATCGAAGCGGGCAGCAAGCCGGCGCATCATCTCCTGGCTGCGGCTCTCCCGGACGCTTTCGAGCGCCTCAGTCAGCTCGTTGCGCTGGGCGATTTCCCAGGCGATCACCTCGAGCGCCACTGCATGGGCACGCAGGAATGCGGCGTGCCGGGCGAAGATCACCCCAAGGCACCTCGACAACCCGTCGGCCTCGTCGGGGCCCGGCAGGGGCTCGGCCAATATGTCGTCGACGTGCCACCAGAAGTCGCCCTCCTCCGCATAGGCCGAAAGCAACCCGGCGAGTCCGCCGAAATAGCGATAGATGAGCACCTTGTCGGTCCCGGCCCGCTTAGCCAGGGCATTGATGCCAAGTGCGCCGAATCCTTCCTCGCGGATCAGCGCCTCCACCGACTGCAACAGCCGTGCCTTGGTCGCCTCGCGGTCGCGTTCCCGTGCCTCAGACATGCGCTCGCACCTTTTGTCACCTGATGGTGACAATTAATATGTCACCTGATGGTGACATGTCAAGCACGATGTTTCGACTTAGAGAAGGCTATAGGTTCAATCTACATTCAGGATTCTCATCGCGTTGAAGCGATGATTCCTTGTGCTCGGGATCAACTGATTCGGAGCGCGCGAAATCCCAAACTCCCGGCACACCTTCATGCCTTCCCCCTCGAGGAGACGGGCCACGAAACGTAGACGTTCCTCCATCACCGAACATTCTCTCCGCGGCATCAACACCTCCGGCCAAAAAGCCAAAAGTGTTACCCATGTGTCCGGTACAAAACGTCACCTATGTCTCAGCCCGCACAGATTTCCGACGTCCTGGAGCTTCCATCGCCGCGGTGCCCGCACGCAAGCTGCGAAGTCCTGCCTGGTTCCTGGCGCTTTCGCTGGTCCGCTCGTCAGATTTCCCCGGCTTCCTGAAGGACCTTGCGGGCGACACGGAAGCACTCGAGTGCCATGGGTACGCCGCAATAGATGCCGACGATGTGGATGGCCGCGCGGATCTGGTCCTTGGTCACTCCGTTTCGCAGCGCTCCTCTGCAGTGGGTCTCCCATTCGTGCATACGGCCGAGCGCGCCGATCATGGCCAGGTTCATCAGGCTGCGCGTCTTCGGGTCGATCGCCTCGTCGCCCCAGCCGAAGCCCCAGCACCACGCGGTCATGGCCTCCTGGAAGGGTCGCGTGAACTCGTCGGCTGCCGCCAGGTTGCGTTCGACATATTCGGCGCCCAGCGTCGCCTTGCGCTTCTCCAGGCCCTTCTCGAACAGTTTCTCGTCCATTGTCATTGCCTCCTTGAACGCGTGGTGATGCCGGCGCAACCGGGCATATGGTCCGCTTCGCTCAGGCGCGTGCCCGCAGGTTGTCCGGATCGAACACCGCCCGGTCGAGCACTTCGGCCCGGCGGGAACGTCCCAGCGTCATGACTTCCAGCTTCGTGCCAGGGGCAGCGAATTGAGGCTTGAGGTATGACCACCCGATCCATGCACCGGCTTCGAAACCGAAGGCGCCCGAGGTTATGGAGCCGACGCACCGTCCGTCTAGCCAGATCGATTCCGATCCATGCGGGTCGGCCAGCGGGGCGTCACCCTCGGGCTCGTCGAGACGGAGAAAGGCAATGACCCAGCGCTCCGGCGCGGCCAGCGAGATTGCGGCCCCCTGGAAACCTCCGCTACGCGCGAAACGTGTCAGGCCCGCTTCCGCCAGCGTCACCTCGTTGGTGATCTCGTGGCCCGACTTGTAGGCCTTTTCCATCCGCATGCTGTTGAGCGCCGCCGAACCGACATGGGTAAGTCCCAGCCGCCCGCCGGCTGCCATCAGCGCCTCATGGACCCTGGCCATCGAGGCGAGCGGCATGTGCAGTTCCCAGCCCAGTTCGCCGGTATAGGTAACCCGCATGGCCCTCACGTTGCGGACACCGGCGACCTCGATCTCCTGCGCCGACAACCAGCGGAACGCGGTGTTGTCCAGCGACGCCGGCGTGCAGGAAGCGAGAATCCGTCTCGAACCCGGGCCGGCCAGCATGAGCACGCCCAATTCTTCCGAGCGGTTCTGGAAGGTCACCGCCTCGCCGGCCAGACGCTGTTCCTCGAGCCAGTTCAGCAGCATCGCTTCCCGTGCGGCGGCATAGACCAGATAATACCGGTCCCCGTCCAGCCGCAGCAGCGTCGCCTCGCCTTCTATCCGGCCGTTCGGGTTGACGAAATAGGTAAGCGTCAGCGAACCGGCCTTCCTGGGCAGGCGGTTCGAACTGATCCGCTCCAGGAAAGGCTCCGCATCCGCCCCGTGGATTTCCAGCTTGGCGAAGGCCGAGATATCGGCGATTCCCGCGCCCTTGCGCAGTCCTTCGACCTCCGCGCGGACCATGTCGTGGACGACCGATCGCCTGAACGTATGGACGTGCTCCCTCGCCACACCGTCGCGGGCATACCAGTGTGGCCGCTCCCATCCGTAGACGTCCTGATAGACGGCGCCTCTGGCCTTCAGCGGCTCGTACAGTGGCGATATCTTCGAATGCGAGGGCCGGCAGCCCGGACGGTCGAGGCCCGGGAAGGGAATCTCGTGGCGGAGAAGATAGTCCTCCTTGGCCTTCTCGATGCGGTAGCGCTCGTCGATCCGCGCCCCGAACCGGCGGGGGTCGAAACTCGCCATGGAGATGTCGGCTGCCCCGTGGACCATCCATTGCGCCAGATACTTGCCCGCGCCGGGTCCCCAGGCGATGCCGACCTGCGAGCCGCAGCACTGCCAGAAGTTCCTGACGCCCGACGGTCCCAGCATCATGTTGCCGTCCGGCGGATGGGTGATGGCCCCGTGCACGACGCGCTTGATGCCGAGCTCGGCGAAGACCGGCATGCGCTCCATGGCGTTCTGGAGCCAGGGCATGATGCGATCGAAATCCGGTTCGAACAGTTCGTTCTCCGCTTCCCACGGTGTGCCGTCGTCCCACACGGTGGTCGCATTCGCCTTCTCGTAGATGCCGATGAGGCCGGACTTCTGCTCCATGCGGATGTAGCCCGAAACCTCCCGGTCGTCGCGCACGACAGGCAGTTCGCGCGGCAGGTCCTGGAATTCCGGAACCGTTTCGGTAACGAGATAGTGGTGCAGCAGATTGGCGATGGGAAGATCGAGCCCTGCCCAGCGTCCGACCTGGCGCGCATAGGTTCCCGCCGCGTTGACGACCAGTTCGGCATCAATGTCGCCATCCGACGTCTGCACGATCCATTCGCCGTCGGCCTTCTGCTTAAGGCCCGTCGCCCGCCGGTGGCGGATGACCCTGCCGCCCATCTGGCGGACGCCCGCCGCCAGGGCGAAGGCCACGCCGGCAGGATCGACATGCCCGTCATTGGGCGTATGCAGCGCCGCCTTGACGCCGTCGAGATTGTAGAACGGATGAAGCTGCCGTATCCTTGCGGGACCGATGACTTCCATTTCATGGCCGAGGCCGCGCCCCACCGACAGTGTGTAGTTCAGCCAGTCGACCTCGGCGTCGTCATAGGCCACTCGCAGCGAGCCGCAGCCGTGCCAGGAGGTGCTTTGGCCCGTTTCGGCTTCCAGCCGCGGATAGAGGTCGGTCCCGTGCGCGGCCATCTTGGCGATGCCGTAGTGCGAGACCGAATGGGTGATCTGTCCGGCGGCATGCCAAGTCGAGCCGGACGTCAGCTCGCCCTTCTCGAGGAGGATGAGATCGGTCCAGCCTTCCTTGCAGAGGTGGTAGGCGAGAGAGCAGCCCATGATGCCGCCGCCTATGATCACGACCTTCGCCTGCTCGCCCATATCTGAATTCAGCCCCTTGCAATGTCCGGCCAATGCGGTCTAGTAATGATACAGATGTATCAGTGTCAAGTGATACAATCTGTGCCGCTGTTCGTCGCGGGGCAGGGTCGATCGGCCGGACAGGGCAGTCGCCCGGGCTGACAGCCGCCGGCACGCTGTCGACGTGGGGGCGGCGGCCTCAGTAGAGGGATAAGGAACGATGGACACCGCCGGCACGAGCGTTAACGCAGGTCTCTACGATATCGCGGAGCGGGTGCTTCCGGGCGCGGGACTCGGCGGCTACGCCCTGCCCGAGGATATCCGCTTCGTCTTCGCGGAAGGCGCTGGCGCGCGCGTGACAGACGTCGACGGGCGGCAGTTCATCGACTATGTCGGCGGCGCCGGCGCCCTGATCCTGGGCCACTCCCCTCCCGCCGTCGTCAGCGCGGTACAAGAGCAGGCCGCGCGGGGGATGCACATGTTCGGCACGCTGAACGAGCCGGCCATAAGGCTGGCCGATCGCCTGGTCAAGGATATCCCGTGCGCCGAAAAGATCGTCTACGCCACCACCGGGTCGGAGGCGACGGCCTATGCGATGCGCCTGGCCCGAGCCTATACCGGCAAGGACCTGATCCTGAAGTTCGAGGGCGCCTATCACGGCAATCATGACTACGCGCTGACCTCGACCTTCCCAACCAGGCTCGGCAACGATCCGTTGGGACAGGATGATACCGCGGGCCGCCCGGCCGGGACGCGCCGGACAATGTGCGTGGCGCCCTATAACGATCTGGGGGCCGTCGAGCGCATCGTCCGCGAGCGCCGCGACGAACTGGCCGGCGTGATCGTCGAGCCCGTGCAGCGCATCATCCCGGCCGAGCCCGAGTTCCTTAAGGGGCTGCGCAGGCTTTGCGACGAGACCGGCGTGGTCATGATCATGGACGAGGTGGTGACCGGATTCCGTCTCGCCTATGGCGGGGCGCAGGCCTACTTCGATGTCGTTCCGGACTTGGCCAGCTTCGGCAAGGTCGTCGGCGCGGGCGGGCCGCTCGCCGCCGTGGCCGGGCGGGCAGATATACTCGATCTGTCGGATCCGCGCCGCAAGGGCGAGCCTGGTTACGTCTATTTCAACGGTACGCTGCACGGCAATCCGGTGGCAGCCGCCGCCACGCTGGCGTTGCTCGACGAACTGGCCCGGCCGGGCGTCCATGACGCCCTGAACCGCTATTCGGCGCAGGCCTGCGCCGCGAGCCAGAAAGTGCTGGACCGCCATGGCGTGCCTGCCATCGCCGAGCACACCGGTTCCCTGTGGCAGATCATCTTCACCAGGGGGCGGCCCCGCAGCCACGCCGACATGCTGGCGGGCGATTCCGCCGCCATGCGCCGCCTCGACATGCAATGCATGAAACAGGGACTTTACGTCCTGCCCGGTGTTCGTCGCTTCTTTTCGCTCGCCCATGGCGATGCGGAACTGGAAGACAGCCTGCGCGCGCTTGACCAGGCGTGCCGTATCGTCGCGTAGTTTCGATGGTCGCGAGATGTCGTCGTTCGACCGCCGGCCGTGCGGCTTCGGCGTCGGCGTTGCCAGCCGGTCTCCGTGGCGGTGTGCGCGGCGGCAGGTGAACGAGGAGCAGACCTGATGGCGATCATGAGCGGGATTCCTGCCGGCGCCGACCATGGCGATTTCGACGAAGCAGGATTGCGGTCGGCCCTGCACACGCTGCCGCTGCCGCAGCTGATGGCTTGGGCCTCCGAGCTGCGCGATGCCGGGCACGCAAGCCTGGTCACCTATTCCCCCAAGGTCTTCATACCGCTGACCCGCCTGTGCCGGGACGTCTGCCACTACTGCACCTTCGCCCAGCCGCCCCGCCATGCGGGCCCCGCTTATCTGTCGCGCGAACAGGTGCTGGATATCGCTCGGGCTGGCGCGGCAGCCGGATGTACCGAGGCCTTGCTGACACTCGGTGACAAGCCGGAACTGCGCTATTCTGCTGCGCGCAATGCCCTGGACGAACTCGGCCATCCTACCACCATTGACTACGTCGCCGAGATTTGCGGATTGATTGTCGAGGAGACCGGGCTGCTGCCGCACGTCAACGCCGGCGTGATGGATAGCGGCCAGATCGCCACGCTTCGCCGGGTGTCGGTCAGCCAGGGGCTGATGCTTGAAAACGTCTCGCCGCGGCTCGGTGAACATGGAGGGCCGCACCACGGTTCGCCCGACAAATATCCGGCCGCGCGCCTGGCGACGATCGCCGCCGCCGGAGCCCTTGCCGTGCCGTTTACCTCCGGCCTGCTGGTCGGCATTGGCGAGAGCCGGGACGAGCGGATCGATTCCCTGTTCGCGCTGCACGCCCTGCATCGCGATCATGGACATGTTCAGGAACTGATCATCCAGAACTTCCGCCGCAAACCGGGAACCCGCATGGCCGCGGCGCCCGAGCCCGGTCTAGAAGAACTGCTCTGGACGATCGCCGCCGCACGCATCGTGTTCGGTCCGCGGATGAACATCCAGGCGCCCCCGAACCTGTCGCCGGGAACCTATCCGGAACTCATTCGCGCCGGCATAAACGACTGGGGCGGCATATCGCCGGTTACGCGCGACCACGTAAATCCTGAAGCGCCTTGGCCGGAGATCACCGAACTGGCGCGTCGAACGGCGATGGCGGGCAAGGTCCTGGCACCGCGACTGCCCGTCTATTCCGACTATCTCGCGCAGGCCGGGCGCTGGGTCGACCCTGGCCTGTTGCCGCATGTGCTGCGGGCTTGCGACGGACAGGGGCTCGGCCGTGGCGGCCGCTGGTCGCCGGGCGCGGCGACGACGCCGACACCCATTCCGACAATCGGCGCCAGGGATTCAGGCCTCCATCAGATTCTGGCGCGCGCGGCGGCGGGCAACGGATTGGATGAGCACGAGATCGTACGGCTGTTCGAAGCACGCGGGGGTGATTTCGAGGATGTCTGCCTGGCGGCCGACGAATTGCGGCGTACCGCCGTGGGAGATACGGTTACCTACGCTGTCAACCGCAACATCAACTACACCAATGTTTGCGGCTATCGCTGCGCCTTTTGCGCCTTTTCCAAGAGCCACGCCGGCAAGGGGCTGCGCGACACACCCTACGAGGTTTCGTTGGCCGAGGTGGCCCGCCGGACGGAGGAAGCCTGGGCGCGGGGCGCCACCGAAGTCTGCATGCAAGGCGGCATCCATCCCGAGTACACCGGCGAGACCTATCTGGCTTTCTGCCGCGCCGCCAAGGAGGCAGCGCCGGGGATCCACGTTCACGCCTTCTCGCCGCTGGAGGTCCATCACGGCGCCGCCACGCTCGGCCTGTCGCTGGACGCTTTTCTGGAGCGCCTTGGCGAGGCCGGTCTTGGCTCCCTGCCAGGAACGGCGGCCGAAATCCTCGACGACGAAGTGCGCGCCGTGCTCTGCCCCGACAAGATCGACACTGCGCGATGGCTGGAGGTGATGGCGAGTGCCCACCGCGTCGGTCTGCCGACCACGGCGACCATCATGTTCGGCCATGTCGACGGATATCGTCACTGGGCCCGCCATCTGCTTCGCATACGCGCCCTGCAGACGGAGACGGGCGGGTTCACCGAATTCGTGCCGCTGCCGTTCGTGCACATGGAGGCGCCCATCTATCTCCGGGGACGAGCCAGGCGTGGTCCGACTTCCCGTGAGACGATACTGATGCATGCCGTCGCGCGGCTCGTCCTGCATTCGCTCATCGACAACATCCAGACATCCTGGGTGAAGCTGGGATCGGAAGGCGCGCGATTGTGCTTGGCGGCAGGCGCCAACGATCTGGGCGGTACGCTGATGAACGAAAGCATCTCGCGCGCGGCGGGAACCGAGCACGGCCAGGAATTGCCCCCACCGGAAATGCACAAGCTGATCGAATCCTGCGGCCGCCTGCCGCGGCAGCGCACGACGCTTTACCGTGATGTCGACCAGGACAGGCGTTCGGCTGGCTGGCAAGCGGAGGCGCTGGCGCCGGTGATCAACGAGCGCCCGCGCAGGAAGCGGCTTGCCATCACCGCGGATAACCGTTGACAAGCGCTTACGCACGATTTCGATGACTGGGTTGGCCGCATTGGCGGCTTGCCGGGTCAAGAGGCCGTCAATGTCCGGGATTTCCCCACCAACCAGCCCCGAGGATGGGCCTGATGATCGGGTCATGGCGAAGCCTAGCCTCACGCTGACCGCTCTGCCGCAATTCCCGCTCGTCGAGCCGGGGGCCGATCTCGGAGCACTGATTGCGTCAGCGTGCGCCGGGGCGGGTCTCTCGCTGGCCGAAGGCGACGTCGTCCTTCTGGCGCAGAAGATCGTCTCCAAGGCCGAGAACCGCTATGTAACCCTCGCAACCGTCGAACCGGGCGCCCGGGCGCTGGAACTGGCCCGCAGGTGCGGGAAGGATCCGCGCATCGTCGAGTTGATCCTGCGCGAATCACTTGAAATCCTGCGCTGCAGGGCCGGACTGATCATCGTCGCCCACAGGCTTGGGCTGGTGATGGCCAATGCGGGTATCGACCAGTCGAATGTCGGCGATGGCGGCCGCGTCCTGTTGCTGCCGGAGGACCCGGACGGCTCCTGCGGCAGGATCAGGAACCGGCTGCGGGAGTTGACGGGTCTGGCGCCGGCGGTGATCATGATCGACAGTTTCGGCCGGGCATGGCGACAGGGGACGATCGGCACCGCTATCGGCGTTGCGGGTTTCCCGGCCCTGGTCGATCTGCGGGGGGTGCCGGATCTGTTTGGGCGCCGCATGGAAGTGACGGAGGTAGCCGCCGCCGACGAGCTGGCCGCCGCTGCTTCCCTCGTCATGGGGCAGGCCGCCGAGGGCCTGCCGGTCGTCATCGCCCGTGGCGCGCCCTATGGCCGTCGCGACGGCGATGCGAAGGAGCTCATCCGCTCGCCCGAACGGGATCTGTTCCGATGATCCTGGTACTGGCGGGCGGTGTCGGTGGAGCGAAGCTGGCCTCCGGGCTGGCTGCGGCGCTGGCGCCCGGCGAACTGGTCATCGCCGTCAATACCGGCGATGACTTTGAACATCTGGGGCTGCACATCTCCCCCGATTTGGATACCATCATGTACACCCTGGCCGGTATAGCCAATCCGGACACGGGATGGGGCCAGGCCGATGAGACCTGGAACTTCATGGCGTCGCTGGGAAAGCTCGGAGGCGAGACCTGGTTCAATCTGGGCGATCGCGATCTCGCCACCAGCGTCCTTCGCAGCCACCTGCTGTCGCGGCAAAGCCTGTCGACCGTTACCGCCGAGTTCTGCCGGCGCCTCGGGATAGTGCACCCGATCGTGCCGATGAGCGATCAGCCGGTGCGCACCATTGTCGACAGCGACGAGGGCGAACTGAATTTCCAGGACTATTTCGTGCGCCGGCGCTGCCGGCCGAAGGTCCGTGGCTTGCGCTTCGAAGGCGCCGAGGCGGCCAGGCCTTCTCCCGGCCTTGAGGCCGCGCTTGCCGCCCCCGACCTCGCCGCCATCGTCATCTGCCCCTCCAATCCGCTGCTTTCGGTAGCGCCGATGCTGGCCCTGCCCGGCATGCGTGAGGCTATCGGCGCCGCCGATGTTCCGGTGGTAGCCGTCTCTCCGATCATCGCCGGCCAGGCCGTCAAGGGGCCCGCCGCCAAACTTATGGGCGAACTGCGCATGCCAGTATCGTGCGTTGGCGTGGCTGAATGGTATGGCGATCTGTTAACCGGCTTCGTCATTGATGCTTCCGATGCCGCGCTGGCCGGCGAGATGGACGCAAAAGTACTGGTCACGCCGATCCTGATGCGCTGCGACGCCGACCGGCTGCGGCTCGCATGCGAGGTTGTCGATTTCGCAGCGCTTCTCGGAAGGAACGGATGAAGGGCACCACGCGCGAGACCTGGATTGCCCTGCCGGTCAGGTCGCTTGCCGGGGCCAAGACGCGGCTCGCTCCGGCGCTCGACGCGCCGGCCCGACGCATGCTGGCCGAGAAGATGTTTCGGCACGTCCTCGGCGTCGCCATCGCGTTTGCCGGTGCCTCGCATTGTATGGTCGTGACGGGCGATCCCGATGTCGCGAGGCTCGCCGCGCAAGCCGGCGCGCTGGTCGTGGCCGAGGGGGAGGCGGCGGGCATGAACCATGCCGTTGCGCTGGCGGCCGAACGGCTGGCGGCATTAGCCGACGAGCAGCCTCGGCTTCTTGTCCTGCCGGGCGACCTGCCGCTCCTGGCGGCCGGGGAACTCGCGGTGCTGGTTGCGGCCGCCGACGCGGGCGCTTCGGTGGTCATCGCGCCGGATCGCAGCCGGTCAGGAACCAATGCCCTGCTGATCGAGCGGCCGGACCTCATGCGGTTTTCCTTCGGCGAAGGCAGCTTCGAGGCCCATCGGCGCCAGGCGGAGCAGGCGCATCTGACGGTCGCCATTGTGTCCCGGCCCCGACTCGCCCTGGACATCGACACGCCGAACGATCTTCTTGAACTCGATTCATTTGCCGGAGCGCCTGACCCGAAGGCCGCCGCCGACGGTTGAAACGGGCGACCGTCTTCCAATTGTATCAGTCATTTGCAAATGCCGGCTCTGTCCAAAAACCACATTAATTCAAATACTTGGTAACTATCTGAGTTGTCATCTGCGATATTGTATCAATATTCGCCCATCATCGATCTGATGTGATGTGGCGGCCGAGTTCGCTGGCAGGAAACAAACCTGGACACCGCTTAGTACGGATAGCCCCCGCTTCCGGCGTCAGGCAGGTGCGAATAGATAATATAATACAACAAGTTGCAAAAAACCCCAAACAAGGATGACGTGGCGAAAAGGCTCATGCGCAAGTGTCGGCCCTAGCAGTGGCGAGCGGCAGCGGCGCCATCCCGCGGCTCAAATCGACAGAACTGTATCAGTCTGTCTTGCATTTTGTCTCATTCTGTTCCAAAATTTTGTAATAGCCTGCCGGGTTGGGCCGGTCCGGGGCAACTCGTGACCGGCTGCGGGGGGGGGTGGAGAGGGCGAACTTCGTGATGCGTTTCGATACGGTGATAAGAAATGGCGATCTGGTCGACCCGCACGCGGGAGTGCTGCCCGTCGACATTGCCATATCGGATGGCCGCATCGCCGCCCTGCTTGCCCGCGGCACCGAGGTTGACGCTGCAGAGAAGGTCGACGCGACGGGCCTCACCGTATTCACCGGGCTTATTGATCCGCATGTCCACCAGAACATCACGAGTTCGGACGATCCCTGGCTGACGGAGACCCGGTCGGCGGCGCTTGGCGGCGTGACGTCGCTGATCGATTTCCGCATGGCGAAAGGACCGTTCTCCGAAGTCTTCGCCGATCACCTGGCCTCGGCGGCGGGCTCCTCCTACATCGACTTCGGCTTTCAGTTCATCATGATGCTGGAAAGCCAACTTGCCGAGATCGAGCGCTATCCGGCCGAGTTCGGCGTCTCGTCCTTCAAGATGCTGATGAGCTTCAAGGGCAGGGAGGGAGCCTATCTTGGCGCCGACGGCACGGATGACGGTTTCCTGTTCCTTCTCATGGAAAGGATTGCGGCGATGGAGCACGGCATGCTCTCGCTGCATACTGAAAATATCGAGGTGATCTGGCGCCTGCGCGACCGCCTGGTGGCAAGCGGGCGTACCGATCTCGCCGCCTTCACCGAATCGCGGCCGCCTTGCGTCGAGGCGGAGGACATTCACAAGGCGATCCACTACGGACATGTCACCGGTTGTCCGGTCCACATCGTCCACCTGACCAGCGCCGAAGGCTATCGCGCCATTGTCGATGGACGGCGCCAGTACCCCGGGGTCAGGGTGACCGTCGAGACGTGCCCCCATTACCTGACCCACACCTGCGAGTCGGAAGTCGGCGTGCTCGCGCGGGTCAATCCGCCCGTCAAGTATGCGCAGGACCGCGAGGCGTTGTGGGCGGCGCTGATCGCCGGCGGCATCGACACGATCGGGTCCGATCATTGCTCGAGGAATCTGAAGGACAAGCTCTCGGACGGTGGCGGCAAGGATGTCTGGAAAACGCAAAGCGCCTTTCCGGGCATCGGCACGATCCTTCCGATCCTGTTGAGCGAGGGCTACCACAAGCGGGGCATGCCGCTGTCGCGGATCGCCGAAGTGACGTCCTGCAACACGGCGCGGCTCTACGGATTGTGGCCGCGCAAGGGTGCGCCCAAGCCGGGCTGGGACGCCGATTTTGCCCTGGTCGATCTTGAAGCTGTGCATGAGGTGACGCCCGAACGGGTTGCGTCGGTATGCGACTGGAACATCTGGAATGGCTGGAAGCTGAAAGGCTGGCCGGTGGCGACGATGATTCGCGGCCAGTTCGTCATGCGCGACGGGGAGATGACGGGCGCCCCTGGATACGGTCAATACCTGGCGCGCCCGGTCGCGCGGCAGGACGGTTCAAAGTCCCGAGCGAAGGATCCTGTTGCATGAAGAAACCAATCACACTGGCCGCCGCCCAGCTTGGCCCCGATACCGGAAACAAGGACGAGACGATCAAACGAATCGTCGAGTTGATCAAGCAGGCGGGCAGCCGCAAGGTCGACGTACTGGGCTTTCCGGAGGCTGCACTGACGCCGTTCTTTCCCGGTCAGGTGCATATCGAAGATCGCGACCGGTTCTTCGACGACCTGCCTTCGCGCGAGACCCAGCCGATATTCGACGAGGCGGCCAGACAGGGCATCGTCATGGTTCTGGCCTATGGCGAGCGCGAGGGAATCCACCGCTACAACAGCGCCATCGTCACCGACAGCGACGGCACGGTAATGGGCAAGTACCGAAAGCTGCACATTCCGCTGGTGGTGTTCCCGACGCCGGGCCAGGCGAATTACGAGAAACTCTACTTCCAGCCGGGCAATCTCGGCCTGCCGGTCTTCGCCACGCGCAAGGCCAGCATCGGCGTGCAGATCTGCTACGATCGCCGTTTTCCCGAGGGATATCGCATTCTGGCGCTGAAGGGCGCCGAGGTGATCGTCAATCCGACCTGCATGGCGACCTACAATGAAAAGGACCGGTCCGCGTCCTGGGAGCTGCTGCTGCAGGCACGCGCGCTGGAAAACCAGGTCTTCGTCATCGGACCCAACAAGGCCGGCCAGGAAAGCGAGCGCATCAACATCGGCCGCAGCTTCATCGCCAGCCCGGTCGGCGGACAGATCGTGGCGCAGGCGGAAACCGAGGGCGACGAGATCGTGGCCGCCACGGTCGATCTGGAAGACGTGGCGCGCGTCCGGGCGAGGCTGCCGCTCGGCCGCGACCGGCGCACCGACGTCTACGGCGATCTGTTGACGCTCTAGGGGCGGCGACCGGCACGGGGGAGATTCATGAACGCAAGTTACACCTCAGAGGAGACGGTGCTGCGCCTCGACAATGGCGGTCAGCCGGGCGCCCGCATTGACCTCGGCCTGTATCCAGTCCGCACTCCGCGTGAGAACGTGCGGCTGGCCAGTCTCGCCGAGGGCTTGGGCTATTCGACGGTGTGGGTCCCCGATTCGCCGGTTCTCTGGCGAGAAATGTGGGTCAATATGACGGCGATGGCGGTTGCCACCAGCCGGATCCGGCTCGGCTCGGCGGTGACTTCCGGCGTGACGCGGCATCCTTCGGTAACGACGAGCGCGTCGCTCAGCCTTGCTGAACTGAGCGGCGGGCGCTTCGCGCTGGGCCTCGGCAATGGCGACAGCTCGCTGGTCACGAGCGGCAGCGGCAAGCCGCAGACGATTGCCGAGTTCCGCGAAACCCTCATCGCCTTCCGCAACCTCCTCGCCGGCCGGAACGCCAAGGTTGGGGAAAAGGACCTGCGCCTGCCCTGGGCCGGGGCGAGCAAAGTTCCCGTGTTGGTCGCCGCGACCGGACCGCGCATGCTGGAACTCGCCGGCGAGGTGGCCGATGGCGTGATCATCATGGTCGGCGTCGCCGAGCCCATGGTGCGGGCGGCTCTCGATCGCATCTATGCCGGGGCGGAAAGGGCCGGCCGCGACCCGAAGTCGATCGAGATCGTGCTTTGGACTGCCTGCGCGGTTTCCGACACGGATCCGGAAGCGGCACGCAATTCGGTCAAGGCCAATGTCGCCCGGGCCTCGATTCGCAAGATGCCGGGCGAGATCGCCCCGGAACATGTCGCGGTGATCGACCGCATTCGCCAAGCCTACGACTATGCCTATCACTCGACGCCGGGCGCCCCCCATGGCGAACTGGTCACCGAAGGCCTGATGGCCGACTTCGCGTTGGCGGGAACCAGTGCCCATTGCGCCGGGCGCCTGTCTTCACTGTCCCACCTTCCGCTGTCGTCGATCGCGCTGGCCGTGCCGGATTCGGCCGATTTCGATCGGGGCGACATGATCGCCCGAATGGCTGCGACCGTGATGCCCCTGACCGCCACCCGATGACGAGGCATCGCCTTGGCCAACCCACCAAATGCCGCTTTGCCGCCCGACCATGTCACGGTGATCGGCGCCGGCGTCGTCGGCGTGGCGACCGCGTTCGCCCTGCGTCGTGAGGGACTGCCCGTAACCCTGGTCGATCGCGACGCGCCCGGCATGGGGTGTTCCTATGGCAATGCGGGCGCCGTCAGTCCGGGTTCGGTGGCGCCCATCGCCATGCCGGGCGTCCTCGCGCAGGTGCCGAAATATCTGGTCGACCGGTTCAGCCCGGTTCACGTGCGGCTGGAGGGACTGCATCGGACGGCGCCCTGGCTCGTCCGTTTCGTGATGTCGGCTCGCCCCTCCAGGGTGGAGCAGATTTCCAGGGCGCTGGCACAGCTTCAGGCGCCGGCATTGGAGCGCTACCGTGCGGTATTGAAGGATGTGGGGGCTCCGGAACTGCTGCAGCTCACCGGCCAGCTCCACCTTTATCCGGATGCGGCGGCCTTCGCCAAGGACGCCGGTGTTTGGAGGCTGCGGAGAGCCCGCGGCGTCGCCGTCGAGGATATCGGCAGGCGGGAAATCAGGCAGTTGGAACCGGCCGTGGGAGAGCGCTACGGCTGCGGCGTATATCTCCCCAACGAGGGCATGATCCGCAATCCGCATCGGGCCGTGGAAGCCATCGCCGCGGCCTATGCGGGCAGCGGTGGCGAAATCCTGCGATGCGAAGTCCGCGGCTTCGAGAACGGCGCCGAAGGTCCGACGCATCTGGTGACCAGCGACGGACGGCGCCCGGTGAGACGCGTGGTAATAGCGGCCGGCGCCTGGTCGCACCGGCTGGTTGCGCAGCTGGGTTGCCGTGTTCCGCTGCAGACCCAGCGCGGCTATCATCTGATGCTGCCGACGCCCGGCGTCGAGATACGCCGTCCAGTCGTGGCCGCCGATGCCAAGTGTTTCGCGACTCCAATGGAAGGAGGTCTGCGCCTGGCCGGTACCGTAGAGATCGCCAGCCTAGAGGCGGCTCCGGATTTCCGCCGCGCCCGCGCCCTCTATCACCATGGGCGGCGCCTGCTGCCGGGACTCAGCGACGCCGATGCCCGCGAGTGGATGGGGCACCGGCCGTGCCTGCCGGATTCATTGCCGGTCATCGGGCCCTTGCCGAACGCGCCATCGGTGATTGCCGCATTCGGTCATGGCCACTTGGGCCTGACGGGTGCTGTCGTGACCGGCGACCTGGTGGCTGACATTCTTTGCCTCCGGCCGCCTTCGGTCGATCTGGCGCCATTCTCGATCCGGCGCTTCGGCAACCGGCCGTCGCCGCTTCCCGTTCGGGGAAATTGACTCAACCGTAATGGAAGCGTGCTATCGATCTTCGCATCCGAAATGGATTCGAAGGCGAATATCTACTGATACAATCCGAAATATGTGGTATTTCGAGCCGCACACAACCCGGTTTTCGGCGGAATCTGGCACTGTAACGGTTGTGAGCTTGTGACCACCGGGCGGGCGGGGAAGTGACGTGAGCGACGACTGGATACCAGACCTGAGCAAGCGGTCGGGTTCGATCTACGAAACGATCGTCGATGCCCTTCGCCGCGATGTCCATTCCGGCCGCCTTGGAACCGGCGCACGGTTGCCGACCCACCGTCGACTGGCGAAATCCCTCGACGTTTCGCTTGGGACGGTCACCAGGGCCTATGCCGAGGCCCGAAAGCTGGGCCTGATTAACGGCGAGGCCGGTCGCGGCATGTTCGTGGCTCCACAGAGCGCCGTGGCCGAGGAAGGCTATCCCTCGCCGGGTGAGAGCAGTGGCTACGTTGACCTTACGCTGAACCAGCCGACGATCGATTATCGCTCCAACCTGCTGGCAAAGTGCCTTGCGGATCTGGCCCAGCGCCACGATCTGATGCGCCATCTCGAATACAACCAGGCGCCGGGCGAGGAAAGGCATCGCCAGGCGGCCTCTGCATGGATCGAGTTTTCCGGGCTGCGAGTGGCGGCCGAAGACATCATCCTGTGCAACGGCGCCCAGCAGGCGCTTTTCGCGTCGCTCTACGTGTACGGCGAGCCCGGTGGCACCGTGGTGACGGAAACCCTCAACTATCCGCCAATCAGGCGCATGGCCGAGATGACCGGACAGCGCCTGGTAGGGATCGATGTCGATGGCGAGGGCATGATCCCGGAGGCCCTGGACGAGGCCCTTCGCCGTACTCATGCCCGAACCGTGGTCTGTACGCCGCGCGGACACAACCCGACCACCGCCTGCATGTCGGCCGAGCGCCGGCAGACAATCCTGGCCATCGCGGACCGTCATGGTGCAACGCTGATCGAGGATGACGTCTACGGCGCCTTCTATGGCTCCGGCACGCCGACCTTCTTCGAGCTGTCTGGCGGACGTACCATTTACATTAACAGCCTGGCCAAATGCCTGGCGCCCGGCCTCAGGGTCGGCTTTCTGGTCGCCCAACCCGCGCAGATTTCCAGATTGATGCAGCCGATATACAATACGACATGGTGCCCCCCCGGACTGACGGGCGAGATTCTCGTCAACTGGATCGAACAGGGCGTGATCAAGTCGATGCTGCACTGGCACAAGCGCGAAATACGCAAGCGCCAGATGATCGCCCACTGGATATTCAAGCAGTACGATTTCCAGATGTCCCGCGGCTGCTATCACATGTGGCTGAAGTTGCCGCGCCACCTTTCCGCCGAGCAATTGGTGATCAGCGCCCGTCAGGTCGGTCTTCTGCTGACGCACAGCACGGCGTTCTCCGTCGGCGACGCGCCCGCCCCCAATGCCCTGCGGCTCGCACTCGGCCGGCCGGCCACCATCCGGTCTCTCAAGCACGCGCTGCAGCAGGTCGCCGACCTGATGACCAACCACGCCAACGCGAATGCGCTGGTTATCTGATTAGGCCGGATAGGGGGCGGTGATCGGCTGGTAGAGATCCGGCCGGCGATCGCGCCACCACGGGAATTTCTTGCGCGCCGCGGTCACCGCGTCTAGATCGATTGTCGCGACGAGCAGTTCCGGCTTGTCGGTTCCCGCCTCGGTCATGATCTCGCCGTTCGGCGCGACCACCATGCTGCGGCCGAGATGGTGGCGCGGCCCTTCCTGGCCGACACGGTTCGCCGCCACCACGAAGACACCGTTCTCGAATGCCCGGGCCCGCAACGGTATCTCCCACAAATTGGCGCGATAGTCGCTTCTGTCATAGGTGGAATAGCAGATCGGCATGAAGATGATTTCGGCTCCGCCGAGCGCCAGCACGCGGCTTGGTTCGGGGTACAGGCGGTCGTTGCATATTTGGATGCCGAAGCGGACGCCCTCCAGTTCGAAAAGCGACAGCGAATTGCCCGGTGCGAAGTAGAATTTCTCATATGAGCCGGTCCCGCCGGCGGCCTGGGTGGGAAAGTAGGCGGGAATGTGGGTCTTGCGGTAGACGCCGGCACGCCTGCCGTTCTTGTCGATGACGACGGCGGAGTTGAAATAGCCGGCGGCCGCCTTTTCGCCGACCGGCAGGATGACGGCGATCCCATGGTCGCGCGCAGCCTCGGCCGCGCGGGCGACCACCGGGCCGTCGAGCGGCGTGAAAAAGCCGTCGAACTCCTCGACCAGCCTATTGGGGAAGAAGGGCGTCAGGAACACCTCGCTGAAGCAGACGATATCGACGTTCCGCTTGGCCGCATCGGCAATCATGCCGAGGGCGGCTGGCAATGCCGCCTCGGGATTTTCGTCGAAAACGGGACCGGTCTGCGCCGAAGCCACGGTCAGGCGTCGCATGATGTGCCTCCCTTGAGCGGATTCCCGAACACGCCTCGTCGCGCCAGACCAGCTTGAAGCGCCAATCGTAGCAACTGTACCAGTCAGGTAATGCAAGTGCTGGCCGATTGTCAATCGCCAGCCGGTGACACAACTAATACGTTGGCCGTAAAATCCTCGCGTGCTTGCCGGTCCGGTGCTAGTGACCGGACTGAAAAGCTTACAAAACAGATAGATAAAATCGTTCAGATGATTCCAGGAAGCGCGGGGAACACCTTCGCGGTGGCGATGAAATCAGCAAAGGGAACGCGCTTCGGACCTGCCCAGTGCCCCCGATTCGAGGGCTGCGGCGCCGTCGCCGCTGTCGAGCGGCCACCGCGCGCATGATACAATTTGAGGTTACGCATCACAATTTCGAACCTGATTAATGGGACGCTCTAAGACGTTGAGTGATACAATTCTTGACTTCAAGCGGACATATCTCCTAAGGTTCTCAAGCGGGAGAAAAGTCTTCAGGACGCCCCGCGCGTCGGCGGCGTCCAGCAGATTGCCGACGCCCTCAAACTGCTTCACGCCGTGAGCCGAGCAGGCGAACAGTTGAATGACAGCAACGGGAGACTGAGATGAATTTCAGTAGGCTAAAACGGACCTTCAGGTCTGCCGTGGCAGCGGCAGCCATGGGAGTGATCGCCGCCGGCGTGGCGTCGGCTGCCGACTTCAAATGGAGCTTTTCGGGCGACGCGCAAACGCTCGACCCGCATGGGTTGGCGGAGATCTTCACGCTCGGCTTCCAGAGCAACATCTACGAGCCCCTGGTCCGCCGCAACAGCGAGCTTGCCCTCGAGCCGGCGCTTGCCGTCAGCTGGGAGCAGAAGGACGACGTAACCTGGGTGTTCAAGCTCCGCCAGGACGTGAAATTCCAGAACGGCAACCCGTTCACGGCTGACGATGTGCTGTTCTCGCACCAGCGCGCCAGCTCGCCCAGTTCCGACGTCAAGGCCAAGCTGCGCTCGATCCAGACGATGACGAAGCTCGACGACCACACGGTCGAGATCAAGACCAACGGTCCCAGCCCGACGCTGCTGGACGAGCTTTCCGACTTCTTCATCATGGACAAGGAGTGGAGCGAGGCCAACAACAGCGCCGAGCCCGCCGACGTGCGCAAGGGGGCGGAGAACTTCGCGACCCGTCATGCCAACGGTACCGGTCCCTTCGCGGTGGAGAGCCGCCAGCCGGACGTCGAGACAGTGTTCGTGCCGAACAAGGACTGGTGGGATACGCCCGAGCACAACATCACCCGAGCCGTCTTCACGCCGATCGGCTCCGACGCCACTCGCGTCGCGGCCCTGCTCTCGGGCGAGGTCGAGATGATCTTCCCGGTTCCGCTTCAGGATGCGGCGCGCGTTGAGGCCAATCCGGACACGAAAATGCTTCGGGCGCCTGAATTGCGGGTCATCTATTTCGGCTTCGACACATGGCGCGACGAACTCCAATATTCCAGCGTCAAGGGCAAGAACCCGTTCAAGGACAAGCGGGTTCGCGAAGCCGTGTTTTATGCCATCGACGAGGATGCCATCGTCGAGAAGATCATGGAAGGGGCCGCCAGGCCAGCCGGCGTGATCATGGGCCAAGGCGTCAACGGCTATACCGATGAACTCGGCGCGCGCGCCAAGTTCGATCTCGACAAGTCAAAGAAGTTGCTGGCCGATGCCGGCTATCCGGACGGCTTCGAGGTGACGCTGGACTGCCCCAACGACCGTTACGTCAATGACGAGGAGATCTGCCTCGCCGCCGCCGGCATGCTCGCCAGGGCCGGCATCAAGGTCAACGTCAACGCCATGACCAAGACCAAGTATTTCGGCAAGGTACTCGACCGCGACACCAGCATGTACCTGATGGGCTGGACACCGCCGACCTATGACGCCCACAACATCCTGTTCGATGCCCTCGGTACGCCGCAGGACAACGGCCAAGGAAAGTGGAACATGGGTAACTACTCCAACCCGGCGGTCGACGAACTCCAGAAAAAGATCGCCGTGACCGTCGACCTCGACAAGCGCCGGCAGCTGATCGCCGAGGCGTTCCAGATCGTCAAGGACGACATGGCCGTCGTACCGCTGCACCAGCAGCCGCTGTCTTGGGGCGCGCGCTCCAACATCAGCCTCGTCCAGCGGGCCGACGATCGCTTCGAGATGCGCTGGGTCAAGGTGAACTGAGCGCATATGCGACAAGTGCAGGGCCCCGGCCCGAAAGGCTCGGGGCCCCGTGTTTTCGGCGATATGCTCAGTACGATCGGCAGCCCTTGCGGCAATTCGCAGCCAAGCCTCGTAGGCCGGAGACCAGGGAATGCTCGCGTTCGTGATTCAGCGCCTGTTTCAGGCCGTCATCGTGGTCGTTGCGGTGGGCCTGATCGCCTTCACGCTCTCGCACTATGTCGGCGATCCGATCAACAACATGGTCGGCCAGGACGCGACCATCGAGGATAGGGCCGCCCTGCGCGAGGAACTCGGCCTGAACGATCCGGTGCCGATCCAGTTCGGCCGCTACATCCTGAACGTCTTCGAGGGGCAGCTGGGCATCTCCTACCGGCTTGGCCGTCCGGTCAGCGAGCTGTTTGCCGAGCGCCTGCCGGCCACGCTGGAACTCAGCCTGCTGTCGGCGATCCTCGCTCTCGGCGTCGGCATTCCGATGGGAGTGATCGCGGCGGTCTATCCGCGGCTCGCGACCAGCCGGATATTCATGACCGTGTCGCTGTTCGGGATTTCGCTACCGCCGTTTTTCGTCGGCATCCTGCTGATCGTCGTCTTTTCGGTAAGTCTGCAATGGTTGCCCTCCTACGGTCGCGGAACGGTCGTCGACCTCGGCGGGGGCTGGACTACGGGCCTCCTGACGATCAGCGGTCTGAAGGCGCTGATCCTGCCCTCGATCACGCTGGCGCTGTTCCAGATGACCCTCATCATGCGCCTGGTGCGCTCGCAGATGGCGCAGGTCTTGCGCACCGACTACATCAAGTTCGCCCACGCGCGCGGCCTGAAACCCCGCATCGTCAATTTCCGCCATGCGCTGAAGAACACGCTCGTGCCGATCATCACCGTGACGGCGCTGCAGCTCGGTTCGATTATCGCCTTCGCCATCATCACCGAGACCGTGTTCCAGTGGCCGGGCATGGGCCTGCTGTTCATCCAGGCGGTGCAGTTCGCCGATGTCCCGGTGATGGCGGCCTATCTCATGCTAGTTTCAGTTTTCTTCGTCCTCATCAACCTGATTTCCGACCTTCTTTACTTCGCCGTCGATCCGCGGCTCCGTTCGGAGTTCGAGCGCCGGAGGAGCGCATGAGGCCGGACATGGAAGAAGGACGGTCCTTCCTGAAGCGGGTCGCGGAGTCGGATGCCTATTTTTCCTTCGTCCGCTCGCCCGTGACCATGTTCGCGGCGGCAACCACCGTCATCTGCATCGTGGTGGCCGCCTTCGCGCCGTGGGTGGCGCCATACGATCCCTTCGACCTGTCGTCGATGAGCCTCATGGACGCCCGACTTCCGCCGATGTGGATCGAAGGCGGCAGCCCGGCCTATCCGCTCGGTACCGACGCCCAGGGCAGGGACATCCTCTCGCTGATCATCCACGGCATGCGGATATCGCTTCTGGCCGGTGGCCTGTCGATGGCATTCGCGGTCGTCGTCGGGGTCATTCTCGGTCTCATCAGCGGGTATGCCGGCGGCATGGTCGATTCCGCCATCATGCGGCTCGCCGACATCCAGATGAGCTTCCCGGCCATCCTCATCGCCCTGCTGATCGACGGCGTCGCCCGGACGACGCTTCCCCACGAGGTGCACGACCAGCTCGTAATGGTCGTCATAGTCTTGTCCATCGGGCTCGCCAACTGGGTGCACTTCGCCCGCACCGTGCGCGGCGCGACCATGGTCGAGAAGCGTCGCGAATATGTGCAGGCGGCAAGGATCCTCGGCGTCAGGCCGATTTCGATCCTTTGGCGCCACATCCTCCTCAACGTGCTCGAGCCGGTCCTGGTGATCGCCACGGTAGGCTTCGGCATCGCCATAATCATGGAGGCCACGCTGTCCTTCCTCGGAGTCGGGCTGCCGCCGAGCAGCCCTTCGCTGGGCACGCTGATCCGCATCGGCAACGACTTCCTGTTCTCCGGCTACTGGTGGATGACGATCTTCCCCGGTCTGGCGCTGCTCCTGCTGGTGCTGTCGATCAACCTGCTGGGCGACTGGATGCGGGACGTCCTCAATCCGACGCTTCGCTAGGCGGTGATGGTGACTGTGGCACGTGACGAGCCGATGCTGGAGATCAGGGGACTGCGGGTCGATCTGCAGACCCGCAAGGGTCCGCTGCGGGTGCTCGACGACATCAGCCTCGAGGTCGGCCGGAGCGAGGTGCTCGGCGTGGTCGGCGAATCGGGCGCCGGCAAGTCGATGACCGGGGCCGCCGTCAACGGCCTGCTGCCGGCGGCCGTCGCCATCGCCGGCGGCGAGATTCGCGTCAATGGCAGGCGCGTCGACAACCTGCCGGCCGATGACCTGCGCAAGATGCGCGGTCGCGAGGTAGGCACCATCTTCCAGGACCCGATGACCAGCCTCAATCCGCTGTTTCGGGTCGGCGACCAGCTCGTCGAGACCATGCGCGCCCATCTGCCCATGTCACGTGACGCCGCCTGGCGGCGCGGCGTGGAACTGCTGACCGAGGTGGGTATCGCCGAGCCGGAGCAGCGGATGCGGCATTACCCGCACCAGTTCTCCGGCGGAATGCGCCAGCGCGTGGTCATCGCGCTGGCGCTCTGTGCCAATCCCAGCCTCATCATCGCCGACGAGCCGACGACGGCGCTGGACGTCTCGGTGCAATCGCAGATCCTGCGGCTGCTGAAGCGCCTGAGTGCCGAGCACGGCACCGCCATCATGCTGATCACGCACGATATGGGCGTCATCGCCGAGATGGCCGACCGCGTGGCGGTACTCTATGCCGGACGGATCGCGGAGGTCGGCCCTGTCGGGGAAGTGCTGCAGCGTCCGGGACATCCCTATACCGAAGGCCTCATGGGCTCGATTCCGAAGATGGGATCGGGGGTGCCGCGCCTGACGCAGATTTCCGGGTCGATGCCGCGGCTCGGCGAAGTCGTGCCGGACTCCTGCCCCTTTGTGAACCGCTGCAATGTTTCCCTGGCGGTCTGCAGCAAGGCCAGACCGCCAGATTTCGAATTCGGTGCCAGCACCGTCGCCTGCTGGCGGCACGAAGCTGCGCAATGCAGGGCTGCAAGCAATGAGTAGGCCAAGCCGCAACACCGGGAACGCGGGCGGCCGCCGCGGCGAAGGAAGGCCGATCCGGCCACCCTTCCTGGAGGTCAATTCGCTGAAGCTGGAATTCGACGTGTCCCCGCCCTGGGTCCAGCGTGTCGTTTCGAAACGGCCGCGGCAATGGCTGAAGGCGGTCGACGGCGTCGACTTCTACATTCGCCGCGGCTCCACCTTCGGCCTCGTGGGTGAATCGGGCTGCGGCAAGTCGACCCTGGCCCGGCTGGTCGTCGGCCTGTACGACCCGACCGAGGGCGCGGTTTCCCTCGGCGGCGTCAACCTGACCGGATTGCGCGCGCAGGGCAGGCTCGGCGAAGCCAATTCCAAGGTCCAGATGATCTTCCAGGATCCGTATTCCTCGCTCAATCCGCGCTGGAAGGTCGGAGAGATCATCGCCGAGCCGATCCGCATGCACGGGCTCGCGGAGGACGAATCGGCCATCCGCCGGTCGGTGGTCGCGCTGCTCGAGCAGGTGGGCCTGTCAGGCGCCGACGCCCGGAAATATCCGCACGAGTTCTCGGGCGGCCAGCGCCAGCGCATCTCAATCGCCCGCGCGCTCGCCGGCGAGCCCGAACTGTTGATCTGCGACGAGCCGACCTCGGCGCTCGACGTCTCGGTGCAGTCGCAGATCCTGAACCTCATGTGCGATCTGCGCGACGAGCATGGGCTCACCATGCTCTTCATCTCGCACGATCTACCGGTCATCGACTTCATCGCCGACGAAGTGGGCGTGATGTATCTCGGCCGCCTCTGCGAGGTGGGAACGCCGGAGGTGGTCTTTTCCCGTCCCCAGCACCCCTATACCCGCATGTTGCTGGACAGCGTGCCGACCTTCCAGCGGCGCGGCCATGCCGGTCATGCCATGATCGGCGAGGTGCCGAGCCCCATCAACCCGCCAAGCGGTTGCACCTTTCATCCGCGCTGCCCCTTCGCCAATGAACGTTGCCGCGCTGAGGTCCCGGCACTCATCCGTTCCGGTGAAAGCTGGGTCGCATGCCATGGCGTGGCCGAGGGTCGCATCCCGCCCACCGGGCCGGATCAGTCGGGCGGCGGCTGATCTTGTCGGGGCAGGTCGCGTACGGGCAGGTAGAAGAGGCTGCAGAGCGCCAGGATCACCGCCGGAAGTCCGAAGATGGAGCGATAGGCGGCCAGCGTTGCCGTCCCGTCCGCGTTGCTCAAAGCCTCGACGGTCAGGCCGGTTGCCCATTGCATGAAGAAGGTGCCGGCGATGCCGGCCAGCGACATCGTTGTCACCGTTCGGCCGATGCGCCCGGCGGGCACGAACGATCGGCATTGGGCGGCGAGGAGGATGAAGTAGGGGCCGGCAAGGGCGCTTGCGAACAGCATGGGCAGGGCAAGCGCGAAAGGCATCTGCGGAAAGAGTGCCAGTACGGTGTATGTGACGATTGTCACGCCGGCAGCACCGAGCACAACCCGGCGCCGGCCGCCGAAGAGGCGTTCGGCGAACGCGATGACGAACGTGCCGACATTGTAGACGATGACCAATGCAAGGATCACGGCGCTTGCCGCGGCCGGGCTGAGATTGTGCATGTCGCGCAGGTAGGGGCCGGCCCACAGTCCGCCGACGGCCATGAACGGGCCGGCGAAGCAGAACGCCATGACGATGATCCGTTGCAGGTCGCGATGCCCGACGATCTCGCGGAAAGTGCGCAGGTTGTCGGCAAGCTTCTCGGGTGGACCTCTGCGTCCGGTCCGTGGCCCCTCGCGCAGGAAAATCCCGGCCGTCGCCGAGAGCACCAGCGTCAGCGCGGCCATAGCGAAAAACGTATCGGTCCAGCCGAAACTGGCGAAGGCGATCGCCAGAGGGGTCGTTCCCATCACGGCGCCGATGCTTCCGGGGATGGAGACGAGTGTTGCGGCGGCCATGCCCACCCGCTCCGGCGAAGTCCACGACATCGACACCAGGTATACGCTGGACATCGACGCCGCGAAGCCGATGCCGATTGCCACCCGGGCCAGGACCAGTTCCGTCGTCGTCTGGGCGAGCGCGAATCCGAGCGTGCCGGCGCTCGCCAGCAGCAGCAGGATCGAGAGCACCAGCCGCACGCCGAAGCGGTCCAGCAGCATGCCGAGTGGAATCTGGATGCCGGCCGAGGCGAGCGGCATCACCCCGACGATCATGCCGATGGCGGCCGGCGCCAGCCCGTGAGCCGAACCCAGTTCGAGCGCCAGCACACCGCCGGCCGATCGGTGAAGCTGGGCGATCAGGAAGACCAGCCCGACGATCGAGAGGGCGCGAGTCACGCCTGCAATTCCGCGTCCGGAACGACGGGCGCCGGGCCGTTCGCCGCCGCAATCATTGCCAAACGGAGACGTGCATCATGATTGATCTTCTGATCCGCAACGGACTGCTGGTCGACCCGGTCGACGGCGTCTATGCCGGCGATATCGGCGTGCAGAACGGCCGCATCGCCGCCATCTACGCGCCGGGCTTCGAACCGGCCGCGCGCGAGGCCATCGATGCCTCGGGAAAATACGTGTTTCCCGGGGTCATCGAGCCCCACACGCACATGGGTTTCAAACGCAGTTTCGCCGAGGACGTCCGCAGCGAATCCGGCGCCGCCGCCATCGGCGGGATCACCACCTTCATGAGTTTCCACCGGCACTACCAAAGTGCCCGGCCGATGCCCTATGACGACTTCCCCGAACTGCGTGAGACCATCGAGCAAGAGTCGCACATCGACATGGGCATCCATCTCGGCATCCTTACCGAGAGCCAGCTGCGCGAGCTTGAGCGCTATATCGACTGGGGCGTCTCGTCCTTCAAGTTCTACATGGCCTATCGCGGCGCCGACGGCAAAACGGTCGGCATGATCAACGAGATAGACGACGGGGTCATGTTCGAGGGCTTCCAGGTGCTCGGGCGCCATCCGCACACCCAGGCCTGTGTCCATTGCGAGAACACCGAGATCATCGCGCGCCATGTCGCCCGCGCGAGAGCAGAAGGGCGGGACAGCCTGGCGGCATGGAATGCCGCCCGTCCGGCCTTCGCCGAGGCCGAGCACGTGCGCCGGGCCGGCTTTTTCGCCGAGTTGACCGGCGCCAATCTCTACTATGTGCATATCGGCGCCGAGATCGGCCTCGAGGAAGCCTTGCGCCATCGCGAGCGCTACGACCGGCTGACGGTCGAGACCTGTCCGCACTATCTGATGGTCTGCGAGGACGACGATCACATCGGCAATCTGGCCAAGGTCAATCCTCCGGTCCGCACCGCCGCCGACAGGGAACGCATGTGGTCCGGCCTGGCCAATGGCGAGATCGCGACGGTCGGAACCGACCACTGCGCGACGACACGCGCCCAGAAGGGCGGCACCATCTGGGAGGCTGCGGCGGGCTTCCCGGGCATGACCACCCTGCTGCCGGTATTGCTCTCCGACGGGTATCACAAGCGGGGACTGCCGCTTCAGCGCATCGCCCAGGTGACGTCCTACAATGTCGCCAGGGCTTTCAATATGCCGCACAAGGGAACCCTGCGTGTTGGCGCCGACGCCGACCTGGCGATCGTCGATCTCGACCTCGAGCAGGAAGTTCGGCCGCAGGACTACGGATCGGCTTCGGACTTCTCGATTCTCGAAGGACAGAAGCTGAAGGGCTGGCCGCTGCGCACGATTCTCCGCGGCAAGACCGTCGCCATCGACGGGCGACTGGTCGGCTCTCCGGGCGATGGCAGCTTCGTCGCGCGTTGATGTCGCGCGGCTGGAGGCCTGGCATATGTCGGCGGTGCGCATGAACCTGGACGACCCGATTGCCCTCGCCGGACAGACTGGATATCTGCGGCTGGATAGCTTATACGCTATGATACAGTTGTGATATAGTGGAAATTGTATGCCCGCGCCCGAGCGCGGTGGCGCAAGGCCCGTGCGCGCGGGCGTCGGCTGACCGGGCCACCGAACGGTGGCTGAGAGAGACTATGATATGGATTTTGTTTGGGATTTCGGTACTGCCTGGGATCGCCGCAATTGCCCGGAGGCTGAATGGATGGGTCGCCTGGAAGGCGCCTCGATGTCACTCGCTGGACTGTCCGGGCCGATTTCGTGGGCGCCGCCCGGCTGGCGGCATTTATGGGTCTGGTCGCTCGGCGTCCAACGATAATAATACAGTTGTCGCAGTTGTTGACATGGGACGCGCAATTGTATCATTCTGTGTTGTAGTGGCAGCCGACGCGACAGGGCGATGACGACGAGCCACGTCCAAGAGATTTTCCGATCGGGGAGGTTAGAGCCTGTGACCGTCGAACACAAAGATCCCAATGCCAGCCGCAACGTCGATGTCCTGGTTGTCCAGTGCGGAGCGGCCGAAGTGGAGCCGGCCAGAAATGTGGCGGCCAATCTGGCTCTCATCGACAAGGCGACCAGGGACCGCAAGCCGGACTTCATCTCGCTCAGCGAACTGTCTACGACGCAGTATTTCTGCGGCTACACCGATCCCCGCTGGTTCGATCTCGCCGAGCCGCTGGACGGTCCGTCCATTCGCGCTTTCCAGGACAAGGCGCGTGAACTCAAATGCTACATCCTGCTCACCTTCTACGAGCGCGGCGCGGTGAAGGGCGAGTTCTTCAACAGCCTGGCCGTCATCGATCCGCGCGGCGAGCTGGTCTCCGGGACGCTTCCCGATGGACGCAAGGTACGCTGCTACCGCAAGAATCACATCCCCGACCAATACAGCTACTCGCCGGGCCTGAACGAGCGCTACTATTTCAAGGGCGGCCCCGGCCTGCCGGTATTTGATACCGACCATGGCAGGATCGGCGCGCTGATCTGCTACGAACGCTCATTCCCCGAAGCCTGGCGCGTCCTGGCGTTGCATGGCGCCGAAATCATCTTCGTGCCGACGGCGGCCTGGGGTCCCAATCGCGCGAAGAGCTGGGGCAACGAGCTCTACACGACGGCCGTGCAGAACGGCGTCTTCGTGGTGGGCGCCAACAAGGGCGGGCTCGAGCCCACCGATGGCCCGCGACATTTCTACGGCCATTCGGTGGTCTACAGTCCGATGGGCGAACTGCTCGCTGAAGGGCCGGAAAACGAGGGCGCCGCCACCTTCTGGGCGACGTTGGACCTCGCAGACGTCTACCGTCACGGCAAGCGCTACACGTTCTTCCGCGATCGCCGACCCGAACTGTACGGATCCCTGTCCGACGTCGCGCGCATGGTCTACTGAGGAGGTTTGTCGTGAGGGTCGGAGTCTTTCTCGGTACGCAGCACCCTGCCGGCGCAGACATGCGCCAGCAGTTCGAAAACCACGTGCAGCAGACACGGGCCATCCGCGACGGCGGCTATGACGGCATATGGTTGGCGCAGCACTATCTGACCTATCCCGATCAGTTCTTCCAGCCCAATCCGCTTCTGGCTCGCCTTGCTGCCGAGAGCGGCGACCTTACGATAGGCACGAACATTCTCGTGCTGCCGCTGCACAACGTCATCGACCTGGCCGAGCAGTACGCGACCATCGACATCATCTCCAACGGCAAGCTGGTGCTGGGCGTGGCGCTTGGCTATCGCGACATCGAATATGAGGCCTTCGGCGTCGAGCGCAAGACTCGCGCCAAGCGCTTCGACGAGCAGATCGAGGCGCTCAAGCTGTTGTGGTCGCAGGACAATGCCACCTTCCACGGCGATTACATCAACTTCGACAATGTCTCGATCCGCCCGCGGCCGCTGCAGACCCCGCGCCCGCAGATCTGGCTCGGCGCGGCGGCCGATCCGGCCATCAGGCGGGCGGCCGTGAGGGGCGACAACTGGATCGCCACTTCCGTCACCACCGCCTCGGCGATGGTGCCGCAGGCCGAACTCTACCACAGGGCGCGCGCCGAAGCCGGGCGTCCGAAGGCTGATGGCTTTGCCAAGTGCGTAGAACTTTTCGTTGCCGAAACGCGCCAGAAGGCGATTGAGATCGGTGGCCCGTACATGGCCGACAAGTATCGCGCCTACTATTCCTGGGGCATGGGCAAGAACGTGCCCGGCGTCTCCGGCGAGGGACTGGATATCGAGGAACTGATCAAGGACCGATTTGTCGTCGGCAGCCCTGAGGACTGCATACGCGAGGTCGTCGAGCAGCGCGACATGCTGGGCGTCACCGATCTCCTGGTTCGCATGAACTTCCCCGGCATGCCGCTCGACCTGTCGCTCAAGACCCTGAAGCTGTTCGCCGACGAAGTGCTGCCGCACATCCGCTGAGTGGGTCGGTATCGTCAATGACCGAGACAAGCAGAAGCGTGGCCGTGGTCGGTGGCACCGGTGCGCTCGGTATCGGCCTGGTGAGGCGCCTCGCTCGCGCCGGCCACGCCGTGACGATCGGATCGCGCAGCGCGGAAAAAGCGGAGGCTCTTGCCCGCGAAACAAATGTCGCTCTGGGGTCGGACCTGGTTCGGGGGGCGACGAACGCCGACGCCGCCCGCAGCGCCGCGATTGTCTTCGTCACGGTGCCGTTCTCCAGCCAGTCTGAAATCCTGGCCGAGATCCGGTCCGGGGTCCGAGACAAGGTCGTGGTCGACGCCACCGTGCCGCTCGTTCCGCCCAGGGTCGCCCGCGTCCAGTTGCCGGCCGAAGGCTCGGCTGCGGTTATCGCCCAGCAGATCCTCGGCGACGAGGTCACCGTCGTTTCGGCATTTCACAACGTTTCCGCCCACAAGCTGGGGCAGGAAGGCGATGTCGATTGCGATGTTCTCGTCTTTGGCGACGTCGACGAGGCTTGCGAGCGCGTGGTGGCCATCATTGACGGACTGGGCTTGCGCGGCCTGCGAGGCGGCCCGCTCGCCAATTCGGCGGCGGCCGAAGCCATGACCTCCGTGCTCATCTCCATCAACCGCCGTTACAAGGTGGCCGGCGGCGCGGGTATATGCATTTCGGGCGCCCTGTCCCGACAGACGGGGTAATGGGGAGAGCAGCAAGACCACGGACAGCGCAGCTATCGGAAAACTCGGCTTCGGGAAAAAGGGCGTTTTCCATCCCTGCGACGCACTCGTCGTCTATGCGCATGGAGGTGACCGTTCCTTCAGCACGGTGGTTGACGTTGCCCCCGATCAGCCCCCGTTCGTAACCGGACTCTGTTCTCCTCGCGGTACGATCTGGACCGGGCTGCAAACTCGTTCGGGGTGAGGCCGCGCAGGCTGGTGTGCGGCCGGTGCTCGGAGACGATCATCAGTGATTGCCGATAGCGAGGCGGGCGGCCCGTTCGTCAATCCGCCGGGCGCCGTCAGCGATCCTCGCCGCCGCCCGCCGGCGCCAGCGCATGGCGCTGGATGAGCGGTATCTGGGTGAGCATGAAGGCGATGGTGATCGGCATGATCGCCCACACCTTGAAGGCGACCCAGAAATCGTCGGAGAAATTGCGCCAGACCACCTCGTTGAGGCCGGCCAGGCAGAAGAAGAACAGGCCCCAGCGCCAGGTGAGCCTGCGCCACCCCTCGGCATCGAGATGGAAGGCGGCGTCGAAGACATAGGCGAGCAGCGACTTGCCGAAGGCGAGGCCGCCGAGCAGGATGGCGCCGAACAGCACATTGACGATCGTCGGCTTCGTCTTGATGAAGGTGTCGTCCTGCAGCCACAGGGTCAGGCCGCCGAAGACGGCGACGAAGAAGAAGGTGACCAGCGGCATCAGCGCGATGTGCCCGGTCAGCCAGCGCGACAGGACCAGCGAGACGGTCATCGCCACCATGAAGAAGGCGGTGCCGATGAAGATCTTGCCGCCGAGCGCCGCCAGCGCAGGGAAGGCATCGGTCAGTTCCTCGCCATAGCGGTTGGCGAGGAAGAACACCACCAGCGGGCCCAGTTCCAGCGCCAGCTTCAGTAGCGGGTTGACCTCGTTCCTGCGGGTCGGTGCGGTCATGTTCTGCGTCGTCATGCCTGTTCCGTCGGTTGCGCTTCCAGCCCGGCGATCGAACGGGCGAAATCGGCCGCCTCGAAGGGCTCGAGATCATCGACGCCCTCGCCAACGCCGAGAAAAAAGACCGGCAGCGCGTATCTGGCGGCGATGGCGACGAGGATGCCGCCGCGCGCGGTGCCGTCGAGCTTGGTCATGACGAGGCCATTGACGCCAGCCTGCCTGCCGAAAATCTCAACCTGGTTGAGAGCGTTCTGCCCCGTTGTGGCGTCGAGCGTCAACAGCACCGTGTGCGGCGCGGCCGGATCATGCTTCTTCAGCACGCGGACGATCTTCTCCAGCTCGGCCATCAGCTCGGCCTTGTTCTGCAGGCGGCCGGCGGTGTCCATCAACATCACGTCATGGCCTTCGTCGCGGGCCCGGCGCCAGGCGTCGAAGGCGAGGCCGGCGGCGTCGGCGCCCGGCTGGCCGGCAACAACCGTCGAGCCGGTGCGCTCGCCCCAGATCTGCAATTGCTCGATCGCCGCCGCGCGGAACGTGTCGCCGGCGACCAGCAGGGTCGACAGGCCGGCCGCCTTGAGCTTGGCCGCGATCTTGCCGATGGTGGTCGTCTTGCCGGAACCGTTGACGCCGACAACGAGGACGACGTGCGGACGGTGGCCGAGGTCGAGTTCGAGCGGCCGGGCGACCGGCGCCAGCACCTTCTCGATCTCGGCGGCCATCACCTGGCGCACCTCGGCATCGGTGACGTCGCGGCCGTAGCGCCGCGCCGACAGCGCCTCGGTGATGCGCATCGCCGTATCGATGCCAAGATCGGCGCGGATGAGGAGGTCCTCCAGTTCCTGCAGCGCGTCGTCGTCGAGGCGGCGCCTGACGAAGACGGCGGCGAGGTTCTCGGTCAGCGCATTGGACGAGCGCGCCAGCCCCTTCTTCAGCCGGTCGAACCAGCCGGTTCCGCCGGCCGGCTGCGGCGCCGGCGCTCCCGGCGCCGCCGGCTCGAACAGCGTCACCTTGCCGGTGCGCGCCGGTGCTGCCGCGGCCGGCTCCGGTCTTGCGGGTACCCCTTCCGCTTTGCCGGAAGGCAGGGCGTTTGCCCGCTTGGGCGCCTGGCTGGCCGCCGGTCGCGGGCGGGCCGACGGTGCGCCCGGCGCCTCCACGGCGCGCGGACCGGCCGGGATCGCGGGCTTAATCGGCGCAGGTCCGGCCGCCGCCGATTCCGCCGGCCTGCCCGCCTCTTCGGCTTGCGCGGCCGGCTCGGCCTCGATCCCGCGGCCGAAGGAGAAAATGCGCCGCAGCAATCCGGGTTTGGCTTCGGCCATCGTGGTAACCGTCCGTTCTCAGGCGGCACCGCGAAGGGCGCCCTCGGCCGGCACGGGCCGGCCGGTCAGCCGGGTTCCGTCGTGGCCGTCGACCACCGCCTCGACGACGCTGCCCGCGGCGCGATCGCGCGGCAGCGCCACCGGCGTGTACTGGCCCGACCGGCCGAAGCCGGGTCGCTCGACCAGGACGGCGACGGTGCGGCCGACCATCGCATCGAGATGGCGGACATGGGCAACCTCGCCGGCGGCGCGCAGCCGCGCGGCGCGCTCGCGCACGACCGTCCGGTCGAGCTGCGGCATGCGCGCGGCCGGCGTACGCGGGCGCGGCGAGAAGGGAAAGACATGCAAATGATCGAGACCGCATTCCGCGACCAGCGACAGCGTGTTCTGGAACATCGCCTCGGTCTCGGTCGGAAAGCCGGCGATCAGGTCGGCGCCCAGCGCGATGTCGGGCCGAAGCCGGCGCACCGTGGCGCAGAAGCGCACGGCGTCGGCGCGGCCGTGGCGGCGCTTCATCCGCTTCAGGATCAGGTCGTCGCCGTGCTGTAGCGACAGGTGCAGATGCGGCATGAAGCGGGGCTCGTCGGCGATGACATCGAGGAGGTCGTCGTCGGCCTCGACCGAATCGATCGACGACAGGCGCAGGCGCTCCAGCTCGGGCACCTGGCGCAGGACCGCGCGCACCATGCGGCCGAGCGAAGGCCGGCCGGGCAGGTCGGCGCCCCAGGAGGTGGTGTCGACGCCGGTCAGCACCACCTCGCGATAGCCGTTGGCGACGAGGCGGCGCATCTGGTCGACGACGGCGCCCATCGGCACCGAGCGCGAAGGGCCGCGGCCAAAGGGGATGACGCAGAAGGTGCAGCGGTGGTCGCAGCCGTTCTGCACCTGCAGGAAAGCGCGGGCGCGGCCGTCGATCGCCTCGATCATGTGAGCGGCGGTCTCGCGCACGCTCATGATGTCATTGACGCGGACCTTCTCGGTCGAATTGACGCCGAAATCGGGCAGCGCGCGGTAGGCGTTGGCGTGCAGCTTGTCGTGGTTGCCGATGATGAGGTCGACCTCGTCCATGGCGGCGAAGGCTTTCGCCTGCGTTTGCGCGGCGCAGCCGGTGACGATGATGCGGGCGGCGGGGTTCTCGCGGCGGGCGCGGCGGATCGCCTGGCGCGCCTGGCGCACCGCCTCGCCGGTCACCGCGCAGGTGTTGAACAGGATGGCGCCGCCGCCGAGCGCGCCGAGGCCTGCCTCGGCCGCCTTGTCGCGCATGACCTGCGATTCGAAGGTATTCAGCCGGCAACCAAAGGTGACGACCCTGATCTGGTCGCTGTCGGTGCTCATGCCGGCACCGCCGCGGTCTCGATCGTGAACTGGCCGGTCGCCGGATCGAGTTCGCCGGCGAATTCGAACTCGGCCGGTCCGCTCATCAGGAGGTGGCCGTTGGCTGCCCATTCGACCGTGAGGTCGCCGCCGGGCACCGTGATCACCGCCTTGCGCTCGGCCAGCCCCTTGCGCACGGCGCAGGCGAGCGTGGCGCAGGCGGCCGAGCCGCAGGCGAGCGTCAGCCCTGCGCCGCGCTCCCAGGTGCGGATGACGATGTGGTCGCGGGCGACGACGCGGGCGATGGTGATGTTGGCGCGCTCGGGGAAGATCGGATGGTTTTCCAGAAGCGGGCCGAAGCGATCGAGTTCGTAGGACCACACGTCGCGGTCGACCCAGAACACGGCATGCGGGTTGCCGATATTGGCGACGCTCGGCGTGTGCAGGACCGGCGCCTCGATCGGCCCGATCTGCAGTTCGATGCCGGTGGTGTCGGCGAATTCCTCGGCGAGCGGGATGTCGCGCCAGGAAAAGCGCGGCACGCCCATGTCGACGGTCACCGTGCGGTCGCGGTTCAGCGCCGTGGCGACGAGGCCGCCGGCCGTCAGGAAGGCATAGGCGTCGCGGCCGTCGAGACCGTTGAGCCAGACGACGACGCAGCGTGTGCCGTTGCCGCAGGCTTGCGCCAGGCTGCCGTCGGCGTTGAGGATGCGCATGTCGTAGTCGCGGCCCGGACCGTCCGCGTCGCGCACTTCCATGATCTGGTCAAAGGGGATAGCCTCCGGGCGCGCCAGCGCGATCGCGGCCTCGGCCGTGATCTTGTCGGCGCGGCCACGCATGTCGGCAACGATGATCGCATTGCCGAGGCCGTTCATCTTGACGAAGGGAATTCGCGCGCCCTTTTGCATCGAGGCCATCCGTTTGGCCGTTTATATGGCCGAAGCGGCCGCCAATTGAAAGGGGCGGGCCGTTTCCCGCCGGTTTCCGGCGGCCTTTCTTCCGCGGCACGGTGCTTCGGTCGGCGCTCGGTTCGAAGTTGACTTGACCGCGCGGCTGCGCCTATAAGCCGCCGTCCTCTGCCCGTTCGTGCAGTCGAGCCACTGGCCTTCCCGGGAGGAAGGCGGTCAACATCCGCCAGCGCGTTGCGCCCGCGGGTGCCTTTCGGCTTTGCGGTTGCGGGATCAGAGCCCATATCTCGCTGGGACACTACCCCAGAGACGAGGACCGGTCATGTTTGAGAGTCTGAGCGAACGGCTCGGCAAGATCTTCGACGGCCTTACGCGGCGCGGCGCGCTGTCGGAAAAGGACGTCGGCGCGGCGCTGCGCGAGGTGCGCCGGGCGCTGATCGAGGCCGACGTGGCGCTCGACGTGGTGCGCGATTTTACCGAGAAGGTGCGCCAGAAGGCGGTCGGCGCCGAGGTGGTCAAGTCGGTCACGCCCGGCCAGATGGTGGTCAAGATCGTCCATGACGAACTGATCGCCATGCTCGGCTCCGACGCGGAAGCCATCGATCTCAACGCGGCGCCCCCCGTCGTCATCATGATGGTCGGCCTGCAGGGCTCGGGCAAGACGACGACCACGGCCAAGATCGCCAGGCGGCTGACCGAGCGAAGCCGCCGCAAGGTCCTGATGGCCTCGCTCGACACGCGCCGGCCGGCCGCCCAGGAGCAGCTGCGCCAGCTCGGCGAGCAGACGGACGTGGCCACATTGCCGATTGTCGCCGGCCAGCCGCCGGTCGACATCGCGGCGCGCGCCGTGCAGGCGGCCAGGCTCGGTGGCTACGACGTGCTGCTGCTCGACACGGCCGGTCGCACCCATATCGACGAACCGCTGATGCTGGAGATGGCCGACATCAAGGCCAGGTCCAGTCCGCACGAGATCCTGCTGGTCGCCGACGCGCTTACCGGCCAGGACGCCGTCAACCTGGCGCGCGCCTTCGACGAACGCGTCGGCATCACCGGCATCGTGCTGACCCGCGTCGACGGCGACGGGCGCGGCGGCGCGGCGCTGTCGATGCGCGCGGTGACCGGCAAGCCGATCAAGCTGATCGGCACCGGCGAGAAGACAGACGCGCTGGAGGATTTCCACCCCGCCCGCATTGCCGACCGTATCCTCGGCATGGGCGACATCGTCGCTCTGGTCGAAAAGGCGGCGCAGACCATCGACGCGGAGAAGGCCGCGGCGATGGCCCGGCGCATGAGCAAGGGCGAGTTCGACCTCAACGATCTGGCCGAGCAGCTCAAGCAGATGCAGAATCTCGGCGGCATGGGCGGCATCCTCGGCCTCTTGCCCGGCATCGGCAAGATGAAGAAGCAGATCGAGGCGGCCGGCCTCGACGATTCGATCTTCAAGCGCCAGCAGGCGATCATCGCGTCGATGACGCGCCAGGAGCGCCGCTCGCCGAAAATCCTCAACGCTTCGCGCAAGAAGCGCGTCGCCGCCGGCTCCGGCACGTCGGTGCAGGAGATCAACAAGCTTCTGAAGATGCACCTGCAGATGGCCGACATGATGAAGCGCATGGGCCGCGGCAAGGGCGGCATGCTGGGCGGCCTGATGGGCGCGGGCGGATCGATGATGGGGCGGATGATGGGTGGCGCCCCGGCGCCGATGCCCGACCTCTCGCGCATGGACCCCGCCGAGATGGAACGGCTGGCGCGGCAGATGGGTGGGCCGAAGCTGCCCGGTCTGCCGGGCGGCGGTCTGGCCGGCCTCGGCGGCCGCTTGCCGGGCCCGGCGAAACTGCCCGGACTGGGGAAGAAGAAATGAGCGACCCGGCCGCCGGTATTCCGGCCGAACTGAAGAAGTACCGCGCCTCGATCGACAATCTCGACGCAGCGCTGATCCACATCCTGGCCGAGCGCTTCCGTATCACCAAGGAGGTCGGCGAACTGAAGGCGCGCCACGCGATGCCGCCGGCCGACCCCGACCGCGAGAAGCGCCAGGTCGACCGGCTGCGCCGTCTGGCGGCCGAGGCCGAACTCGACCCCGACTTCGCCGAGAAGCTGCTCAATTTCATCATCCGCGAGGTGATCCGCCACCATGAGCAGATCGCCGGCGGCGGCAGGAACTGAAAACCTCACCGAATCGCGACAGGAGAAAGCAATGTCACTGAGAATCCGGCTGGCCCGCGGCGGCTCCAAGAAGCGCCCGCATTACTCGATCGTCGTCGCCGACGCGCGCGCTCCGCGCGACGGCCGCTTCATCGAGAAGCTCGGCACCTACGATCCGCTGCTGCCGAAGGACGCCCGGCGCGTCACCTTCGACCGGGCGCGCGTCGAGCACTGGCTGTCGAAGGGCGCGCTGGCGACCGACCGGGTGATGCGCTTCCTCGACGCCGAGGGCATCGTCAAGCGGGCGCCGCGCAGCAATCCGGTCAAGGCCCAGCCCGGCAAGAAGGCGCAGGAGCGCCTGGCCGAGAGACAGCAGGCGGCCGAGGAAGCCGCCGCCAAGGCGGCCGAGGCCGAAGCCGCTCCGGCGCCGGCCGAGGCGGCGACCGGCGACGCCGCCGGGGCCTGATTGCCGTTTGGCGGCGCGACAATGGTCGCGGCCAGGCTGGTCCTCGTCGGCCGGTTCGGCGCGCCGCACGGCGTGCGCGGCGAAGTCCGCCTGAAGAGCTTCACCGCGGAGGCGGAGCAGATCGCCCGCTACAGCACGCTGCGCCTCGCCTCGGACACGCCGGTGCGCATCCTGTCGGCGCGCGCGCAGGGCGGCATGCTCGTTGCCCGCGTCGCGGGCGTGACGACCCGCGAGGCGGCGCAGGCGCTCGCCAATGCCGACCTCTTCATCGACCGCGCCGAACTGCCGAGGCCGGACGAGGACGAGTTCTACCATTCCGATCTGATCGGGCTCGAAGCGCGCGACAAAGCCGGCCACCCGATCGGAACCGTGGTCGCGGTGCATGACTTCGGCGCCGGCGATATTGTCGCGATCGGGCGGCCGGACGGCCGCGAGTTGCTGGTCGCTTTTACCCGCGCCAACGTGCCGGTCGTCGACATCGCCGGCGGTTTCGTCGTTGTCGCGCCGCCCGCCGAGACCGAGGCACGCGCGCCGGAGACCGGGACATGACCTTCCGGGCCTCGGTTGTGACGCTGTTCCCGGAGATGTTTCCCGGTCCGCTCGGCGTCTCGCTGGCCGGTCGGGCGCTGGCCGAAGCGGTCTGGTCGCTGGAGACCGTCGCCCTGCGCGATTTCGGCGTCGGCCGCCACCGCGCCGTCGACGACACGCCGGCCGGCGGCGGCGCCGGCATGGTGCTCAGGGCCGACGTGCTGGCGGGCGCGATCGACGCGGTGTCGCCGCCCGGCGACATGCGGCCACGGCTGCTGATGAGCCCGCGCGGGCGGGTCCTCGACCAGGCACTGGTGCGCGAACTGGCGGCCGGGCCCGGCGCGGTCGTCGTGTGCGGCCGCTTCGAGGGCGTCGACGAACGAGTGATCGAGGCGCGCCGGCTGCAGGAGGTCTCGATCGGCGACTATGTGCTGTCGGGCGGCGAGCCGGCGGCGATCGTGCTGCTTGATGCCGTCGTGCGGCTGCTGCCCGGCGTTATGGGCAACCTCGCCTCGGGCGAGGAGGAAAGCTTCGCCGCCGACCTGCTCGAATACCCCCAGTACACGCGGCCGCAGGTTTTCGAGGGGCGGTCGATTCCGACGGTATTGATCTCGGGCGACCACGGCAGGATCGCCCGCTGGCGGCGCGGGCAGGCCGAGAAGCTGACCGCCGGGCGGCGGCCGGAGCTGCTCGGCGCAACGCCCAAAAAAGCGCCGCCCGAAGGGTGACACCGCCCGAATTTTCGACTATAGACCCGGCGACTTTTCCACAAACCGGAAAGACCGGCGAATTCGCCCCGGCGGCCGCTGCCGCCACCAGGCATCCCGAGGTGCATTGGCGCGGGCGCTCTGGCCGCAGACAACAAGTGACCGCAAGGCGTCCGTCGCCCGTCGGTCCGCAACGCAAGGTTTGGAGCCATGAACATCATCCAGCAGCTCGAGGCCGAACAGGCCGCCGCGATCGAGGCCAAGCGCAAGCTGCCCGAATTCGAGCCCGGCGACACGGTGCGCGTGCAGGTGCGCGTCACCGAGGGTACGCGCACCCGCGTGCAGGCCTATGAAGGCGTGTGCATCGGCCGCTCGGGCAGCGGCCTCAACGAGAACTTCACCGTGCGCAAGATTTCCTATGGCGAGGGCGTCGAGCGCGTCTTCCCGGTCTTCTCGCCGTTGGTCGAGGGCGTCGAGGTGGTTCGCCGCGGCAAGGTGCGCCGCGCCAAGCTCTATTATCTGCGCGGCAGGCGCGGCAAGTCGGCGCGCATTTCGGAGAACACCGGCGCCCGCGCCAAGCGCCTGAACGAGGCCGAGCGCCGGGCGGTCGCCGACGAGAAGGCCCGCATCGAGGCGGAGAAGGTGGCCGCCGCCGAGGCGTTGGCGGTCGAAAAGGCGGCCGAAGAGGCAGCGGCCGCGGCGGCCAAGAGCGGCGAGTGACGGCAGTCCCGCCCCGCGTGGGGCGGCAGGCGCAATCATCGAGGGGGCGGCCCGGCGGGCCGCCCTTTTTCTCTTTCTGTCGCCCGGCGGCGGCCGCCGCGGCGAGGTGCGCGTGGCGCAAGCCATTCGCAAGGTTGGACCAAGGTTGGACTCTGCGCCAGTTCTGCTAATCTGCCCGCCATGGGGCATTTGGCACGATTGGCGCGGCGGGCGAACGGCGGGCCGTGGCGGGAGAGATCGATGACGATGCGCGGAAATCTCGGTGTGCGGGCGCTGCTGGCGGCCGTGGCGCTGATCGTCGTGTGGACGGCGCCGGCACCGGCGCAAATGCTGGGCCCGGCCATCAAGTCGGAGCTGGCGCGGGCGATGGCCAATGCCAGGTCCGAATCGCTGAAGCAGCGCCTGCAGGACATCGATGCCCACTACGCCAGGAGCCTCTATGCGCCGATCTGGGTGCAGGGCAACCGGCCGACCGCCAAGGCCGAGGCGATGGTCGATGCGCTCAACCTGTCCTACGAGGACGGGCTGCACCCGGACGACTACGACGCGTTCGAACTGTTCAGCAAGCTGGGGGCGACCGACACCGCCGGGCTGGCCGACCTCGAGGTCCACCTGACCACTGCCACGGTGTCCTATGCCCAGCACATGCATGGCGGCCGCCTCAATCCGCGCGAGGTCAACCGCGAGATCGTAATCTACCCCAAGGACATTTCGGCCGATGCGATTCTCGCCAACATCCGCAGGACCAAGAACCTGAAGGCCTATCTGCGGCTGCTCGCCCCGCGCACGCAGCGCTACGAGCGGCTGCGCCAGGCGATCGCCGTGTTCCGGCGCATCGAGGCCAATGGCGGGTGGAGCAAGGTGCCGGAAGGTCCGGCGCTGAAGCCCGGCGCCACGGACGCCCGCGTGCCCGCGCTGCGCAAGCGCATGATCGAGGCGGCCACCTATCGCGGCCCGGCGGCCGGCGGCCTCGTCTACGACGCGGCACTCGTCGACGCCGTCAAGCAGTTCCAGGAGCTGATGGGGGTGACGCCGGACGGCGTCGTCGGCCCCGGCACCGTCAAGCAGATGAACGTTTCCGTCAGCGAGCGCATCCAGACGATGGAGATCAATCTGGAGCGCAATCGCTGGCTGCAGAACGAGTTCGCGCCCTACCACATCTTCGTCAACCTGGCCGACCAGGTGGTCAAGGTGGTCAGGAACGACGACACCGTCCATGCCGAGATCGTGCAGGTCGGCCAGCCCTACCATCGCACGCCGGTGTTCACCGACGAGATGGAGTATGTGGAGTTCAATCCCTACTGGAACGTGCCGCCGTCGATCGCCGTCAACGAATATCTGCCTAAGCTCAGGCAGAATCCCGGCGTCCTGGCCGCCCAGAACATCTCGCTGATGTCGAGCAGCGGCCCGATCAGCCCTTCGTCCGTCAACTGGGCAAGCTACGGCAAGGGCAACTTCCCGTTCTCGCTCAGGCAGGAGCCCGGCCCCGGCAACGCGCTCGGCCGCGTCAAGTTCATGTTTCCCAACGACTTCAACGTCTACATGCACGACACGCCGTCGAAGTCGAAATTCGAGGCGACGCAGCGCTATTTCAGCCATGGCTGCATCCGGCTGCGCGACCCGCTGAAGATGGCCGAGGTCATCCTCGGCCCGGAAGGCTGGAACCGGCAGCGCATCGACGCGGTGGTCGCCACGGGCAAGAACACCGTCGTCACCCTCAAGACCAAGATCCCCGTCTACGTCGTCTACCTCACCACCTTCGTCAACAAGGACGGCACCATCCACTTCCGCGAGGACGTCTATGGCCGCGACAAGATCCTGGGCGAGGCGCTGGCCAAGGTCAGGGGACGCTGAGCGGCGCCGCAGGCCGGTTGCCGAGGCGGTGAAAGCTTGCTAGGAGCGGGCGCATGGAGGCGCTGTTCGGCCATCCGAGCTATCGCGATTTCGTGCTGCAGGACGTGAAGCGCCTGCCGGCGCGCTTTTTCGGCCGCGTCCTCAAGGTGACGAAGAGCCGGGCGCGCCAGTGAGCCGCCGACCGGCCTCCGAGCCGGCCGTCCACCGCGCCCCCATCCCGGACACGAGACCATGACCGCACCACGCACGCTCTACGACAAGATCTGGGACGACCATGTCGTCAGCGTCGAGCCCGACGGCACGACGCTTCTCTATATCGACCGCCACCTGGTCCACGAGGTGACGAGCCCGCAGGCCTTCGAGGGGCTGCGGCTCGCCCGCCGCAAGGTGCGCGCGCCGCACAAGACGCTCGCCGTCGTCGACCACAACGTGCCGACCAGCCCCGACCGCGTCAACGGCATCCGCAACGAGGAAAGCCGCATCCAGGTCGAGGCGCTGGCGGCCAATGCCGCCGATTTCGGCATCGAATACTATTCGGAGAAGGACCGGCGCCAGGGCATCGTCCACATCATCGGGCCGGAGCAGGGCTTCACCCTGCCGGGCATGACCATCGTCTGCGGCGATTCGCACACCTCGACGCACGGTGCCTTCGGGGCGCTGGCCCACGGCATCGGCACCTCCGAGGTCGAGCACGTGCTGGCCACGCAGACGCTGATCCAGAAGAAGGCCAGGAACATGCTCGTCCAGGTCGACGGGCAGCTGCCGCAAGGGGTGACGGCCAAGGACATCATCCTTGCCATCATCGGCGAGATCGGCACCGCCGGCGGCACCGGTCACGTCATCGAATATGCCGGCGAGGCGATCCGGGCGCTGTCGATGGAAGGGCGCATGACGGTCTGCAACATGAGTATCGAAGGTGGCGCGCGTGCCGGCCTGATCGCCCCCGACGAGGCCACCTTCGCCTATATCGAGGGCAAGCCGAAGGCTCCGCAGGGCGCCGCCTTCGACGCGGCGGTCCAATACTGGCGCACGCTGAAGACCGACGAGGGCGCCCGGTTCGACCGGGTGGTGAGGCTCGACGCGGCCAACCTGCCGCCGCTCGTCTCCTGGGGGTCCTCGCCGGAGGATGTCGTTGCGGTCACCGGCGTCGTACCCGACCCGGCGGCGATCGCCGACGAGACCAAGCGCGCCTCCAAGCAGCGGGCGCTCGACTATATGGGGCTGACGCCCGGCACGCGCATCACCGACATCAGGCTCGACCGGGTGTTTATCGGCTCCTGCACCAATGGCCGCATCGAGGACCTGCGCGCGGCGGCGCGCGTCGTCGCCGGCAAGAAGGTGGCCAGCCACGTCAACGCGATGATCGTGCCGGGCTCGGGCCTGGTCAAGCAGCAGGCCGAGCAGGAGGGCCTCGACCGCATCTTCATCGAGGCCGGCTTTGACTGGCGCGAGCCCGGCTGCTCGATGTGCCTGGCCATGAACGATGATCGCCTCGCCCCGGGCGAGCGTTGCGCGTCGACCTCGAACCGCAATTTCGAGGGCCGCCAGGGCTTCAAGGGCCGCACCCATCTGGTCTCGCCGGCGATGGCGGCGGCGGCGGCGATCGCCGGCCATTTCGTCGACATCCGGGAGTGGCGATAGCGATCGCGTCGGTCGCCTTGCGGCCCCCTGGCCGTCAGCCCGCCAGTGCCACGCGCAGGACGAACAGCCAGAGCGTGACGGTGGCAACCGACAGCGCGGTGGCGACCAGCACGGCGGAAGCCGCCAGCGCCACCGCGCGGTCATACATCACGGCGAAGATGTAGACGTTCATGCCCGGCGGCATCGCCGCCATGATGACGGCGACGCGCACGAATTCCGGCGGCAGGGCGAAGACATGTCGTGCCAGCACGAAGGCGATGATCGGGTGGACGAACAGCGACAGCGCCGAAACCATCAGGCTCTCCGACAGTTCCGCCTTGAGCCGGTAGCGGGTGAGCGAAGCGCCGATGCCGATCAGCGCCACCGGGATGGCGGTCGCCGCCACCATGTCGATGGCGGCCATCGCCGGCTCGGGCAGGCGGATCCCGGCGAGGTTCAGCGCGGCGCCGGCGAGGATGCCGATCATCAGCGTATTGGCCAGCACGGTGACTGCGGCGGTGCGCAGGGTCTGCCCGAGCGACCGGCCATCGCGCCGCGAAAGTTCCATGACGATGATGCCGATGGTGTAGAGCGCCGGCGCGTGCAACGCGACGATGCCGAACGCCGGCGTCAGCGCCGCCTCGCCGAAGGCGCGCTCGACGATCGGCACGCCGAGCAGCAGCGTGTTGGAGAACAGCGCGCAGAAGCCGACGGCGACCGCCTCGCCCGGCCGCCGCTTCCAGACGAGACGTGCAGCGACGATGCCGGCGGCAAAGCTCGCCAGCGCCCCGGCGTAGAAGCTAGCCAGCAGCGGCGGGTGGAAGGCCGTCGACAGGTCAAGCCGGTAGAGCGCGCGAAACAGCAGCACCGGCACGGCCAGCTTGACCGTGTAGGCGTTGAGCGGATCGGCGATCGTCGCGCTCAGATAGCCGGTGCGGGCGCTGGCATAGCCGATGCCGAGCAGCAGGAAGACCGGCAGGACGGTGAGGAAGATCTCGATCACGGCGCGTTCGACGGACGGGCGGTTTGCACGAAGGCGGGGAACCGGTGGCAGCACTCCTGCTTACAGGCAAACCGGCCATCGCGAAAGCGACGCGGGCGCCAGCCAGGCGCCAGCCGGCGCTCCTCGCCGCGCCAACAGCCGAATGGCGGCTGGCGGGCCTTGACGACGGCGGCGCGATGGTCGAGCTATTGGCGCCATGAACCAGTCGACCCCGCAGATCGAGATCGCCCAGTTGCGGCTGAAGGACGCGCGCGACCTGGCGCCGCTGATCGCCGCCTATGGCCAGGCGCTGAAGCGCGGCGCCCCCGGCGCTGCGGACCAGTACTATGCCGAACAGCTCCTGCAGGACCGGGTCGCCGAATTCCTCGGCGCCAGGATCGACGGCGAACTCGTCGGCTTCATCCTGTTCTACGATCTGCCGGAGCCGGTCAGCGGCATGCGCGCCGGCCAGGCCGATCACATCTACGTCCACCACGAGCATCGCGGCAAGGGCATCGCCAAGGCGCTGGTCGACGTGCTCGCCGACCAGGCCGAGACGCGCGGCTGGTCGAGGCTGGTGCTGAACGCGCCGCGCAAGCCGGACACCGGCAGGCGCGTGTTCGAGGCGGTGGCCGAGCCGGCCGACTGGCGCAGCTTCGTCGTCAACTTCCGCCCGGAATGACAGTCCTCCACCGCGCCACCATCTAATCGATTTTTGCCAGACGCCCCGGTTTAGCTTTTGACCTGCGCCGGATCAGGTTCTAGAAAGTGGACGTTTGCGACTGCGAACAAGCGGTTGGGGGGCCTTCCGGCGGCGGGCGGTGACGGGTCGGCGACCGGGGCAGGCGGCGGGCAGGGCACACCGGGTCCGCAGCGGGAGACTGACAGGCATGGCCAACGCCCAGGTTCAAGCCAAGCGGCCGTTGTCGCCGCATCTGCAGATCTACAAGCCGATTCCGACCATGGTGATGTCGATCCTGCACCGCATCACCGGCGCCGCCCTCTATTTCGGCACGCTGCTTGTCGCCTGGTGGCTGACGGCGGCCGCTTCCGGTCCGCAATATTTCGACTGGGTGAGCGGCTTCTTCGGTTCCTGGTTCGGCCGGCTGGTGCTGTTCGGCTACACCTTCGTGCTGATCCACCACGCGCTCGGCGGGCTGCGCCACCTGATCTGGGATACCGGCCGCCTGATGGACAAGCGCTCGGCCACCGCCATGGCCTGGGCCACGCTCGCCGGCTCGATCACGCTCACGCTCATCATCTGGATCGTCGGCTATGCCGTTCGCTAACGCAGCAAGGGGGAGGCCATGAACATGCGCACGCCGCTGGGCAGGGTCCGCGGCCACGGCTCGGCCCATGAGGGCACCGGGCATTTCTGGCGCCAGCGTCTCACCGCGCTCGCCAACATCCCGCTGGTCGTCTTTCTCGTCTGGCTGGTCGTCTCGCTCAACGGCGCCAGCCATGGCGAGGTGGTCGCGCGGCTGTCGTCGCCATTCGTCGCCGTGCTGCTGGTGCTGACGGTAATCTCGGTCGCCTACCACATGCGCATCGGCATGCAGGTCGTCATCGAGGACTACGTGCACGGGCGGGCCAAGCTGGCGCTGCTCATCCTCAACACGTTCTTTGCAGTGCTTGTCGCGGCCGTCTCGGTGTTCGCGATCCTCAAACTCGCATTCGGAGGCTGATCGGATGGCAGCGAGCGCCAGCGGTCCGGCGGCGGGCGGGCGGGCCTACCAACTCGTCGACCATTTCCACGATGTCGTCGTCGTCGGCGCTGGCGGCTCCGGCCTGCGCGCCACGCTCGGCATGGCCGAGCAGGGTCTGCGCACGGCCTGCATCACCAAGGTGTTCCCGACACGCTCGCACACGGTCGCGGCGCAGGGCGGCATCGCCGCCTCGCTCGGCAACATGGGGCCGGACCACTGGCAGTGGCACATGTACGACACCGTCAAGGGCTCGGACTGGCTGGGCGACATCGACACCATCGAATATGTGACGCGCGAGGCGCCGCGCGCTGTCTATGAGCTGGAGCATTACGGCGTGCCATTCTCGCGCACCGAGGACGGACGCATCTACCAGCGCCCGTTCGGCGGCATGACCTCGCAGTTCGGCGAGGGCCCGCCGGTGCAGCGCACCTGCGCGGCGGCCGACCGCACCGGCCACGCCATGCTGCACACGCTCTACGGCCAGTCGCTGCGGCACGATGCCGAGTTCTACATCGAATATTTCGCCATCGACCTGATGATGACCGACGACGGCGCCTGCGCCGGGGTCATCGCCTGGAACCTCGACGACGGCACGCTGCACCGCTTCAACGCCAGGATGACGGTGCTGGCGACCGGCGGCTATGGCCGCGCCTACTTCTCGTGCACCTCGGCCCACACCTGCACCGGCGACGGCAACGGCATGGTCGCGCGCGCCGGCCTGCCGCTGCAGGACATGGAGTTCGTGCAGTTCCACCCGACCGGCATCTACGGCGCCGGCTGCCTGATCACCGAGGGCGTGCGCGGCGAGGGCGGCTATCTGACCAATTCGGAAGGCGAGCGCTTCATGGAACGCTACGCGCCGAGCTACAAGGACCTCGCCAGCCGCGACGTTGTCTCGCGCTGCATGACGCTGGAAATCCGCGCCGGCCGCGGCGTCGGGCCGAAGAACGACCACATTCATCTCAACCTCAGCCACCTGGCGCCGGAGGTGATCCACGAGCGGCTGCCGGGCATTGCCGAAAGCGCGCGCATCTTCGCCGGCGTCGATGTCACCCGCGAGCCGATCCCGGTGCTGCCGACCGTCCACTACAACATGGGCGGCATCCCGACCAATTACTGGGGCGAGGTGCTGAACCCGACCAAGTCCGATCCGGACCGGGTGGTTCCCGGGCTGATGGCGGTGGGCGAGGCCGCCTGCGCTTCGCTGCACGGCGCCAACCGGCTCGGCTCCAATTCGCTGATCGATCTTGTCGTGCTGGGGCGGGCGGCGGCGATCCGCGCCGGCCAGGTGGTCGACCGCGACGCCAAGATGCGGGAGCCGGCCGAGGCGCAGAGCGACAAGGTGCTCGCCCGCTTCGACAGGCTGCGCCACGCCAAGGGTGGCACGCCCACGGCGCAGCTGCGTCTGCGCATGCAGACGGCCATGCAGGACGATGCGGCCGTCTTCCGCACCCAGGAATCGCTTGCCCAGGGCTGCAAGCGCATATCCGAGACATGGGCGCAGCTTGCCGACCTCAAGGTCACCGACCGCTCGCTCATATGGAATTCCGACCTGGCCGAGACGCTGGAACTGGAGAACCTGATGGCCTGCGCCATCACCACCGTCCACGGCGCCGAAGCGCGCAAGGAAAGCCGCGGCGCCCATGCGCGCGAGGATTTCCCCGACCGCGACGACCGCAACTGGCGCAAGCACACGCTGGCGACCGTCGACGAGAAGGGCAAGGTCAGGCTGAGCTACCGTCCGGTGCATACCGAGCCGCTGACGCCCGTCCCGGACGGCGGCATCGACCCGGCCAGAATCGCACCGAAGGCGAGAGTGTACTGAAACCACGGGAGGAAGCGATGCACACGGCGAGGCTCGCCGCGGCTGCTCCGATGCTGGCAATGGTCGGGGCAACCGCGTGCCAGGCAATCGACGAAACGCGGACGACGACGCCGGCCGCGCAGCCACCCGTCGCCGCGCCGGCGCCGGCGCGCCAATGGCCGCCCCAATCCTACACCGAGATCGTCGGCGGCTGGACGCTGACCGACGACCAGGGGACCAGCTGCCTGGTGGTGTTCGGCGCTGCCGCTGCCACCGAAACCACCTTGCTCGCCCAGGGCAGCAATTGCCCCGTGCAGGTCGCCGAGTGGGCCTATGAAGCGCCCAGCCTCCACCTCTATTCGGCCGGCAAGCGGCAGCTGGGTACGCTGAGGGCGACGCAGAACGAGACGTCATTTGCCGGCGAACTGAGGGTGAGCGGCAACCGCAAGACCGTGCGGCTGCAGCCGGCCGAAAGGAGCGCGAATTGAGCGTGGCGTTGGCCGGCTATTCGGGCAGGGCCCTGCCCGCCAAGCTCGGCTTCGCCGAGGGCATGGCGGTCGCCTTCGTGGCGCTGCCGGAGCGCCTGGCGGAACTGGCGGAAAGCGCCGCCTTCGGCTCCGTCGACCGGTTCGACGACTGGGCTGGGATGGTCGGCAAGGCGCGCTGCTACGACGCCGTCCATGCCTTCACCACCAGCCGGGCCGAACTCGAGACGCATCTGCCGGCGCTCGAGGCGGCGATCCGGCCCGACGGCATGATCTGGGTATCCTGGCCGAAGCGGGCATCGAAGGTCGCCACCGACGTGACCGAGGACGTGGTGCGTGCCGCCGCGCTGAAGGGCGATCTCGTCGACGTCAAGGTGGTGGCGGTCGACGAGACCTGGTCGGGGCTGAAACTGGTGATCCGCAAGGATCGGCGCCTCATAGGTGATCGGTTATGTTAGTGTGGTGCGAAAGGAAACGACCATGAACATGATCGGACACAATCTGGGGGGCAGGCAGTCAATGTACGCGATTACATTCGATCTTGATACGCAGACGCTCGAAGCCAGCTTTGGCGGCCAGTCATGTCGCAATGCCTATTCAGATATCCGCAATGTCTTGCGTGACCACGGTTTTGATTGGCAGCAGGGCAGTGTCTATTTCGGGGACGGGAACGTCAACGCCGTCACGTGCGTCCTGGCTGTTCAGGACCTGACGCGCAGGTTTCCGTGGTTCAGACCCTCGGTGAGGGACATGCGCATGCTGCGTATTGAGGAAAACAACGATTTGGGACCTGCCATCGAGCAGGCCGCGAACGGATAGGCGCGAACATGGTCCAGCTCACACTGCCCAGGAACTCCACCGTCGGCGAAGGCAAGGTGTGGCCGAAGCCGGAGGGCGCGACCAATCTGCGCGAATACCGCATCTATCGCTGGAACCCGGACGACGACGCCAATCCGCGCATCGACACCTATTTCGTCGATGCCGATGATTGCGGGCCGATGGTGCTCGACGCCCTCATCTGGATCAAGAACAATGTCGACCCGACGCTGACCTTCCGCCGCTCGTGCCGCGAGGGCATCTGCGGCTCCTGCGCAATGAACATCGACGGCACCAACACGCTCGCCTGCACCAGGGGCGCCGACGAGATCGCCGCCGTGGTCCGGGTCTACCCGCTGCCGCACATGCCGGTGGTCAAGGACCTGGTGCCGGACCTCACCCAGTTCTACGCCCAGCACCGGTCGATCGAGCCGTGGCTGAAGACGGTGACGCCCGAGCCGCGAACCGAATGGCTTCAGAGCCGCGAGGACCGCGAGAAGCTCGACGGGCTCTATGAATGCATTCTGTGCGCCTGCTGCTCGACCGCCTGCCCGTCCTACTGGTGGAATTCGGACCGCTATCTCGGCCCGGCGGCGCTGCTGCAGGCCGAGCGCTGGATCGTCGATTCGCGCGACGAGGCGACCGGCGAGCGGCTCGACAATCTCGAGGACCCGTTCCGGCTCTATCGCTGCCACACGATCATGAACTGCACGCAGGCCTGCCCCAAGGGGCTCAACCCGGCCAGGGCGATCGCCGACATCAAGAAGAAGCTGGTCGAGCGGCGGATGTGAGGCGATGCGGCATGGGATCGCCTTGGCGGCCGTGATCATCGCGGCCGGCGCCGCGCCGGCGGCGGCGTTCGACTGCGCCAAGGCGCGCACCGACGTCGAAAGGGCGATCTGCGCCAGCGATGCCGCCCGCCAGGCCAATGACCGCATGGAGGCGGCCTATTTCGCCCTGCGCGACCGGCTGAGCGAGAGTGGGCGCCGGCTGCTGCTCGACGGCCAGAAGGCGTGGCTGCGCCATCGTGACGCTTCGTGCGGGGCCGAGCCCGGCTGTCTGGAGGAGACCAGCCGGACGCGAGCCGAGGAGCTTGAGAAGACGCCGGCCGGCATGGTGGCGATCATGCTCCACCAGGCGGGCTCCGACGACGGCTACGAGGTGAAGATATCGGGCTACCGGTTCGAGGCGCCGGCCGGACCGGCCGAGACGGCCTACGAGCAATGGGTGAGCGCGCTCGTCGCCGACACGCCCTATGGCAAGCCGCCGGAGAAGAGCAACGAGCCGCATCCGCCCTACAGCCACGAGGTCGCCATCGATCCGCCGCGGCTGATGCGGGGCCTCATCTCCGCGGTTGCCCACAGCTACGACTATTCCGGCGGCGCCCATCCCAATTCGTGGTCGACATCGATCAATCTCGACCGGGCGAGCGGCCGCCAGCCCGACACGGGCGAACTGTTCGGCAGCTCTGGCGCCCTGGTGCTGGCCGAGGCGTGCGCCCGCCAGATCGTCGAGTGGTATTCGGACATGTATGAGGACATGAGCACCGACGAGGCCCTCGCCGAGTTGCGCCGAACCTACCCGCAAGAGATCGAGAACCATGTCGGTGACATGACCCGCTGGCACTTCGATGCCGACGGCGCGGTCATCCGCTTCGATCCCTATGCCGTGGCGCCCTATGCCGCGGGACCGGCCGAATGCCGGTTCGGCTATGGCGAATTGCGGGCGCTGGCGCTGCGACCGGAACTGCTGGCGCGGGAGTGAATCAAAGTCCGCATCGCGATCCGGCCGGGCGGCGCGGCGCAGTTCACGCGCCCGTGTTGCGGCGTTATTTGCCCCGTTGGCGGCGAACGACGGATAATCGGTGCACGCGCAACCCGTGAACCGGGAGAACCCGACCGTGAACAGGACCACCTTCGCCCTTGTCGCCGTGGCGATTGCCGCCGCCCTGCCGCATCCGGCCCAGGCGGAGCTGCGCACCGCCATCTTCGCCGGCGGCTGCTTCTGGTGCATGGAGAGCGATTTCGAAAGCGTCGATGGCGTCGTCGACGTGGTGTCGGGCTACACGGGCGGCAGCCTGACCAACCCGACCTACCGCAACCATGAGGGCCATGTCGAAGCTGTCAGGATCAGCTATGACGACACCAAGGTGACCTACGAGCAGCTGCTGCACACCTTCTGGCGCGTGGTCGATCCGACCGATGCCGGCGGCCAGTTCTGCGATCGCGGTCATTCCTACACCACCGCCATCTTCGCGCTCGATGCCGGCCAGAAGCAGGCGGCCGAAGCCTCGAAGGCCGAGATCGGAGCGTCCGACCGGCTCGGCGCGCCGGTGGTGACGCCGGTCCTCGACGCCGGCCTGTTCACCGAGGCCGAGGACTACCACCAGGACTATTACAGGAAGAACCCGGTGCGCTACTCGTTCTACCGGCGCGGTTGCGGCCGCGACGCCCGGATCAGGGCGCTGTGGGGGGCGGAGGCCCATGCCGGCGTCGCCCACAAGGGCTGACCGCGCCGACACCGCGCCGACACCGCGCCGACATCACGCCGGGCCGTTCCTGGAGACATTTGGCGCGCCCGTCACAAGCTTGTCCCGAATCGGGCCTATGAGCTGGCGCGCGGCGGGCATTCCCGCGCCCGGCGGGCGCGGGCGGAGGAACGAGGAGGCACATGCAAATCCGGTCGGTTCTGTTCGTGGGCAGGCGCAACGCCGCCCGCTCCATCATGGCTGAAAGCTGTTTCAACGCCGCCGCCATTCCGGGCTGGCGTGCCTTTTCGGCCGGCTGGCAGCCGGAAGCGAAGGCCGATGCGCGGGCGCTGCGCCTGCTCGAACAGGGCGGCTTCCCGGCCGATGGGCTGTTGCCGAAGCCGGTCGCCATCTTCCGCCAGCCCGGCGCGCCGCAGATCGACCTCAGCGTGTTTCTCGACGCCGAGCTGCCGTCAGACGTCGCCGCCTATCCGGGTTTGCGCGAGTTCTGGCGGGTCCCCGACCCCAGCGGCGGCGCCGATCCGAACCCTGCCTATCGCGAGGCGCTCGACGCCATTGCCACCCGCATCGGCGAACTCATCCTGTCGGGGCGGCTGTTCGCCGAACTGCGCGCGGCGAGCTGAGCCGCCGGGGCCCGAGAAACGCATTCACATCGCGTTCAGGTTTGGTTTACCATATCGGTCGAGAATATTGCCCCATTAACGGCCAACATTGGCTGTATGGGCCTGTCGGACGGCGCCAAACCGGAGAGCCAAGCCATGATCAAACCGCGGCCGGCCGCAATCATCTGCGCCAGCCTGGCAGCCATGCTGCTTGCCTCGGGCTGCAACCGCTCGGTCTCGGCGCTCGATCCGCGCGTGCCGCCGGCCTCGCTGCCGCCGGCGCCGCTTGATCCGGTGCAGTCGGGCACGCTCGATCCGGTGACCGGCCAGCCGCTGCCGCCGGCGACCGACCAGCCGGGCGATATCCAGATCGCCGCCGTCGACCCCAACGCCGGCACCCAGCCGCAGTCCATCGCGCCGCCGCCGGCGGCGTCGGCCGAACCGGTCACGCGCGAGGGAATGGCGGGCACCTGGACGGTTGCGTCCGACAATCCGGACTGCCGCATCATCCTGGCCTTCACCAAATGGTCGGGCGGCTATCGCGCCGCCACGCGCCGCTGCGACGCGCCGGAACTGTCGGGCGTGACCGCCTGGGACGTGCACGAAAACCGGGTCGTGCTCGTCGACGCCAATGGCAGCCAGGTGGCGACCCTTTACTCGGCCGGGCCGGAACGCTACGAGGGCCAGACCAACACAGGCAAGCCGATCCGCTTCACCCGGTAGTGGCCGGAGGGCGCGATCGCGCCGAGCGCCCGCCCGATGACCCACCCGACCCATTCCAAGACCGTAGCCGAGTCCTATCAGGCGTTGGTCGATTCCGGCGTGATCGAGGCGGACGCCGCCCAGCGGGCGCTGGTTGCCCGGCTCGACGCCATCCTCGACGAGGAGCGCAAGCGCCACCTGTCGCGCAAGTCGAGTTCGCTTGGCTGGCTTTTCGGCCGCAAGCGCGGCACCGAGCCCGTGCGCGGCCTCTACATCCACGGCGCCGTCGGGCGCGGCAAGTCGATGCTGATGGACCTGTTCTTCGCGCTGGTGCCGTGGGAACGCAAGCGACGGGTCCACTTCAACGCCTTCATGGCCGACGCGCATGAGCGCATCCACCGCCAGCGCCGCGCTTTTGCCGAGGGCCGGTCACGCGAGACCGACCCGATCCCGCCGGTCGGCCGCGACCTTGCCCGCCGGGCGCGGCTCTTGTGCTTCGACGAATTCGCCGTCAACGACATCGCCGACGCCATGGTGCTGGGACGGCTGTTCTCGGTCCTGTTCGAGGAGCGGGTGACGGTCATCGCCACTTCCAACGTGGCGCCGGACGAACTCTATCGCGACGGTCTCAACCGCCAGCTTTTCCTGCCGTTCGTCGACATGCTCAAGCGGCGCCTCGACCTGTTCGAACTCGACGCGCGCACCGACTACCGGCTCGAAAAGATGGCGGGCGGGCGCGCCTATCTGTCGCCGCTCAACGACCGGCACGCGCGCGCCATGGAAGCGCTCTGGCGCAACCTGACCGACGGGCATGAGGTGACGGCGACCGCGATCGAGCTAAAGGGGCGCCAGCTGCCGGTCCGCCGCGCCGCCGGCGCCGCCGCCTGGTTCACCTTCGCCGAACTGTGCGAAGAGGCCCGCTCGGCCGAGGACTATCTCGCCATCGCCGCCCGCTTCGACCGCGTCTTCATCGAGGGCGTGCCGATGATGGATCTGTCGATGCGCAACGCCGCCAAGCGCTTCATCCTGCTCATCGACACGCTCTACGACAGCGGCACCCGCACGGTCATCTCGGCGGCCGCCAACCCGCATGCGCTCTACCAGGCCGGCAGCGGCGTCGAGGTGTTCGAGTTCCAGCGCACCGCCTCGCGGCTGATCGAGATGCAGTCGCCCGACTACGAGAGGCGGCCGGGCAGCCGTTGGGCGGCGAGCGCAAGCCGTTGAAATACAACCGTCCTCGCCGAATTCTTACTTTTACGTAACTGCATTTCAATTTAACCGTTTGAAAAATCACGCAAAAAATGACGGGCTGCTTGTGCGGGCAGGCATTTTTGGCTAAAGCCTGACGCGATCGCGTCCGCGGGGGGCGGGCGCCACCTGTCCTGGCCATCTCACGCTGCAAGGAAAATCACCACATGGCTCGCAAGAAGATCGCCCTGATCGGCTCGGGAATGATCGGCGGCACGCTCGCGCATCTGGCCGGGCTGAAGGAGCTGGGCGACGTCGTCCTGTTCGACATCGCCGAGGGGCTGCCGCAGGGCAAGGCGCTCGACATCGCCGAATCGTCGCCGATTGACGGCTTCGATGCGCGGTTTTCCGGCGCGCAGAGCTATGAGGCGATCCGCGACGCCGATGTGTGCATCGTCACCGCCGGTATCGCCCGCAAGCCGGGGATGAGCCGCGACGACCTGCTCGGCACCAATCTGAAGGTGATGGAGCAGGTCGGCGCCGGCATCAAGAAATACGCGCCGGGCTCCTTCGTCATCTGCATCACCAATCCGCTCGATGCGATGGTCTGGGCGCTGCAGAAATTCTCCGGCCAGCCGAAGAACATGGTGGTCGGCATGGCCGGCGTGCTCGACTCGGCCCGCTTTCGCTACTTCCTGGCCGAGGAGTTCGACGTGTCGGTCGAGGATGTCACCGCCTTCGTGCTCGGCGGCCACGGCGATTCGATGGTGCCGCTGGTGCGCTATTCGACGGTCGCCGGCATTCCGCTGCCTGACCTCATCAAGATGGGCTGGGCGACCAGGGCCAGGATCGATGAGATCGTCGACCGCACCCGCAAGGGCGGCGGCGAAATCGTCGCGCTGCTGAAATCCGGCTCGGCCTATTATGCGCCGGCGGCCTCGGCCATCGCAATGGCCGAGAGCTATCTGAAGGACAAGAAGCGGGTGCTGCCCTGCGCGGCGGCGCTCAAGGGCGAATACGGCGTCAAGGACCTCTATGTCGGCGTGCCGGTGGTGATCGGCGCCAACGGCGTGGAGCGCGTGATCGAGATCGATCTGAACCGCGCCGAAAGGAAGATGTTCGACAGTTCGGTCGAGGCGGTGATCGAATTGTGCAGCGCCTGCAGGGCGATAGCGCCGCATCTGAAATAGGCGTGGCGGGAAAGACGGGAACGGCCCGCGAGCGGGCGCGAGCAGGGGGACGGGCATGAACATCCACGAGTACCAGGCCAAGCGCCTGCTGCACTCCTACGGCGCGCCGGTGGCCCGCGGCGTTGCCGTCTATTCGGTCGAGCAGGCGCGCGAATGGGCCGAAAAGCTGCCCGGACCGCTCTACGTGGTCAAGAGCCAGATCCATGCCGGCGGCCGCGGCAAGGGCCGCTTCAAGGAGCTTGGCGAGGACGCCAAAGGTGGCGTGCGGCTGGCGCGCTCGGTCGAGGAGGTGGTCGCCAACGCGCGCGAAATGCTGGGCAAGACATTGGTGACCAAGCAGACGGGGCCGGCCGGCAAGCGCGTCAACCGGCTCTATATCGAGGACGGCGCCGACATCGAGCGCGAGCTCTATCTGTCGCTGCTGGTCGACCGGTCGAGCGGCCGCGTCGCCTTCGTCGCCTCGACCGAGGGCGGCATGGACATCGAGACGGTTGCCGCCGAGGCGCCCGACAAGATACTGACCCTGGCGATCGACCCGGCAAAGGGGGTGACCAGGACCGACGCCAACAAGCTGTGCGATGCGCTGGGGCTCAAGGGCGCGGCCAAGAAGGACGGCCAGACGCTGTTCCCGCTGCTCTACCAGGCCTTCGTTGACAAGGACATGAGCCTGCTGGAGGTCAACCCGCTGATCGTCATGAAGGACGGCCACCTGCGCCTGCTCGACGCCAAGGTGTCGTTCGACAACAACGCGCTCTTCCGCCACCCCGACATCCTGGCCCTGCGCGACGTGACGGAGGAAGACCCCAAGGAGATCGAGGCCTCCAGGCACGATCTGGCCTATGTCGCGCTCGATGGCAATATCGGCTGCATGGTCAATGGCGCCGGGCTCGCCATGGCGACCATGGACATCATCAAGCTCTACGGGGCGGAGCCCGCCAACTTCCTCGATGTCGGCGGCGGCGCCTCGAAGGAGAAGGTGACGGCGGCCTTCAAGATCATCACCGCCGACCCCAACGTCAAAGGCATCCTCATCAACATCTTCGGCGGCATCATGCGCTGTGACATCATCGCCGAGGGCGTCATCGCGGCCGTCAAGGAGGTGGGGCTCAAGGTGCCGCTGGTGGTGCGGCTGGAAGGCACGAATGTCGACAAGGGCAAGCAGATCCTCAACGACAGCGGCCTCAACGTCATCGCCGCCGACGACCTCGACGACGCGGCGCAGAAGATCGTCAAGGCGGTGAAGGGATAGGGGTGCGGGAGCCGTGCGGTACTCGGAGGCTTTCGCGCGTCTAGGATATCAGCTTTCGTCGCCTCGACAGGACTGGACGGCTGAAAAGGAAGATGGAATCTGCATCACAATCTGGCAGTCGCAAATGTCCTGGAAGGCAGGCCAACCCTGGTTGGACACCCGAGCCCATGGCGGCCCAATTGAAAGATGGGGAGGCGCGGCCGGCAACAGGAAGAGGATAGAACACATCGAACGCGCCATTGGGGAGTTCGACGGGAACGTCGATGTTGTCGTTGTGCGCGGGAAGCCGGGTGAAGGCGTTGACGATGCGTTTCCCTGGCTCCCCGAGCGGCGAAAAGGCTATCGTTGGAAGATTACCGCCTTCGAGCCCCGGACAGGCCACTTTCGCGCTGAAACGTTTTTGCCGTCCAACCGGGAGGCGGGGTGATGGAGTTAACCGTTCATCTGTCAGACAAGCTCTTGTTGCGGTTGCAGACATGCGCCGACAAGCGCGGGATTTCGCCCGAAGCCCTTGCCTTGGCCTATATCGAGGATTGGCTCAGTATCGACTATCCCGAACTGATCGGACGAAGCAGCCGGCGCGGACTCTATCGCGACGGCCCCATCGCGTTTGATCCGGTCGCTGCCGAGGCAGCCGCACGCGTCGAACGCGATGTGATCGAAATTGAGAAGCGTCGGGCCGGGAACGGCTCAACCTGAAACCGGTCGCCAGCCATCGGGAGTTGCAGGCAACAATATGTCCATCCTCGTCAACAATGACACGAAGGTCCTCGTCCAGGGTCTGACCGGCAAGACCGGCACCTTCCATACCGAGCAGGCGCTCGCCTATTACGGCACGCGGATGGTCGGCGGCGTCCACCCGAACAAGGGCGGTGAGACCTGGGTCGCCGGCGACGGCCCGGCCAAGGGTACCGAACTGCCGATCTTCGCCTCCGTCGCCGAAGGCAGGGAGAAGACCGGGGCCAACGCCTCGGTCGTCTATGTGCCGCCGGCCGGCGCGGCCGAGGCGATCGTCGAGGCGATCGAGGCCGGAATTCCGTTCATCGTCTGCATCACCGAGGGCATTCCGGTGCTCGACATGGTCCGCGTCAAGGCGCGGCTCGCCAAGTCGAAATCGCGCCTGCTCGGGCCCAACTGTCCCGGCATCCTGACGCCCGAGCAGTGCAAGATCGGCATCATGCCGGGCAACATCTTCAGACCCGGCAATGTCGGCATTGTGTCGCGGTCGGGAACGCTGACCTACGAAGCCGTCTTCCAGACCACCAATGCCGGGCTCGGCCAGTCCACCGCCGTCGGCATCGGCGGCGATCCGGTCAAGGGCACCGAGTTCATCGACGTGCTGGAGATGTTCCTGGCCGATGACGACACCCAGTCGATCATCATGATCGGCGAGATCGGCGGCTCGGCCGAGGAGGACGCGGCGCAGTTCCTCGCCGACGAGGCTAAGAAGGGTCGGCGCAAGCCGGTCGTCGGCTTCATCGCCGGGCGCACGGCGCCAAAGGGCCGGACCATGGGCCACGCTGGCGCGGTGATCTCCGGCGGCAAGGGTGGTGCCGAGGACAAGATCGCGGCGTTGGAGGCGGCCGGCATCGCCGTCTCCCCGTCGCCGGCCAAGCTGGGCGAAACGCTGCTCGGCCTGGTTCGGGCATAGCCGGCCAGGGCGGCGCCGGCGCGTTGACAGACGGCCGCAAAACGGGCCGCATGAAAATGTCGGGCGGAACGAGCGATTCGGGTGGGCCAACCACCCCAGCAAGGAGGCGGGCGGCAGGCCCGCGACAGTCATGGCGCGTCAGGCATTGAACGAGGCGTTCGAGCAGACCTCATTTCTCTATGGCGGCAACGCGGCCTATGTCGAGGAACTGCATGCACGCTACCTGGACAACCCCGATTCGGTGAGCCCCGACTGGCGGGCATTCTTCGCCCAGCTCAAGGACGACAGCGAGCAGGTGCGGCGGAGCGCCCGAGGGGCGTCGTGGAAGCGCCAGAACTGGCCGATCGTCGCCAATGGCGAGCTGGTCTCGGCGCTTGACGGCGACTGGGGCGCGGCCGAGCGCGCGCTCGGCGACAGGCTCAAGGAGAAGGCGCACAAGGCCGGGGTCGAGGTCTCGGCCGAGCAGGTCAACCGGGCAACCCGCGATTCGGTGCGCGCCATCATGATGATCCGCGCCTACCGCATGCGCGGCCACCTGCACGCCAATCTCGACCCGCTCGGCCTCGCCGAGCCGGAGGAGGACTACAACGAGCTGTCGCCCACCGCCTATGGCTTTTCGGAGGCCGACTACGACCGGCCGATCTTCATAGACAACGTGCTCGGCCTCGAATACGCCACCGTGCGCCAGATGATCGACATCCTGAAGCGCACCTATTGCTCGACCATCGGTGTCGAGTTCATGCACATCTCCAACCCCGAGGAGAAGGCCTGGATCCAGGAGCGCATCGAGGGCCCGGACAAGGGGATCGCCTTCACCGACCTCGGCAAGAAGGCGATCCTGCAGAAACTGATCGAGGCGGAAGGCTTCGAGCAGTTCATCGATCTCAAATACAAGGGCACCAAGCGATTCGGCCTCGATGGCGGCGAATCGCTCATTCCGGCGCTCGAACAGATCATCAAGCGCGGCGGTGCCATGGGGCTTGAGGAGATCGTGTTCGGCATGGCCCATCGCGGCCGGCTCAACGTGCTCTCCCAGGTGATGGGCAAGCCGCACCGCGCCATCTTCCACGAGTTCAAGGGCGGCTCCTACCACCCCGACGACGTCGAAGGGTCGGGCGACGTGAAGTACCACCTCGGCGCCTCGTCCGACCGCGAGTTCGACGGCAACAGGGTGCACCTGTCGCTGACCGCCAACCCGTCGCATCTGGAGATCGTCAACCCGGTCGTGATGGGCAAGGCGCGCGCCAAGCAGGACCTGCGCGCCAAGGTGTTCGAGGGCGACATCATCCCGCTGCGCGAGCGCACCAAGGTGATGCCGCTGCTGCTGCACGGCGATGCCGCCTTCGCCGGCCAGGGTGTCGTGGCCGAGTGCCTCGGCCTGTCGGGCCTGCGCGGCCACCGGGTGGCCGGCACCGTCCATTTCATCATCAACAACCAGATCGGTTTCACCACCAATCCGGCCTTCTCGCGCTCCTCGCCCTATCCTTCCGATGTGGCCAAGATGATCGAGGCGCCGATCTTCCACGTCAATGGCGACGACCCGGAAGCGGTGGTCTACGCCGCCAAGGTGGCGACCGAGTTCCGCATGCTGTTCTACAAGCCGGTCGTCATCGACATGTTCTGCTATCGCCGCTTCGGCCACAACGAAGGCGACGAGCCGGCGTTCACGCAGCCGATCATGTACCGGCGCATCCGCTCGCATCCGACCACGGTGCAGATCTATGCCGACAAGCTGATCAAGGAAGGCCTGCTCGGCGAGGACGAGGTCAACCGGATGAGGGCCGACTGGCGCGCCCATCTGGAGGCCGAGTTCGAGGCCGGCCAGAACTACCGCCCCAACAAGGCCGACTGGCTGGACGGCGAATGGACCGGCATGAAGATCGCCGACACCGGCGACGAGCAGCGGCGCGGCGCCACTGCCGTGCCGGTCAAGACGCTGAAGGAAATCGGCCGCAAGCTGGCGACCGTGCCGGACGGCTTCAACGCCCACCGCACCATCCGCCGCTTTCTCGACAACCGCCGCCAGATGGTCGAATCGGGCGAGGGTATCGACTGGGCGATGGCCGAGGCGCTGGCCTTGGGGTCATTGTGCCTCGACGGCCACAAGATCCGGCTGTCCGGCCAGGACTGCGAGCGCGGCACCTTCAGCCAGCGCCACGCCGTCCTCTACGACCAGGAGACCGAGGAACGCTACATTTCGCTCGCCAACCTGTCGCAAAACCAGGCCCGCTTCGAGGTGATCAACTCGATGCTGTCGGAAGAGGCGGTGCTCGGCTTCGAATACGGCTATTCGCTGGCGCGGCCGGGCGCTCTCACCCTGTGGGAGGCGCAGTTCGGCGACTTCGCCAACGGCGCTCAGGTCGTCTTCGACCAGTTCATCTCGTCGGGCGAGCGCAAGTGGCTGCGGATGAGCGGCCTCGTCTGCCTGCTCCCGCACGGCTATGAGGGCCAGGGGCCGGAACACTCCTCGGCGCGGCTCGAACGCTTCCTGCAGCTGTGCGCCGAGGACAACATGCAGGTCGCCCACTGCTCGACACCGGCCAACTTCTTCCACATCCTGCGCCGGCAGGTGAAGCGTGACTTCCGCAAGCCGCTCATCCTGATGACGCCGAAATCGCTGCTGCGCCACCGGCGCTGCGTGTCGACGCTCAACGAGCTGTCGGGCAATTCGACCTTCCACCGCCTGCTGTGGGACGACGCGGAATATCTGAAGGACCAGCCGATCAAGCTGGTCAAGGATGCCCGCATCCGCCGGGTCGTCATGTGCACCGGCAAGGTCTATTACGACCTCTACGACGAACGCGAGAAACGCGGCATCGACGATGTCTACATCCTGCGCGTCGAGCAGCTCTATCCGTTCCCGGCCAAGGCGCTGATCACCGAGCTCTCCCGCTTCAAGAACGCCGAATGGGTGTGGTGCCAGGAGGAGCCCAAGAACATGGGCTCGTGGAGTTTCATCGAGCCCTATCTGGAATGGGTGTTCGAGCACATCGGTGCCAAACACCGGCGGGCGCGCTATGCCGGCCGGCCGGCTTCCGCCTCGACCGCCACCGGGCTGATGTCGAAGCACCAGGCCCAGCTCGAGGCATTGCTCGAAGACGCGCTCGGCGGCTGAACCGGCACGTCGCAAGCGGACGGGACAACAGGACAGGAAACGGACATGGCTACCGAAATTCGCGTGCCGACGCTGGGGGAATCGGTCACCGAGGCGACCGTCGGCAAGTGGCTGAAGAAGCCGGGCGAGGCGGTCGCCGCCGACGAGCCGCTGGTCGAGCTGGAGACCGACAAGGTCGCCGTCGAGGTGCCGGCTCCGGCGGCCGGCTCGCTGTCGGAGATCGTTGTCGGCGAGGGCGAGACCGTGGCGGTCGGCGCGCTCATCGCGCGCTTTGCCGAAGGGGCAGGCGGCACCGCGAAGGCGTCGGCGGCACCGCCCCCCAAGGCCGAGCCGAAGGCGGCCCCGGCTCCCGCGCCTGCGGCCGCGGCGATGCCGCCGTCGCCGGCGGCAGCCCGGCTGATGGCGGAACGAAAGGTCGACGCCGCAGCGGTCGAGGGCACCGGCCGGCGCGGGCAGGTACTCAAGGAAGACGTCATGCGCGCCGTCGCCGCGCCGCCGGTGACGCCCGCCGCGCCGGCCGCCGCCCGCGCCCCGTCGCCACCCGAGGACGCCGAGCGCGAGGAACGGGTGCGCATGACCAAGCTGCGCCAAACCATCGCCCGGCGGCTCAAGGACGCGCAGAACAGCGCGGCGATGCTGACTACCTTCAACGAGGTCGACATGAGCGCGGTGATGGCGCTCAGGGCGAAATACAAGGACGTCTTCGAGAAGAAGCACGGCGTCAAGCTCGGCTTCATGGGTTTCTTCACGGTCGCCGTCTGCCGCGCGCTCAAGGAAATCCCGGCGGTAAATGCCGAGATCGACGGCACCGACATCGTCTACAAGAACTATTGCCACATCGGCGTCGCCGTCGGCACCGAGCGCGGGCTGGTGGTGCCGGTGGTGCGCGACGCCGACCGCCTGACCATAGCCGAGATCGAGAAGGAGATCAGCCGGCTGGGGGCGCTGGCGCGTGACGGCGCGCTGTCGCTCGCCGACATGCAGGGCGGCACCTTCACCATCTCCAATGGCGGCATCTACGGCTCGCTGATGTCGACGCCGATCCTCAACGCGCCGCAGTCGGGCATCCTCGGCATGCACAAGATCCAGGACCGCCCGGTGGCAATCGGCGGCCAGGCGGTTATCCGCCCGATGATGTATCTGGCGCTCTCCTATGACCACCGCATCGTCGACGGCAGGGAGGCGGTGACCTTCCTGGTGCGGGTCAAGGAGAGCCTGGAAGACCCCGAGCGGTTGGTGCTGGACCTGTAGACCCAGCCATGCCGGTCTCGCCTGAATTCCTGATCACCGCGCTCATCGTCGTCCTCGTCCCCGGCACCGGCGTCGTCTACACGGTCGCCGTCGGACTCGGCCAGGGCCGGCTCGCCAGCGTGGCGGCGGCGGCCGGCTGCACGCTCGGCATCGTGCCGCACCTTGCCGCCTCGGCGCTCGGCCTGGCGGCGATCCTGCATGCGAGCGCCGTCCTGTTCCAGGCGCTCAAATATGCCGGCGCCGCCTACCTCGTCTATCTGGCCTGGCAGACGCTGCGCGATCGCGGGCCGGTCACCTTCCGCGCCCGCGCCGGTAACACCAGCGCGGCGCGGATCATCCGGACCGGCATCCTCGTCAACATCCTCAACCCCAAGCTGTCGATCTTCTTCCTCGCCTTCCTGCCGCAGTTCATCGCCGCCGAGCGGGAGGGCGTCGTCGGCCAGATGCTGGCGCTGAGCGCGGTCTTCATGGCGATGACTCTGGCCGTGTTCATCATCTATGGCGTGCTGGCGGCGCAGGTCAGGCAGAAGGTGCTGGAGAGCACGCGGCTGATGGCCTGGATGCGCGCGACGGCGGCCGCGGCCTTCGGCGCGCTCGGGGCGAGGCTGGCGCTGTCGGGCAACTGAAGGCGTATGCGTGAAGGGGCTGCCCGCCGGTTGCCGCCTCAGCCGGCCAGATGCCGGAAGGCGGCGACCACCTCCTCATAGACGCGGCGCTTGAATGGCACGATCAGTTGCGGCAGCGCCGCCATCGGCTTCCACGCCCAGGCCTCGAATTCGGCCTCATGGCCGCCGGGCGGCGGGTTGATGGCGATCTCGCTTTCCTCGCCCTCGAAGCGGTAGGCGAACCATTTCTGCTCCTGGCCGCGATAGCGCCCCTTGAGCGCCACGCCGACGAGGTGGTCGGGCAGGTCGTAGCGGATCCAGCCGGCCGTCTCGGCGAGCAGCGACACCGAGCGGATGCCGGTCTCCTCCCACAGTTCGCGCCGCGCCGCGGGCTCGGCCCGTTCGCCCAGGTCGATGCCGCCCTGCGGCATCTGCCAGAGCTGCGCCGAGCCGCTCAGCTCGTCACCGGGCCCAACCTTGCGCCGACCGACCCAGACCCGGCCGTCGCGGTTGAGCACCATGACGCCGACGCAGGGCCGGTAGGGCAGGTCGGCCGCCCTGGGTATCCCGGCGCCGGTCACCCGCGCCCCCGCTCCGGATCGGCGACGATGGCCGACACCGGCGTGATCTCGATGCCGAGCTTGTCGGCTTGCTCGACGAATCTGGCGATCATCTCGATCGATTCGGGGAAGGCGCTGGCGACGCCGATGGCCAGGCCGGTGCGGCGCGCCTGCTTGGCGAGATCGTCGAGGCGGGCGGCGATCGCCTGGCGCGAACGGTCGGCATCGATGACGATGTCGGCCTGCGCATAGGGCAGCAGCGCCGCCGTGGCGACATCGCGCGTCATCGAGTTCTTGACCGAGCCGTCGTCGACGAACAGCAGGCCGCGTCCGGCGAGTTCCTCGAAGATCGGCTTCAGCGCCGACGGCGTCGTCACCAGCCTTCCGCCAAGAAAGTTCATCACGCCGACATAGTTGGTGATGCGGCTCATCGCCCAGTGCAGATCGGCCAGGTTCTCCTCGGCCGAAACCCGACTCGATAGCGTATGCGGGCCGGGATTGTTGGCCGGGTAGTCGAACGGCTCCATCGGCAGCTGCAGCAGCAGTTCATGGCCGTGCTTGCGCGCCTCCTGCATCCAGCGCGCCAGGCTGTTGCCGTAGGGAGCGAAGGCGAGCGTTATCGAACCCGGCAGGTTGCGCACGGCCGCCTGCGAGCCGGTCTGGCTGATGCCCATGCCGCCGACAATGATGACGACGCGCGCGACGCCGAAATTGCCTTCGGTGGCCGGCGGTCGCGAATAGACGTCCATCGGCCGCAGGCCGTCGGCCGACCGGCGCGGGATGACGCCGGTGGCGCCGCGCTCGATGAGCGCCGGGTCGGGCAGATGCGCGAGCGCCAGTTCCTGGCGCCGGATTTCCGGCAGCGGCCGGCTGGGCTCGATCGACCCGTCGGCGTCGAGTTCGACCAGCGCCGCGCCGTCATCGTCGCCGTGGAGGGTTGCCGGCGCCTGTCGCGACACCGCGGCGGTGGTCTCCGGCGACGGCCGGTCGGCGAGCGCGGGGCCGGGCGACATGGCGGGCGCCGGCGGATCGGCGGCGGCAAGCTGCGGCGCTTGCGGCCCGACGAAGAAATGGGCGCCGGTGCCGAGCACCAGCATCAGGGCGCCAATGAACCCGGCGAGCGCGGCCAGGCGCAGCGCGCCGAAACCCCGGCGCCGGTTCAGTCCGAGCGGTCGGTGCAGTTCATCCTGCATTGCGGCGCTTCGCCTAACGGGCCGGCGAATCAGCCGGGCCAACGATTTCTGCCGGGAGGAACGGACTCCTCCCGGCAGAAAAAGTCAACCATCGCAAGGCCATCGTCGCCCGGCGCGGCGGCGCCGGCGTCAGTTCGGCACGGCGGCGTTCGGATCGGGCGGGAAGGCCTCGGAGAACTTGACGCCTCGGATCAGGTCGAGCGCGTGGCCGAGCTGGACGTCGTCCTTGGGATCGGCCGGGACATAGGCCGACGAGCCGGAGCCCTCCTCGTCCTCGAGCTGGCCGTTGATATGGCCGCGCAGGCTGGATTCGCCGCGGGCCTCCACCCGGCCCTTCAGCTCTTCGGGCAGCGGCTGCGCCACCTCGATGTCGGGGTTGATGCCCTTGGCCTGGATCGAGGTGCCCGCCGGCGTGTAATAGAGCGCCGTGGTCAGCCTCAGCGCGCCGTTGGCGCCGAGCGGAATGATGGTCTGCACCGACCCCTTGCCGAAGGAGCGCGTACCGAGAATGGTCGCCCGCTTGTGGTCCTGCAACGCGCCGGCGACGATTTCCGAAGCGCTGGCCGAGCCGCCATTGATCAGCACGATCAGCGGCTTGCCGTCGGTGAGATCGCCCGGCCGGGCCGAATAGCGCCGCGTTTCATCGGCGTTGCGGCCGCGCGTCGATACGATCTCGCCGCGGTCGAGGAAGGAATCGGAGACGCTCACCGCCTGGTCGAGCAGGCCGCCCGGATTGAGGCGCAGGTCGAGGACATAGCCCTTCACCTTGTCGTCGCCCACTTTGGTGCGGATGTCGCGCACGGCCTCGCCGAGATTGTCGAAGGTCTGCTCGGTGAAGTTGGTGATGCGCAGATAGCCCACATCCTCGCCCTCGATGCGGTACTTGACCGACTTCACCGTGATGCGGTCGCGGATGATGGTGAAGTCCATCGGCTTGTCGGCGCCCTCGCGCACGATGGTCAGCACGATCGGCGTGTTGACCGGACCGCGCATCTTGTCGACGGCCTCCTGCAAGGTGAGGCCGCGCACCTCGTCACCATCGATCTTGGAGATGAGGTCGCCGGCCAGGATGCCGGCCTTGGCGGCCGGGGTGTCGTCGATCGGCGTTACCACCTTGACGAGGTCGTTCTCCATCGTCACCTCGATGCCAAGCCCGCCGAACTCGCCGCGCGTCTGCACGCGCATGTCCGAATAGTCCTTGGCGTTCATGTAGGAGGAATGCGGATCAAGCGAGTTGAGCATGCCGTTGATGGCGCTCTCGATCAGCTTCTGCTCGTCCGGCGCGGTGACATACTGCGAGCGGACGCGCTCGAAAATGTCGCCGAAGATGGACAGCTCGCGATAGGTCGAGGCACCGGCGGCGTTGGCGGGGCCTGGGCCCTGGATCGCCGCGCTGACGATGAAGACCGCGGATGCGCCAACCACGGCTCCGGCGAAGAGATAGGCATACTTACGAATCATTCGAATCTCTCTTCAGGGTAGCATCGGCCCACCACGGGGCCGGATCGATTGATTTACCATCCTTGCGGAATTCGACGTAGAGAACGGGTCGCGACGATTCTACATCCACCGCGCTTGCACTCGCAATCCTGCGCGCGCCCATCATCGCCACAGGCTCGCCGGCCAACACGAACTGGCCAAGCTGGACATCGATGCGATCCATGCCGGCGAGCACCACATGATAGCCGCTGCCGACGTTGAGGATCAAGAGTTGGCCGTAAGAGCGGAACGGACCGGCATAGACCACCCAACCGTCGGCCGGAGAGACCACGCGGGCGTCGACGCGGGTGGCCAGATAGCTGCCGGCGGCGATGTCACCATACGGGTCCTTCTGGCCGAATGAGCGGACCTCGACCCCGGCCACCGGCCGCGGCAGCAGTCCCCTGGTCGCCTCGAACTCCATCGCCGGACTGATGCGGGCGGTATCGGAGAAATCCTGGCGATCGATTTCGTCGCGGGCGCTGGCGAGCTGGTCGGCCTCCTTGCGGCGGCGCTCCTCCTCGGCTAGGCGAGCCTGCTCGGCCGCCTCGCGGGCAGCGGCAATCTCGCTCTCGAACGATTCGATCAGCTTCGACAGCGTGTCGGCCTTGGCCGCCAGTTCGGCCGCCCGCGCGCTCTGGCCGGCGAGCTGCTGACGGCGGTCGGCGGTCAGCTTCTTCTTCTCGGCCAGCAGCAGGACCAGCCTCTCCTCCTCCTCGGCGAGCCGGATCAGGTCGGCGCCCAGCTTCTCGCGCTCGATGCCGATCTCCTTGCCGAGACGGGCGAGCTCGCCCAGTTCGGCGATGAGCACTTCGGTCTCGGCCCGCAATTCGGGCACGACGGCGCCGAGCAGGATGGCCGAACGGATCGACGACAGCGCGTCGCCGGGGCTGACCAGGATCGCCGGCGGCGGGTTGGAGCCCATGCGCTGAAGCGCCGCGATGACCTCGCCCAGCAGGTCCCGGCTGCGGTCGAGCGAGGCGCGGACGGCGTCCTGCTGGTCGTGAAGCTGGGCAAGCCGCTCCTCGCTGCGGTCGATCCGGGCCTCGATCTGGCGGGCGCGGGCGGAGGCCTCGATCAGGTTGCGGTTGATGGCGGCGCGGTCCTGTTCCAGCGCGGCAATCTCGGCGCCAAGCTCGTTGCGGCGCTGCTCGGTAAGCCGGATGGCGTTCTCGACGGCGCTGAGCTCCAGGCGCGACTGGCGATGGCGCTCGTCGAGCCCCTCGGCGGCGGAATGCCCGGCGAGCACTGCCGTCAGCGCCGCCACGACGGCGGCGCCTGCAACGACCTTGAGCGATCGGTTCCTTCGAGCCATGCCTGCGGCGCTACCTTCCTGCTCGGCGCACCGGCGCCACGGGCGCAACATAGTTAAGATCGGTTAACCATCCGTGACCCGACGCCAACATTGGCAGAGGAAAATGGCGAATGCGCGTCGGCACCAGGTTTTCACTCGCGGTGATAGGGATGGCCGGCGAGGATGGTCGTCGCGCGATAGAGCTGCTCGGCCAGCATGACCCGCACCAGCCGGTGCGGCCAGGTGGCGCGGCCGAAGGCGATCACCAGCGCCGCCTGCCGGCGCACCGCCGAGCCGTGGCCGTCGGGCCCGCCGATGAGAAAGGCGATCTCGGCGGTGCCATCGGCAAGCCGGTCGCCGATGAAGGACGCCAGCCCGGCGCTCGGCTGATCGCGGCCATGTTCGTCGAGAGCGACCAGGCAGGCATCGGCGCCGACCGAGCCGAGCAGCAGGCCGGCCTCGTCCTCGCGCCGCCGGTCCGCCGATGCCGCCCGCGATTCGGCCAGCTCGCGCACGGCAATGTCGCCGATGCCAAGCGAGCGGCCGGCCGCCCGGGCGCGGTCCAAGTAGCGGTCAAACAGGTCGGTTTCGGGGCCGGACTTCATCCGCCCGATGGCGCTTATGCGGAGCCGCATCGCCTTCCGGCGGAAAACCTAGTGGATTTCCGCGTGGTCCGGCATCTGCCACATCTTCTCGATGCCGTAGAAGGCGCGAACCTCCGGCCGGAAGATGTGGACGATCACGTCGCCGGTGTCGATCACTACCCAGTCGCAATGGGGCAGGCCCTCGACGCGCGGCGTGGCGAAGCCCCGGTCCTTGAGGTCGCGCAGCAGGTTGTCGGCGATGGCGCCGACATGGCGGTGCGACCGGCCCGAGGCGACCACCATGTAGTCGCCGAGCGCGGATTTGCCCTGGATGTCGATGGATACCGGCTCCTCAGCCTTCGAATCGTAGAGGCTGTTCAGCACCGTTTCGAGAAGTTCCGCAACCGTCGGTACGACGGCTCCGGATCGCCTGGCGGCAGCGCCGTGATAGGCGCTCCTGGTCTGCATTGCGGTAGTCAGCGTTATCCTCGCTTGGCAGGTTGCGTGTCGGCCCCGCCCGGCAACGTCGCGGTCGGCGGAACCTAACTTAAATGTACACCGGATTCGGCGATTGCAACAGTGCGCCCGATTCGATGACACCATGACGACGGCCGACGGCTGTCATCGCGCGGTCGCCGCAGTCCTGCTGGCGGCCCGGATGGCGGTCGAGGAAAGCGCCAGTCGCGGACCGTGCAGGAAGGTCCAGGCCGGTGGCGTCAGGTCGGCGACAACGGCCGCCGCATCCTCGCTGACGCGCCAGCGTGCCAGCGCGATAGCGGCGCGCGCGGACAGGAACGACAGGGTGGAGCCGGGCCGGTCGACGACGATCATCGGCATCATCGCGGCGATCCGGCGCCAGTCCTGCCAGTGGTGGAACGAGGCGAGGTTGTCGGCGCCCATGATCCAGACGAAGCGCACCCGCGGGCGCAGCCGCTTCAGGATGGCGAGCGTGTCGGCGGTGTAGCGCACCGAATAGCGGGCCTCGAGCGCGGTGACGACGATGCGCGGGTGACGGGCGATGCCCCGGCAGAGCGCGATGCGCCGGTCGAGAGGGGCCAGTTCGCCGTGGTCTTTCAGCGGGTTGCCGGGGGTGACCAGCCACCAGATGCGGTCGAGGCGCGCGCGCTTGAGAACATGCTCGCTGACGCGCAGATGGCCTTCATGCGGCGGGTTGAAGGAGCCGCCGAACAGGCCGACGCGCATGCCGTCGGCGGTCGGCGGGATGTGGTAGGCCGGGTCGTTCAGATCATCGGCGGTCGTCACGACCGGATCTGGCCGCTGCCGCGCACGCGATATTTGAAGCTGGTCAGCTGCTCGACGCCGACCGGCCCGCGCGCGTGCATCTTGCCGGTGGCGATGCCGATCTCCGCGCCCATGCCGAACTCGGCGCCGTCAGCGAACTGGGTCGAGGCGTTGTGCAGCAGGATCGCCGAATCGATGCCGGCGAAGAACCTCTCGACGGCGGCCGCGTCCTCGGCGATGATCGCCTCGGTATGGTGCGATGAATGGCGCTCGATATGGTCGATCGCCGCGTCGACACCGTCGACCAGCGCCACGGCGATGATCGGCGCCAGATATTCGGCGTACCAGTCCTCCCGTGTCGCCGGCTCGCTGTCGGCAAAACGCGCGCGGACCTCCTCGCTGGCACGGATGGTGCAGCCGGCCTGGCGCAGTGCCGCCAGGATCGGCACCAGATGGGTGTCGGCGCAGGAGCGGTCAACGAGCAGCGTCTCGGCGGCGCCGCAGATGCCGGGCCGCCGCATCTTGGCGTTGACGGTGACAGCGACCGCCATGTCGCGGTCGGCGCTGGCGTCGACATAGACATGGCAGACGCCTTCGAGATGGGCGAAGACCGGCACGCGCGCTTCCCGTTCGACGCGTTCGACCAGGCTGCGGCCGCCGCGCGGCACGATGACATCGATGGCGCCATCAAGGCCGGCCAGCATCTGGCCGACCGCGGCGCGGTCGGTCGTCGGCACGATCTGTATCGCCGCCTCGGGCAGCCCGGCGGCGCGCAGGCCGCTGACGAGGCAGGCGTGGATGGCGCGGCTCGAATGCCAGGAATCGGAACCGCCGCGCAGGATCGAGGCGTTGCCCGCCTTCAGGCACAGCCCGCCGGCGTCGGCGGTGACGTTGGGGCGGCTCTCATAGATGATGCCGATGACGCCGAGCGGCGTGCGCACCCGCTCGATGTGGAGGCCGTTGGGCCGGTCCCACTCGGCGATGATCGTGCCGACCGGATCGGGCAGGTCGGCGATGATGCGCATGCCGTCGGCCATGGCCGCGACGCGCGCCTCCGTCAGTTGCAGGCGATCGAGAAAGGCGGGCGTGGCACCGGCCGCCGTCGCCGCCGCGATGTCGCGGCCATTGGCGGCCAGGATCGTGGCGCGCCCGGCGATGATGGCGTCGGCCATGGCCATGAGCGCGGCGCGCTTGGCCTCGGGCGTGGCGGTCGCCAGCGCGCGGCCAGCGGAACGGGCGGCGCGGCCCACCTCGCGCATGAGCTTGGCGATGTCGCCCTCCGCGTCGGCGCGGTGATGCTGGAGCATGGCTCAGTCTCCCCCGTCCACCTTGGCCGGCGCGCCCGCCGCCAGGGCGCGCAGCACCAAGTCGTCGCGATGGATCATCTCGCTGCGGCCCTCATAGCCCAGTATTTGCGCGATGTCGCGCGACTTGCAACCGGCGATGCGGGCGGCGTCGGCGGCGTCATAGGCGACAATGCCGCGGCCGACCTCGCCGCCGTCGAGGCCGCGGACCACGACCACGTCGCCGCGGGCGAAAGCGCCGTCAACGCGGCTCACTCCGGCCGGCAGCAGGCTCTTGCCGGAGCGCAGCGCGCCGACGGCGCCATCATCGACAAAGACGGCCCCGGTGGCGGCGAGCTGGCCTGAAATCCACTTCTTGCGCGCGGTGACCGGGTTGCCGTTCGCCGCGAACCAGGTGGCGCGCTCGCCGGCGGCGAGCGCAGCGACCGGGTTCAAGCGCTTGCCCGAGGTGATCGCCATGGCGGTGCCGGAGGCGGTGGCGATCTTGGCCGCCTCGATCTTGGTGACCATGCCGCCGCGCGACAGATCGCTGCCCGCCGCGCCGGCCATCGCCTCGATCGCCGGCGTCACCTGGGTGACGTGGGGCACGAACGCGGCGCGCGGTTCGGACTCGGGCGGCGCCGTGTAGAGGCCGTCAACATCGGAGAGCAGGATCAGGAGATCGGCGCCGGCCATGGTGGCGACGCGAGCGGCGAGCCGGTCGTTGTCGCCGTAGCGGATCTCGGTGGTGGCGACTGTGTCGTTCTCGTTGATGACCGGCACGGCGCCAAGTTTGAGCAGTGTCGACAGCGTCTCGCGGGCGTTGAGGTAGCGCCGGCGCTCCTCGGTATCGCCCAGCGTGAGCAGCACCTGGCCGGCGGTGATGGCGTGGCGGCCGAGCGCCTCGGCCCAGGCGCGCGCCAGCGCGATCTGGCCGCAGGCGGCCGAGGCCTGGCTCTCCTCCAGCTTGAGCGCGCCGGCCTGCCGCCCGAGGATGCCGCGCCCGAGCGCGATCGCGCCCGAGGAGACAACGAGCACCTGGGCGCCATCGCGCCGCAGTCCGGCGATGTCGGCGGCTACCGAGGCAAGCCAGTCGTGCCTGAGGCCGGTGGCGCGGTCGACCAGAAGCGACGAGCCGATCTTGATGACGATGCGGCGGAAGCGGGCGAGACGGTTCATAGCGGCTGCCATCTTGCGTCGGCGACGGCCGGCTCGTCGGCGCGTCGCGCCTGTCCGATGGCGTCGGCGAGCGCGCGCAGGGCGGCCTCCACACCTTCGCCGGCGACGGCCGACAACGCCAGCACCGGCTTGCCGCTCGCCTGCTTCAGCGCCGCGAGCCGTTCGCGGCGTTCGGCGGCGGACAGCGTGTCGACCTTGGTCAGGGCAACGATCTCGCGCTTGTCGGCCAGGCCGTGGCCGTAGGCCTCCAGTTCGGCGCGCACGGTGCGATAGGCGGCCGCCACGTCCGCCTCGGTGGCGGAGACGAGATGGAGCAGCACCCGCGTGCGTTCGACATGGCCGAGAAAACGGTCACCGATGCCGGCGCCGGCATGCGCGCCCTCGATCAGGCCGGGAATGTCGGCGATGACGAATTCGCGCCCGTCAATGGCCGCGACGCCCAGATTGGGATGGAGCGTGGTGAACGGATAGTCGGCGATCTTGGGCCTCGCCGCGCTGACGGCGGCCAGAAACGTCGACTTGCCGGCATTGGGCAGGCCGACGAGGCCAGCGTCGGCGATCAGCTTCAGCCGCAGCCACACCGTGCGTTCCTCGCCTTCCTCGCCAGGATTGGCCCGGCGCGGCGCCTGGTTGACGGACGACTTGAAGCGGGCATTGCCGAAGCCGCCATTGCCGCCCTTGGCCAGGCGGAACCGCTGGCCGACCCGCGTCAGGTCGGCGACCAGCGTCTCGTTGTCTACCTCGAAGACCTGGGTACCGACGGGAACCTTGAGCACGACGTCGGCGCCCTTGGCGCCGTGGCGGTCGCGACCCATGCCATGGCCGCCGGTCCTCGCCTTGTAGTGCTGCTGGTAGCGATAGTCGATCAGCGTGTTGAGGCCGTCGACCGCCTCGACCCAGACGTCGCCGCCGCGGCCGCCGTCACCGCCGTCCGGGCCGCCGAATTCGATGAACTTCTCGCGGCGGAAGGAGACGCATCCGGCACCGCCATCGCCGGAGCGCACCTGCACCTTGGCCTGATCGAGAAATTTCATCGGATGAGCCGTTCCTTGGCGGCCTGCTGTAGAACAATTCGCGCTGCTGGGTAAGTCCCCGGCCGGTCTGGGCTCGGGTGACGGCTTGGGTCACGACTGGCCGGCGATCTCCATCCAGCTTTCGCGGGTGATCAGGAAGTGGTCGAGATTGCGGATTTCGCCGAGCACCCGGTTGTAGTCGGTGCCCCGCTTCCAGTAACGGCCGCCGCATTTCTCGATCACGCGACGCGACGCCGGGTTGTCGGTGCGGGCCGAAGCCAGCAGTCCGTCGCGGGCGGTGACCTTGAAGAACAGGCCAACCATGGCGCGCGCCGATTCGGTCGCCAGGCCCCGGCCCCAGAACGGTTCGCCCAGCCAGTAGCCGAGGAACGGCAGTTCATCGCGCGCCGGGTCCTCGTGCAGTCCGCACACCCCCATGAAGCGGGCCGTCTTCTTGTCGGTGATGGCGTAGACGCAGCCGCCGGCCGAGGCCTTCCTGACGCGCTCGATGAACTCGCGCGCATCCTCGGCGAAGTAGGGGTGCGGCATCGAGGAGAGCATGCGGGCGATCTCGTAGTTGTTGGCGAAGCGGACGACATCGTCAACGTCGTCCTCGTGCGGCGGGCGCAACAGCAGGCGCTCGGTCTCGACCACCGGGCAGCCGAGCGCCAGCGCGTGCAGTTCACTCTCGGTTGCGTGGTCGCGAGTCTTTTCCAGAACCATTTCCGGACTCCAAAATCGAAAGGGGAGATGGCGCCCCATCTCCCCTTTTCTCCGGTTCTTCCGGTGTCTGGCTTAGGCTCTGGGCCTCTTGCCGGGTCCGATGGGACGCCGGCAGGTGCGGTTGCCGGCTATTTGGCTGCCTGCGGCGGCACCACGTTCACGAAGGTTCGGCCATTGGCCTTCGCCGCGAACGCGACCTGCCCGTCGGCAAGGGCGAACAGCGTGTGGTCGCGGCCCATGCCGACATTGGCGCCGGGGTGCCATTTGGTGCCGCGCTGGCGCACAATGATGTTGCCGGCAATCACCGACTGCCCGCCGAATTTCTTGACGCCGAGGCGCTTGGACTCGGAATCGCGCCCGTTGCGCGAGGAACCGCCGGCTTTCTTGTGTGCCATGTCCGTTCTCCTTCAGGCCCCTAGATAGGGGCGGCAATCCCTATTCGCCATCCTTGGCAGGCTTCTTGGCGGCGGTTTTCTTCGCCGCCGGCTTGTCGGCCTTGGTCGTCTTAGCCTTGGCCGCCGTTTCGGCCTTGCCTTCGGCCTTGTCCGGCGCCGGTCGGGCGCTCCTGGCGGCCTTGGCCGGCTTCTCGGCAGACGGGGCTTCGGCCGGTGTCTCGGGCTGCGCGGCGGGGGCCTTCTTTGCCGCCGTCTTCTTCGGCCTGGCGCCGTCGGTCAGGATCTCGGCGATGCGGATCGAGGTCAGCATCTGGCGGTGGCCGCGGATGCGCTTCGAATTCTGGCGACGGCGCTTCTTGAAGGCGAGCACCTTGCGCGCGCGCAGCTGCCCGACGATCTCGGCGGTGACCGAGGCGCCGGCCACCATCGGGGTGCCGATCGCCGCTCCGGCCGGGCCGCCGACCATCAATACGTCGGACAGCTCGACGATGTCACCGACTTCGCCGGCAAGGCGCTCGACGCTGATGACCTCATTCTCGGCGACGCGGTACTGCTTGCCGCCGGTGCGTATGACTGCGAACATCTTGTTGCCTTTCGGTGTTCGACACGGACTGAGGCGCCGTCAAGACCGGCTCTGCCTGTCCGCCTTCTTGTCAGTCGGGTTTTTGTCAGTCGGGCCTGCCAACAGCAACGGGCCTGTCGGCGCGCCAATGCGAATGGCGCGGAACGGGCCGCGCCACGCGCCCGCCAATAGCTTGAACCCGGCGCGAAAGTCAAGCCGAAGTCGAGGGCCGCGGCCAGGGCACGCGCGGCCGGCGCGGGTTCCGGCAAGGCCACGAACGGCGTTGCCAAAATTCCTTGTTCTCGCCCCAATTCGGACATCGCCTCTCCCAAGTTGGCCGGCACCTTCCGATCGTTGCCTCAGACGGTCCGGCCTTGTCGAACCTGGTCCATTTCAGCCCCCCAGCCCCCAGGGGAGACAGGCCGGGCCACCTTGTTTGAGTGTGGTTCAATCCCCGAACTCGCAAAGCCAGTCTTCGGACTGGCTTTTTTCTTGGCGCCGCCGCGCGTCACGAGCCGAGGTCGCGCACCAGCGCGGCGCCGACGATCGGTCCGGGCGTGCCGTCCTTCGTCGTCTTCTGCAGGATCAGCGCGCAGGAATCATAGCCGCGGCGGCCCATGTCGGCGAGCTGGAACTCGGTCTGCAGCGCCTGGTCCTTGACCATGCCGATCATCTCGATGTTGCGCACGATGTTGGCATAGGCGATGCGCCGGCCGGCGTTCTCGCCGTGCTTGATCTCGATCTCGCGCCGGTCGATCAGATAGACCATCCACAGCGTGGCGCCGATCGCCTCCGGCGTGTGCGCGACGCGGATCTTGAGCGTGCCGTCGACCGACGTCACCTCGATCGGCACGGTCAGGCCGTTGGCGGTGCCGGCGAATTCCTCGATGGCGCCGAGCACGGCCTCGCGCCGCGAGCCGACCACGTGCTGGCGGCCGTTGATGATGACTTGGGGGGTGTAGACCTGGCCGGCGCCGAGACTGTGGGCATAGGCGCGCTGGCGCTCCGAATGGCCGGGTTGACCGAAGGTGTCCTTCCAGCCGAGATAGTCCCAGTAGTCGACGTGCCAGCCGAGCGCCAGCGTGTCGGCGCCGGCGGCCAGTTCGTCGAGCAGGCGGTCGGCCGGCGGGCAGGACGAGCAGCCCTGGCTGGTGAACAGCTCGACCACGGCCCTCGGCTGGCTGAGCTCAGCCGCCGGCGCCGGCGTGGTAACGGCCAGGGCCAGCAGCATGGCGGCGGCCCACCGGACAGGAAAGAACGTCTCAGGCAAAGTCAAATCATGAGCCTCTGCCGGACCGCATTCTGCGGCGGCCCGGACGACATCTGGCGGCCCCGGCGGGCCGGCGCGGTTCACCATTCGTCAACGATAGGAAAGCGGGCGTTCAAAAGCGACTCACGTTCGGGTGACAGCGGCGCGCGAGCCTCTCGCGCCGCTGGATCGGAGACGGGGATCGGGCGGCGTCAAGCCGCCCGGTTCAGGTTGCGCAGCACGTAGTGCAGGATGCCGCCGGCGCGGTAATAGTCGAGCTCGTCGAGCGTGTCGATGCGGGCGAGCAGCGCGACCTTCTCGACGCGGCCGTCGGCGAAGGCGATCACGGCCTCGACCTCCTGGCGGGGCTTCAACCCGGCAAGGCCGCGAATGGTCACCTGCTCCTGCCCGGTCAGGCCGAGATCCTGCCAGCGCATCGGCTCGTGGAAGACCAGCGGCAGTACGCCCATGCCGACCAGGTTGGAGCGGTGGATGCGCTCGAACGATTGGGCGATGACGGCCCGCACGCCGAGCAGGCGGGTGCCCTTGGCCGCCCAGTCGCGCGACGAGCCGGTGCCGTACTCCCTGCCGGCGAAGACGACCAGCGGCACCCGCTCCTGCCGGTAGCGCATGGCGGCGTCGTAGATCGGCATCTGCTCGCCGGAGGGCCAGTGCCTGGTGTGGCCGCCCTCGACGCCGCTCAGCATCTGGTTCCTGATGCGGATGTTGGCGAAGGTGCCGCGCATCATCACTTCGTGGTTGCCGCGGCGCGAACCGTAGGAGTTGAAATCGACCGGGCGGACCTGGCGCTCGGTCAGGTAGTGGCCGGCCGGAGTCTCGGCCTTGAACGAGCCGGCCGGCGAGATGTGGTCGGTGGTGATCGAATCGAGGAACAGGCCGAGAATGCGCGCCTGCTCGATGTCGGTGATCGGCTCGGGCTCCATGGTGATGCCCTCGAAATAGGGCGGGTTCTGCACGTAGGTGGACTTCTCCTCCCAGTCGTAGGTGTCGCCGGCGCGCACCTCGATCTTCTGCCAGCCGGCATCGCCCTTGAACACGTTGGAATAGCGGCTCACGAACATGTCGCGGTTGACCGAGGTGCGGATCAGTCCGGCGATCTCGGCGGTGGTCGGCCAGATGTCCTTCAGGTAGACGTCGTTGCCGCGGTCGTCGCGGCCGAGCGGGTCGGTCGTCAGATTGGTCGTCAGCGAGCCGGCGAGCGCATAGGCGACGACCAGCGGCGGCGAGGCGAGATAGTTGGCCCGCACGTCGGGGTTGACGCGGCCCTCGAAGTTGCGGTTGCCCGACAGCACCGAGCAGGCGATGAGGTCATGCTCGTTGATGGCCGCCGAGATGGCGTCCGGCAGCGGACCGGAATTGCCGATGCAGGTCGTGCAGCCATAGCCGACTAGGTTGAAGCCGAGCGCGTCGAGGTCGGGGGTGAGCCCCGCCTTGTCGAGATAGTCGGTGACCACCTGCGAGCCGGGCGCCAGCGAGGTCTTGACCCAGGGCTTGACCGACAGGCCCTTCTGGCGCGCCTTGCGGGCAAGCAGCCCGGCGCCGATCAGCACCGACGGGTTGGAGGTGTTGGTGCAGGAGGTGATGGCGGCGATGACGACATGGCCGTCCTCGAGGCGATAGTTGGCGCCGGCCACCGGCGCGGACTTGCGCAGCGGCGGCACCGAGCCGCCACCCTCCTCGTCCATGTTGGCGGCGGCGTCCGAACCGTTGACGCCGCGGATTTCGGCGAGCGCCCGCTCGAAGGCGGGCGCCGCCTCGGCGAGCGCGACCCGGTCTTGCGGCCGCCGCGGCCCGGCGAGCGAAGGCACGACGGAGCCAAGGTCGAGTTCGAGCGTGTCGGTGAAGACCGGGTCCGGCGTGTCGTCGGAGCGCCACATGCCCTGGGCCCTGGCATAGGCCTCGACCAGGGCGATACGGTCCTCGGCGCGGCCGGTGGCGCGCAGATAGGAGATGGTGTCGTTGTCGATCGGGAAGAAGCCGCAGGTGGCACCATATTCGGGCGCCATGTTGGCGATGGTGGCCTGGTCCTCGAGCGAAAGCCTGGACAGGCCCGGTCCGTAGAACTCGACGAACTTGCCGACAACGCCCTTCCTGCGCAGCATCTGGGTGACCGTCAGCACCAGGTCGGTTGCCGTGGTGCCGTCGGGCAGCCGGCCGGTCAGGCGAAAGCCGACGACCTCGGGGATCAGCATGGTGACCGGCTGGCCGAGCATGGCCGCCTCGGCCTCGATGCCGCCGACGCCCCAGCCGAGCACGGCCAGGCCGTTGACCATGGTGGTGTGCGAATCGGTGCCAACCAGCGTGTCGGGATAGGCGACGACCTTGCCGTCGGTCTCCTTCGTCCACACCGTCTGGGCGAGATATTCGAGGTTGACCTGGTGGCAGATGCCGGTGCCCGGCGGCACCACGCGAAAATTGTCGAAGGCCTGCTGGCCCCATTTGAGGAAGGTGTAGCGTTCGCCGTTGCGCTCATATTCGCGCTCGACATTGTGGGTGAAGGCGGTGGCGTTGCCGAAATGGTCGACCATGACCGAATGGTCGATGACCAGGTCGACCGGGACCTGCGGGTTGATCTTGGCCGTGTCGCCGCCGAGCGCCAGCGTGGCGTCGCGCATGGCGGCGAGGTCGACCACCGCCGGCACGCCGGTGAAGTCCTGCATCAATACGCGCGCCGGCCGGTAGGCGATCTCCTTCTCGGCGGCGCCGCGGTTGTCGAGCCACTGGGCGACGGCGCGGATGTCATCGGCGGTGACCGAGCGGCCGTCCTCGAAGCGCAGCAGGTTTTCCAGCAGCACCTTCAGCGAGAAGGGCAGGCGCGAGACGCCGGCAAGGCCGTTCTTCTCGGCCTCGACCAGCGAATAATAGACATAGTCCTTGCCGCCGACGGCGAGGGTCCGGCGACATTCGAAACTGTCCAGCGAATTCAGCATTGTGCGTGTTCCGTCCTGTGTCACATGTGTGCTCCGGAAGGGGCAAACACTGGCGTCAGTCAGGGAACACGCCGAAGAGCGGGTGCAGCCATTTCCGCGTGTCTGCCCGGTTCAGAAACGTGCGGTTTCTCGTTCCGGCGCAAGGGGATGAAAGGCGTTGCCGGCTGCTGGCTCGGCCTGGCGGCCTTATAGAGCGATTTGGCGGGCGAGTGAATAGGACCGAACCGGAATTTTTCCAGGTTTGGCGGCGGCCTGCGCGATCCGGCCGCTTCCCAGCGATGCCAGCGGGCGCGGGTGAAGCGCTTCCCCTTTTTCCCTCCAGCGGCTAGTGATGCGCCATGCAGCTCGTTGGCGAGCGCCTGGCCGTCGACCGCGGCGACAGGCGGATTTTCGATGGTGTCTCTTTCGCCGTGCCGGCCGGCTCGGCGCTGGTCGTCACCGGTCCGAACGGCTCGGGCAAGTCGACGCTCATCAAGGCGATCGCCGGTTTCCTGCCGCCGGCGGCCGGCAGCGTCCGGCTTGACGGCATGGCCGGCGCCGACGACGGCTGGCGGCTCGCCGAGCACTGCCACTACCTCGCCCACGACAACGCGCTCAAGGGCCAGCTCACGGTCGCCGAGAACCTGTCCTTCTGGCAGCGCTTCCTCGGGCCGGGCCTCGACATCGAGGCGGCGCTCGAAAAGGTCGGCCTGCCCGGCATCGGCGACATTCCGGCCGGCTATCTGTCGGCCGGCCAGAAGCGGCGGGTGGCGATCGCCCGGCTGCTGGTGACGGCCCGGCCGGTCTGGCTGGTCGACGAGCCGACGGCGGCGCTCGATGCGGCCTCGGGCAAGCGCTTCGCCGACATCGTGCGGAAGCATCTCGGCTCGGGCGGCATCGTCGTGGCGGCGACGCATCAGGACCTCGGCCTCAAGGCGGCGCGGTTTCTGGCGCTCGACAACGCGGCAGGCCACCACCCCTCCCCGCACGGGGGAGGGGCGCAAGCGGCCGCCGCATGAACGCGCTGTTCGTGCGCGAGCTGCGCCTGGCCACCCGCGTCGGCGCCGGCGCGCTGACCGGGGTGCTGTTCTTCCTTGCCGTCGTCACCGTGGTGCCGTTCGCGGTCGGGCCGGACCTCAACCTGCTGGCGCGGATCGGCCCGGCGGTGCTGTGGGTCGGCGCGCTGCTGGCGAGCCTGCTCGGCCTCGACCGCCTGTTCCAGCAGGACCGCGAGGACGGTTCGCTCGCCATCCTCGCCATGGCCGGCCATCCGCTAGCGCTGACCGTTTTCGTCAAGTGCCTCGCCCATTGGGCGGCGACCGGCCTGCCGCTGATCGCCGCCGCGCCGGTGTTCGGCCTGTTTCTCAACATGGAGGCGACGGCGATCGCCGCCACGGTCGCCACCCTCGCCGTCGGCACGCCGGCGGTCACCTTCATCGGCGCCGTCGGGGCCGCGGTGACCGTGACGCTCGCCCGCGGCGGCCTCATCATCGCCATCCTAGTGCTGCCGCTGGTGATCCCGTCGCTGATCTTCGGCGTGGCGGCAAGCTATGGCGCGGTCGAGGACCCGGCGCCGTTCACCCAGCCCTTCCTGATGGTGGCGGCCATCACGCTGTTCTTTGCCGTACTGGGGCCGCTCTCGGCCGCCTTCGTGCTGCGCCACGCGGCGGAGTGACATCCGTCACAGCGCGGGCCGTCGCCGGCGTCGCTCACGTCCCAGGTCTGTCCGGTCTGATTGCCTTCGCGCCGGCCCCGCATTAAGTAGGGGCCATGGCCGAACTGACCGCCAAAGCCGGCTCGATCTGGGATTTCGCCAACCCGGCACGCTTCATGGGAATCGCCAATGCGGTCCTGCCGGGCCTGGCGGCCGTCACCGTCGCCTGCCTCGCCATCGGCCTGTGGATGGCGTTCAACGCGCCGGAGGACTACCAGCAGGGCTCCAGCGTGCTGATCATGTTCATCCACGTTCCGTCGGCATGGCTGTCGATGATGGCCTATACGGTGATGGCGCTTGCCGCGCTCGGCACGCTGGTCTGGCGCCATCCGCTCGCCGACGTGTCGCTCAGGGCGGCGGCGCCGATCGGGGCCGCCTTCACCTTCCTGGCGCTGATCACCGGCTCGCTGTGGGGCAAGCCGATGTGGGGCACCTGGTGGGTGTGGGACGCGCGGCTCACCTCGGTGCTGGTGCTGTTCATCATCTATCTCGGCATCATCGCGCTCGCCCGCGCCATCGAGGAGCCGTCGGTGGCCGCCCGCGCGCTCGCCATCGTCACCCTGGTCGGCTATGTCAACATCCCGATCATCAAGTTCTCGGTCGACTGGTGGAACACGCTGCACCAGCCGGCCAGCGTGTCGCGCCTCGGCCGGCCGGCGATGGATGCGGCGTTCCTCTATCCGCTGATGGTGATGGCGCTCGCCTACACGCTGATCTTCCTCACCCTGCACCTGATGAACATGCGCAACGAGATCCTGCGCCGGCGCCTGCGCTCGATGCGCATGCTGGCGGCGCGCGAGGCGGGAGGCGCCTGATGCTCGGCCAGTACGCCGCCTACATCGTCCCGGCCTATGCGGTATCGGCGGCGGTCATCGCCGGCCTGACGGCATGGACGCTGCTGCAGTACCGCCGCCGGTTGCGCGAGATCGCGACGCTGGAGGAAAAGGGCGTGCGCCGCCGCGCCGCGACGAGGAAGGGCGATGGCTGACGAGACCCAGCCACGTGCCGATCCGGCCGCGTCGGCGGCGCCCGCCAGGCGGCGCCGGTTCGGCGCGCTGCTGCCGCTCGCCATCTTCCTGGTGCTGGCCGCCATTTTCATGCGCCAGCTCCTCGTCGGTGGCGACACCTCGCGCATTCCTTCGGCGCTGATCGGCAAGCCAGCGCCGCAGGTTTCGCTTGCCCCGCTCGAAGGGCTGGTCCGGGCCGACGGGAGCCCGGTGCCCGGCCTCGATGCCGATGCGTTCAAGGGCCGTGTCACCATTGTCAATGTCTGGGCAAGCTGGTGCGCGCCGTGCCGGGCCGAGCATCCGCTGCTGATGGAACTTGCCGGCCGCGACGACGTCACGCTGGTCGGCATCAACTACAAGGACCAGACGGCCAACGCGCTGCGCTTCCTCGGCCAGCTCGGCAACCCGTTCGCCGCCGTAGGGGTCGACCCGCGCGGCATGGCGGCAATCGAATGGGGCGTCTACGGTGTCCCCGAGACCTTCATCGTCGCCGCCGATGGCACGATTGCCCACAAGCATGTCGGCCCGCTCGGCGAGGCGAGTCTTGCGGAGACCTTCCTGCCGGCGCTCGAGAGGGCCGCCGCAGCGTCGTACGGCCAGTAGCGGCTCAGGCGGCGGCCGCCTCCGGGTTGTCGGCCGGCGGCCGGCATTCGACCGAGTCGCGCTCAACCAGCGGGCACTCGACCTTGATCTGCGTCGGGCCGGCCTGCAGGCCGCTGGCGGCGTTGATGAGCAGTTCGGCGGCGATCTCGCCCATCTCGAAATGCGGCAGGATCAGCGTGGTCAGCGGCGGCCGTGTGAACTGCGCGATCTCGCGATCGTCGAAGCCGATGACGGAGACGTCGTCGGGCACACGCAGCCCGAGTTCGCGCAAGGCGTCGAAACAGCCGACCGCCATCATGTCATTGGCGCAGAAGACGCCGTCGGGGGGCTCGTCCAGCGCCATCAGTTCGAGCGTCATCTCGTAGCCCGACGACGGTTCCCAGTTGCCGGGCCGCACGAGATCGGCATCGAAGGAGATGTCGTAGCTCGACAGCGCCTGGCGATAGCCCTTGAGCCGGTCGCGGCTGGCGTCAAGCCCCTCCTGACCGTTGATCAGGCCGATGCGCCGGCGGCCGGCCCGGATCAGCCGCTCGGTGGCGACCCGTCCGCCGACCAGTTCGCCGGGCAGCACCGAGGGTAGCTGCCGCTTGGCGTCGTAGCAGTTGACGAGCACGGTGTGCTGCTCGAACAGCGCCGGCGACGGCTCCACCCGGCGGGTCAGGATGGTGCCGTAGATGATGCCGAGCAGCTGGTGGCCCATCTGGCCGAGGATCGTCGCCTCGGCGTCGGGGTCGCCGCGGGTGACCGACAGGCATACCGACAGGCCGTATTCGAGGGCTTTCTCGCGGGCGCCGTCAAAGGCGAGCGACATCCACGGATCGGTGGCGATGTCGTCGGCGAGAAAGGCGATCAGGCTCTGGTCGGCGGGCGCCCGCCGGGGCCCGCGCCGCACCAGCTTGTAGCCGAGTTCGTCGGCCGCCTGTCTTACGCGTTCGCGCGTCAGCGTGCTCAGGCGCGCGCCGGGACTGCCGTTCAGCACCAGCGAGACGGTCGCCTGCGACACGCCCGCGCGGGAGGCGACATCCATCATGGTTGGCCGCAAACGGGCACCTCTATGCTGCCGGTCGTGGGTCTGTCCGTCCATTGCTGCCCCCATGCTCCTCAACTGCCGGCCGCGGCTGCGGCTGCGGCTCTGCTATCGTTAGATCGTGGCGGGACGGCAACCGGGCCAGCCGGTTGCCGTCCGCTCTGACTAGTCCTGGCCCCGCAATCGCCGGATGCGGTCGAAGGCCACCGCGATGATGATGAAGCTGCCGATGAAGGCACCCTGCCAGAAGGTCGAGATGCCGAGCAGGATCAGCGAGTTGCGGATGACCTCGATCAGCAGCGCGCCGACGATGGCGCCGAACACGGTGCCCTCGCCGCCGGCGAGATTGGCGCCGCCGATGACGGCCGCGGCGATGACGGTCAGCTCCATGGCGGTGCCGAGATTTGTGGTGACGCTGCCGAGCCAGCCGACCATGAGAATGCCGGTGACGCCCGCTGTGAAGGCGGAGAACATGTAGACCGATACCTTCATGCCGCGCACGGGGATGCCAGTCAGCACGGCGGCGTTCTCGTTGCCGCCGATGGCGAAGACATACTGGCCCCACCGTGTCCATTTGAGCACGAAGCTCATGATGACGGCGAGGACCACCATGGCGATCAGCGGGTGGGGAACACCGACCGTGGCGCCGCCGCCCAGCCACAGCAGCAGCCCGTGGTCGGGTCCGAACTGGTAGATCATCTTGTTGTTGGAAAGCACCAGCGCCATCGAGCGGGCGAAGGACAGCATGCCGAGCGTGACGACGAAGGGCGGCATGCCGACGAAGGCGATCAGGACGCCATTGACCAGCCCGACCAGCAGAACGGCGCCGATGGCGAGCAGCGCCGCCGCCCAGAACGGGTAGCCGGTTTCCATCAGCGCGCCGACGACGACCGCCGACAGCACCACCGAGGCGCCGACCGACAGGTCGATGCCGCCCGAGGCGATGACGGTGGTCATGCCGATGGCGATGATGGCGACGAAGGCGAAGTTGCGGGTGACGTTGAACAGGTTGCGCTCGGTGGCGAAGGTATCGGTGATCAACGTCAGCGCGAGGCAGGCGAGTACCGCCGCCAGGGCCACCCAGAACACCTGGACGCTCATGATGCGGGACAACAGGTTGCGGTGCTGGCTCTGTTCGATGGCCTGTTCGAGCGTTGTCGTCATGGTTGTCTCCCTCAGCCTTTCCTCATGCCGTCTGGATGGCGCCGGTGATCAGCCCGGTCACCTCCTCGGGCGAGCTGTCGGCCTTCGCCTTGTGGGCGACCAGTTCGCCGCGCCTGAGCACCGCGATCCGGTCGGACACGCTGAACACGTCCGGCATGCGGTGGCTGATCAGGATCACCGAGATGCCGCGGTCGCGCAGGCGCTGGATCAGGTCGAGCACCTCGGCCACCTGGCGCACAGAGATCGCCGCCGTCGGCTCGTCCATGAGCACGACGCGGGCGTCGGCCAGCAGCGTGCGGGCGATCGCCACCGCCTGGCGCTGGCCGCCCGACATCCGGCGCACCAGGTCGCGCGGGCGCGTCTCCGACTTCAGCAGGGCGAACAGTTCGCCGGCGCGCCGGTGCATCGAGCGGTAGTCGAGCACTGGGACGGGCCCCATCCGGCGGCGCAGCTCGCGCCCCAGAAAGACGTTGGAGGCGGCGGTCAGGTTGTCGCAAAGGGCGAGGTCCTGGTAGACGATCTCGATGCCGGCATTGCGGGCGTCCTTGGGATGGTGGAAGTCGCGCGGCTCGCCGTCGAGCCGGATCTCGCCGTCGGAGGGGCGGAAATTGCCGGCGATGATCTTGACCAGCGTCGACTTGCCGGCGCCGTTGTCACCCATCAGGCCGAGCACCTCGCCCTCCTGAACCGACAATGACACCTCGTGCAGCGCCCGTATGGCGCCGAAATGCTTGCTGATTCCGGTCAGCCTCAACCTTTCCGCCACGGCCTGTCCTCCCTCGCCTCGCTGCGGGCTCTCGCGTCCATCCCAGAAATAGTTGACGAACGAATATTAGTAAATATTATCATTATCAGCTCGGGAGGAGTCATGAAGCTGCTGATGACGGGGGTGACGGGGAAGGTGGGCAGCAATCTGCTGCCGGCCTTTCTCGCCGACAGCCGGTTCGCCGGTGCCGGGGTCGTCGTCCTCTGCCACAATCGCGATCTCGCGCCGCGTCACCGGGTGAGCGTGGTCAAGGGGTCGCTCGCCGACCGTGAGAGCGTCGAGGCGGCGATGGCCGGGGTCACCCATGTCGTGCACATGGCCGCCGTCAAGGAATCGCCCGACCTCGTCATGGACGTGGCGGTCAAGGGCATGTTCCATCTTCTGGAGGCGTTCCGCGCCTCGCCGACCGCCCGCCAGTTCATCCTGATCGGCGGCGACTGCTCGGTTGGTCACATTTTTCATGGCTACGACCATCCGGTGACGGAGACCTCGCCGCGGCGCGCCTATCCGGGATGCTATGCGCTGACGAAGGTCATCGAGGAGGTGATGCTCGAACAATACCAGATTCAGTACGGCGTCAACGGCTGCTGCCTGCGGCCGCCCTGGATCATGGAAAAGGACGACTTCCGCTTCGCGCTGTCCTTCGGCGACGACCAGTTCGGCGGCCCGCCCTGGGCGAGCCTGCTGCCAAGCGACGACCTTGCCCGCTTCGCCGGCCGCAAGGCGGTGCCGCTGATGCGCGACGCGACCGGCGCGCCGCTCAAGCGCAACTTCATCCACGTCAGCGATGTCGTCGCCGCCATCCTCGCCGCGCTCAACAATCCGGCGGCCGAGCGCGAGCTGTTCAACATCGCCATGGACGAGCCCGTCGACTACGGCCGGGTCGCCCAATATCTGGAGGAGACACGCGGTTATTTCCCGGTCGAGGTGTCGACCGGCTTTTTCAGCAACTGGCTGGACAACGCCAAGGCACGGCTGAAGCTCGGCTGGCGCCCGCTCTACGACATGCGGGCGTTGATCGAGGACGCATGGAACTTTGCGCGGGCGAGCAACGACCCGCGACAAGTCTGGTACCCGGGCTGACGGCACGGGACCAATCTCAGAGCCCAAGGGAGGATGGACTATGCATGAAGTCAAGATACTGGCCTGTGCGGCGGCACTTGCCGCGCTGGCCGCCGGCCCCGCGCTCGGCCAGGGCAAGGAGACGCTGGCGATCGTGGTCAAGGGCCTCGACAACCCGTTCTTCGAGCAGATCAATCTCGGCTGCCAGAAATGGATGGCCGAGAACGCCGACAGCAAGTACGAATGCCTCTATACCGGCCCGGCCTCATCGGCCGACGAGGCCGGCGAAGTGCAGATCGTCGACGACCTGCTGACCAAGGGCGTGGCGGCGATCGCCATCTCGCCGTCGAACGCGCCGGCCATGGCCAACCGCGTGCGCCAGATCGCGCCGAAGGTGCCGGTCATGACCATCGACGCCGACTTCCTCGAACAGGACCGCGACCTGCGCGTCACCTATCTCGGCACCGACAACTACCTGATGGGTGTCAAGATGGCCGAGGAGGCGATGAAGCTGAAGGCCGAGGGCGGTACCGTCTGCCTGCAGCTCGGCAACGTCGCCGCCGACAATATCAACGCCCGCGCGCAGGGCTTCCGCGATACCGCATCCGGGCAGAAGGGCATCGATCGCCTGACCGGCCAGAACGGCTGGACCGAGATCGACGGCTGCCCGGTGTTCACCAATGACCAGGCCGACCTCGCCAACCAGCAGATGGCCGACACCTTCACCGCCAATCCCGACCTCGACGCCTTCATCCTGGTCGGCGGCTGGGCGCAGTTCGCGCCGCAGGCCTACGCCCAGGTGACCGACCAGGTCATGGACAAGCTGAAGTCGAAGGACCTGATCATCATCGCCGGCGACACGCTGCCGCCGCAGACCCAGGCGTTCCGCGAGGGGCGCAGCCATGCCCAGGTCGGCCAGCGGCCGTTCGAGATGGGCTACCGCGCGCCGGACGTGATGATCCAGCTCATCAATGGCGAGAAGGTCGACGATCCGCTCTATACCGGGCTCGACATCTGCAACGAGCAGGATCCCGGCTTCTGCGCCAACAACTGACGGCGGACCAGACCTGACGCAGTGGAGCCGGGCCGCCCCGCGGCCCGGCTCCTTTTCGAGCGACGCGAACGAACAATCGGGGACGGCGACATGACAGGCAGGAGACTGCGGTGGGGCATCCTTTCGACGGCCAATATCGGGCGCACCAAGGTCATTCCCGGCATCAAGGCGTCGCCGTCCTCGCAAGTGGTGGCGATCGCCTCGCGCGATCGCGCGCGCGCCGGCGAGGTGGCGAGCGAACTGGGGATCGAACGTGCCTATGGCTCCTATGAGGAACTCATCGCCGACGGCGAGGTGGATGCCATCTACAATCCGCTGCCCAACCATCTCCATGTCGACTACACGCTGGCGGCGGCGCGCGCCGGCAAGCATGTCCTGTGCGAAAAGCCGATTGCGCTCAGCGTCAGGGAGGCCGAGCGCCTGCGCGAGTGCCCCGCCAACGTCACGGTGGCCGAAGCCTTCATGGTGCGCTACCACCCGCAATGGCTGCGCGTGCGCGAAATCGTGCGCTCCGGCGAACTGGGCGAGGCGCGTGCGGTGCGCGCGGTGTTCAGCTATGTCAACATGGACGCCGACGATGTGCGCAACAAGCCGGAGATCGGCGGCGGCGCCATCCTCGACATCGGCTGCTACCCGGTCACCGGCGGCCGCTTCTTCTTCGAGGCCGAGCCCAAGCGCGTCGTGGCGCTGATCGACCGCTGCCCGCGCTTCGGCACCGACCGCCAGGCGAGCGTCATCGCCGATTTCGGCGAGGGTCGCCAGCTTGCCTTCACCGTATCGACGCAACTGGTCGGCCACCAGTCGATCGAGATCATCGGCACGCGGGCGCGCGCCGAGATCGTGGTTCCCTTCAATGCCCCGCAGGGCGAGGCGACGGCGGTCCTGGTCGACGAGGGGCTGAGTTTCGACGGCCATCTCGCCCGACGCGAGGTGATCGCGCCATGCGACCAATATGCCGAGCAGGCCGAGGCCTTCGCACGGTCGGTGCTGACGGGAAAGCCGCTGCCCTGGGGCATCGACGACGCCATCGCCTCGATGCGCGTGCTCGACGCGATCTTCGAAAGCGAGCGCGCCGGCGGCTGGGTGACGGTCTGACCGTGCCGTCCCTGCGCGTCGTTTTCCGTTGATAATTTGATCGATTTATATTAGCAATTTGGTGCGCAAATATGCGCGGGAGGTATCATTCAAATCAGCAGTGAACCCGAGGGGGAGGAGCAATGAGACTCGGACGTTTGATCAGTGTTGCCGTGCTGGCTTCGGCGTTGGGCGGCAGCGCCTACGCGCAGGACAAGCCGGAAATCGCCTTCGTCGTCAACGGCCCGTCGGACTTCTGGAAGATCATGGAGGCGGCGGTTGCAAAGGCCCAGACGGAGCTGCCCGACGTCACGCTTTCGTTCCGCTACCCGGAACGGGCCGACGCCGCCGTGCAGCGCCGCATGATGGACGACCTCGTGGCGGCCGGCGTCGCCGCGCTGGCCGTGTCGGTGGTCGATCCCCCCACCTCGACCGACGCCATCAACTCGGTCGCCTCGCAGATTCCGTTCTTCACCTTCGATTCCGACGCGACCCAGTCGGACCGCATCGCCTATATCGGCTCATCCAACACCGAACTCGGTACGGCGGCCGGCGAACTGATGAAGAAGGCGATGGCCGGCAAGCAGGGCAAGTGCATCGGCTTTGTCGGCCTGCCCGGCGCCGACAACGCCAAGGAGCGCATTCAGGGCTACAACCAAGCCGTCGCCGGCACCGGCCTCGAACTCATCGATGTGCGCGGCGACGACATCGACCAGACCCGCGCCCGTGCCAATGTGGACGACGTGCTGGTGGCCAATCCGGACGTGAACTGCATGGTCGGCTTCTATTCCTACAACCCGCCGCGCATGTACGAGGCGCTGCGGGACGCCGGCAAGCTCGGCGAGATCACGGTCGTCGCCTTCGACGAGGACCCGATCACACTGGGCGCCGTCAAGGAGGGCTCGTTTGCCGGCACCGTGGTGCAGCAGCCCTATGAATGGGGCTATCAGGGCTCCAAGCTGATCGCCGCCTTTCTGAAGGGCGACAAGAGCGGCATCCCGGCCGATGGCATCATCATCATTCCGGGCTTGACGCTGACCCAGGAAAATGTCGAAGCGTTCCAGGCCGACTTTCAGGCCAAGCTGGCGGGCAAGTAAGCCGGCCTGACAACGCCCCGCAGCCGGGCAACCGGCTGCGGGCTGCTCCTGGAGACCGATGTGGCCGCGCCTGCTGTTTCGACCATGCCCGAGCCGACCGGCGAGCCATTCCTCAGGCTTTCAGGCATCCGCAAGTCCTATCCCGGCGTGGTCGCGCTCGCCGATTTCTCGATGGAGGTCCGACCGGGCGAGGTCATCGGCATCGTCGGCGAGAACGGCGCCGGCAAATCCACGCTGATGAAGATCCTTGGCGGCGTCACCGAGCCCGACCGCGGCGCCATCGAGGTGGACGGCTCGGTCCGCGATGCCTTCACCGTGGAGGATTCGATGAAGGCGGGGATCGCCTTCGTCCATCAGGAGCTCAACCTCTTCGAGAATCTCGACGTTGCAGCCAATGTCTATATCGGCCGCGAGCCGCGCCGGTACGGCTTCCTGCGGCTGATCGACACCGACAGGCTTCATGCCGCGGTGCAGCCGCTGCTGGACCGGCTGGGCGCGTCGTTCTCGTCCACCACCCCGGTCGAGAGGCTCTCGCTCGCCCAGCGCCAGATGGTCGAGATCGCCAGGGTTCTAAGCGTCGACGCGCGGCTGGTCATCTTCGACGAACCGACCTCGGCGCTGCCGGTCGCCGAGACCGAGAAGCTGCTCGAGGTGATCGCGGGGCTGAAGGCGCATGGCATCTCGGTGATCTTCATTTCCCACCGGCTTCACGAAATCGTCGAGTCCTGCGACCGCGTCCTGGTGCTGCGCGACGGCCACCTGGTCGGCGCGCTCCACGACGACGGCATCCATCACGACGCCATGGTCAAGCTGATGGTCGGGCGCGATCTGAAGGTCGCCTACGCGCCGCCGGCCGTGCCACGCGGCGAGGTTGCCCTTTCGGCAAGGGGGATCAGGACCTCGACCTATCCGCACAGGGACATCGACCTCGATCTGCACAGGGGCGAAATCCTCGGGCTGGCCGGGCTGGTCGGAGCGGGGCGAACCGAACTGGCGCGGGTGCTGTTCGGGATCGACCGTGCGCTGGGCGGCGCCATCATGCTCGACGGACGGGAGGCGCGGTTCGCGTCCTCGGCCGACGCGGTCCGGGCGGGCGTGTTCCTGGTGCCAGAGGACCGCAAGGGCGCCGGCCTGCTGCTCGATCTGACGATCGCCGAGAATGTCAGCCTGCCGAACCTGGCGGCCTATTGCCGCCATATGCTGGTCTCCGGCGAGCGCGAGCGGGCGCGGGCCGAAAGGAGCCGCGTCGAACTCGACATCCGGACGCCCGGCGTGACGATCCGCACCGGGGCGCTCTCGGGTGGCAACCAGCAGAAGGTAGTGCTGGCCAAATGGCTCGCCATGGAGCCGAGGGTGATCATCTTCGACGAGCCGACGCGCGGCATAGACATCGGGGCGAAGTCGGAAATCTACAGGCTGATGCGCGGCCTCGCCGACAATGGCGTCGCCGTGCTGATGATCTCATCCGACATGGAGGAAGTGATCGGCGTGTCCGACAGGGTCGCCGTCATGCATGAAGGCCACATTTCCGGTATTCTGGACCGCGCGCAGTGCAGCGAGGAAAACATCCTGAGGCTGGCGGTCGGCAAGCCGCTGTGATCCGTGCCGGGGGAGGCAGTCGACAATGCTCAAAAAGGACCTTGGGCTGCTGGTTCTCATCATCGTGGTGGGCGCCGTGGTGGCGATCATCAATCCGCGCTTCCTCTCCCCGATCAACATCGCCAACACGGCCAACCTAGTGGGCCTGTTCGGCATCTTCGCCATTGGCCAGGGGTTCGTGATCATCACCGGCGGCATCGAGCTGTCGGTCGGGTCGATGATCGCCATTCTCGGCGTCATCTTCATCGACCTGATCGCCAACCAGGGCGTGCCCTGGCCGCTTGCGGCACTGCTGGTGATCGTCATCGGCCTGGCGATGGGGCTGGTGCACGGCCTGCTGGTCACCCGGATGAACCTGCAGCCCTTCGTGGTCACGCTGTGCGGGCTGCTGATCTATCGCGGCATCGCGCGCTTCTACACGCATGACGCCACGGCCGGCTTTCCCTTCGGCGTCAACTTTCCCGACCTCGAATGGCTGACCACCGGCCGAACCGACATCGTCGCGCTCATCACCGGCGGCAACCTGCACTCGCTGCTCATACCGCACTCGTTCATCTTCATGATCGTGGTGGCGGTAGTGATGTGGTTTGTGCTGCACCGCTCGGTGTTCGGGCGCTATCTCTTCGCCGTCGGCAAGAACGAGGAGGCGGCGCGCTATTCGGGCATCCGCACCACGCGCGTCATCGTCGCAGCCTACATCATCTGCGCGGTGCTGACGGCGATCGCGGCGATCTTCTTCGCCATGTACACCCGGTCGATTCTGCCTTCCGGACACGGCAATTTCTATGAGCTCTATGCGATCGCCGCCGCCGTCCTAGGCGGCTTCTCGCTGCGCGGCGGCGAAGGCTCGATCGTCGGCGTCGTGCTCGGCGTCATCCTGCTGCAGGTCCTGCAGAACCTGGTTAACCTGCTGGGCATTCCCTCCTCGCTCAACTTCGCCGTCATGGGCAGCGTCATCCTCATCGGCGTTCTGGCCGACAACCAGTTCGCCAAGTTCCGCGAGCGCCGGCGGCAGGCCCAGGCGTTGGCGGCGAGCCAGCCCGGCCATGGCGGGCCGGTGCCGATCGCCATGCGGCCGCGCGAGAGCGAGGCGGAGACGCGTGCCTGAGGGCCGGTCCGGCCCGCGCGCACGGCGACTGTGCCGCCCGAACCGGATTGGGGGCAGATGACGATGGCGCAGGGGGGCGGGCTGCCGGGGCTCGACTGGATCGCCGCCGACTGGGGCACCAGCGCGCTGCGCCTCTGGGCGGTCGGCGCCGATGGCAGCGTGCTGGCCCGCGCCGCCTCGGGCGCCGGCATGGGCGGGCTCGACCCCGATGGCTACGAACCGGCGCTCGTCGAAATCGTCGGTGGCTGGCTGCCTGAAGCGCGGACGGTTCCGGTGATCGTCTGCGGCATGGCGGGCGCCCGCCAGGGCTGGCGCGAGGCGGCCTACCGGCCGGTGCCGTGCGCCCCGGTCGCCGGCGGCGATCTGACCCCGGTCGCCACCGCGGACCGGCGCCTCGCGGTGGCGCTGGTGCCGGGACTGAGCCAGACCGATCCGCCCGACGTGATGCGCGGCGAGGAGACGCAGCTTGCCGGCCTTGCGGAGAGGCTTGGCCCGGCGGCGGCGATCGCCTGCCTGCCCGGCACCCACGCCAAGTGGGCGCGACTTGAAGGCGGCCGGGTCACCCGGTTCGCCACCTTCATGACCGGCGAGGCGTTCGCGCTCCTGGCCGAGCGCTCGGTGCTGCGCCATTCGGTCGCCAGCGCCGGTGACGACCGTGAGGCCTTTCTGGCCGCTGCCGTCGAGATGCTTGACCGACCGCAACGGCTGACCGCGGCGCTGTTCGGCATCCGGGCGACCGATCTGCTGGGCGGCGCCGGCGCAGTCGCCGCCCGCTCGCGCCTGTCGGGCCTGCTGATCGGCGCCGAACTCGCGGCGACGCAGGACTGGTGGACCGGCCGGACCGTCCACCTCGTCGGCGCCCCGTCGCTGGCGACCGCCTATGCGGAGGCGCTGGCCGCAGCAGGCGCACGGACGGCGGTCGAGGACGCCGAAACCCTGACGCTGGCCGGCCTCGCCATCGCCCGGGCCGGCACCCCGCCAGGCGTCGGTCGCGATGGATCGACCGTGTGAAGTGATGGTTGACACATTAGGAATGGACAAATTACGCGCGATATGTAGAATGCATACCGCATAGTTCATGTCCAATCATCAACAACTGACGGCTGAACGGTGATCACCGCCCACCAGCTTCGCGCGGCCAGGGCCCTGCTCGGCATCGATCAGCGCCGGCTCGCCGAGCTGTCGGGGCTGTCGGTGCCGACCATCCAGCGCATGGAAGCGAGCGACGGCACCATTCGCGGCAATGTCGATTCGCTGATGAAGCTCATCGCCGCGCTGGACGCGGCCGGCGTCGAGATCATCGGCGAGGGCGCGGTAAGCCGCGCGAGCGGCCGCGGCGTGCGGCTGAAGGCCGGGCCGGAGCCGCTGCGCGCCGAGGAGCCGTCCGCCGCATCGGACGGGCGGGGATGATGGAGCCGGCGACGATCCTGCTCGCGCTGATCGCGGTGTTGCTGGTGACCGCCGTGGCCGCCGTCGCCATCGCGCGCCTGCCGGCGGCGACGGCGATCGTCTACGGCGCCTGCGCGGCCGTCTCCGCCGTGCTGCTCGCGGTCGCGGTTGCCGCGCTCATCGGCGGCCGTACCGGTCAACTGGTGCTGCCGCTGGGGCTGCCATGGCTCGGCGCCCATTTCCGCCTCGACTCGCTGTCGGCCTTCTTCCTGACCGTGGTCAATCTCGGCGGCGCGGCGGCGAGTCTCTACGGACTCGGCTACGGCCGCCATGAGAGCGCGCCGCACCGGGTGCTGCCGTTCTTCGCCGCCTTCCTTGCCGGCATGAACCTGGTCGTCGTCGCCGCCGACGCCTTCTCCTTCCTGCTGTCGTGGGAGTTCATGTCGCTCGCCTCCTGGGCGATGGTGCTGACCCACCACCGCGACCCGGACAACGCGCGCGCCGCCCTCGTCTATCTGGTCATGGCAGGCTTCGGCACGATGGCGCTGCTGCTCGCCTTCGGGCTGATGGCCGGACCGGGCGGCGGCTACGCTTTCGAGGCAATGCGTTCGGCCGCGCACGCCCCGTCGACCACGGTGCTCGTGTTCGCGCTGATGCTGCTCGGCGCCGGTTCCAAGGCCGGGCTGGTGCCGCTGCATGTCTGGCTGCCGCTCGCCCATCCGGCCGCGCCCAGCCACGTCTCGGCGCTGATGAGCGGCGTCATGACCAAGGTCGCCGTCTACGGCTTCCTGCGCGTCGTCTTCGACCTGATGGGCGACCCGGCCTGGTGGGCCGGCATCGTGCTGCTGGCGCTGGGCGGGGCCACGGCCGTGCTCGGCATCCTGCATGCGCTGATGGAGCGCGATCTCAAGCGGCTGCTCGCCTATTCGACCATCGAGAACATCGGCGTCATCTTCGTCAGCCTCGGCCTGGCACTCGCGTTCAGCGCCAACGCGATGGCGTGGGCGGCCGCACTGGCGCTGACGGCGGCGCTGTTCCACGTGCTCAACCACGCCCTGTTCAAGAGCCTGCTGTTCTTCGGTGCCGGCGCCGTGCTGACGGCGACCGCGACGCGCGACATGGAGCGGCTCGGCGGCCTCATCCATCGCATGCCGGTCACCAGCCTTGCTTTCCTCGGCGGCAGTGCGGCGATCTCGGCATTGCCGCCGTTCAACGGCTTCGTCTCCGAATGGCTGGCCTTCCAGGCCATCCTGCAGAGCCCGCAGCTACCGCAATGGGGCCTGAAGATCCTGGTACCGGCGGTCGGCGGCCTCCTGGCGCTGGCGGCGGCGCTGGCGGCGGCCGCGTTCGTGCGCGCCTTCGGCGTCACCTTCCTCGGGCGCCCGCGCTCGCCTGCGAGCGGTGACGCGCGCGAGGTCGACCGCTTCTCGCTCGCCGCGATGCTGGCGCTCGCCGTGCTCTGCCTGCTCGTCGGCATCCTGCCCGGCTTCGTCATCGACGCGCTGGCGCCGGTCACCCGGGCGCTCGTCGGTGGCGCCATGCCCGCCCAGGCCCACGTGCCATGGCTGTCGGTGGTACCGGTCGCCGAGAGCCGCAGCTCCTATAACGGGCTCCTGGTGTTCCTGTTCATCGCCGCCTCCGCCTGGCTGGCGGCGATCCTCGTCCACCGCTTCGCCTCGCACGAACTGCGCCGCGGGCCGGCCTGGGACTGCGGCTTTCCCGATCCGAGCCCGGCGACGCAATACACCGCCGGCAGCTTCGCCCAGCCGATCCGCCGCGTGTTCGGCTCGGTCGTCTTCCAGGCCCGCGAGACGGTCGCGATGCCGCCGCCGGGCGACACCGCGCCGGCGCGCCTCGTGGTCGAGATGCACGACCCGATCTGGGAGCGGCTCTACGCGCCGATTGCCGCGGCGGTCGACTTCGCCGCGCTGCGGCTCAACCGTCTCCAGTTCCTGACCATCCGGCGCTACCTCGTGCTGGTGTTCCTGTCGTTGGTCTTCCTGCTTGCGGTGCTGGCGCTATGGAGCTGATCCACGACCTGATCGTCCAGGGGGCGCAGATGATGGCGGTGCTGGCGCTGGCGCCGCTGCTGACCGGCTTCGTGCGCAAGGTCAAGGCGCGGCTGACGCGGCGTCGCGGCCCGCCGCTGCTACAGCCCTATCGCGACCTGGCGCGGCTCCTGCGCAAGGAGGCGGTGCTGGCCGAGAACGCCTCCTGGCTGTTCCGCGTGTCGCCCTATCTGGTCTTCGCCGCCACCTGGGTCGCCGCCGCGCTGGTTCCGACCTTCGCCGTCGGGCTGATGTTCTCGTGGACGGCCGACCTCATCGCCATCATCGCGCTGCTCGGCTCGGCCCGCTTCTTCCTGGCGCTGGCCGGCATGGATGTCGGCACCAGTTTCGGCGGCATCGGCGCCTCGCGCGAGGTGATGATCGCGTCGCTCGCCGAGCCGGCCATGCTGCTCACCGTGTTCGCGCTCGCCCTGGTGGCCGGCTCCACCCAGCTTTCCACCGTCGCCGCCGTGCTCGCCACGCCCGAGGTCGGACTGCGCGTCTCGCTCGGCATGGCGCTGATCGCGCTGGTGATGGTGGCGATCGCCGAGAACGCCCGCATTCCGGTCGACAATCCGGCCACGCATCTGGAACTGACCATGGTGCACGAGGCGATGGTGCTCGAATATTCCGGCCGCCATCTGGCGATGATCGAGTTCGGCGCGTCGTTGAAGCTGCTGCTCTACCTGTCGCTGATTGTCTGCATCTTCGTCCCGTGGGGGATCGCCGCGCCGGGCGCCGGCCTCGGTGCCCTCGCCATCGGCGCGGTGATCTGGCTCGCCAAGCTGGCGGTCGGCGGCGCGCTGCTCGCCCTGTTCGAGACATCGATCGCCAAGATGCGCGTGTTCCGCGTGCCGGACTTCCTCGGCGCCGCGCTGATGCTCGGCCTGCTCGGCACGCTGCTGCTGTTCGTGTCGCGGAGCCTGTAGGATGAACGGCAGCCTCACCTTCGACATCGCCCATATGCTGGCCGGCGGGCTGGTGCTGGTCAGCTTCATGCTGCTCTACCAGGACCGGCTCTATGCGCTGCTCAACGTCTACGCGCTGCACGCGCTGGTGCTGTCGCTGTCGGTTGCCTGGCAAGCCCACATCCAGGGCGCGCCGCACCTCTACGTCACCGCGGCCATCGCGCTCGTCTTCAAGGCGATCGTGATCCCGATGGCGCTGCACCGCATCGTGCGCCGGCTCGGCATCCATCGCGACATCGAGGCGGTGGTCGGCGTCGGCCGCACCATGCTGGCCGGCATGGGGCTGGTGGCGCTGTCGATGGTGGTCATGCTGCGGGCGACGCCGGAGGCCGATCCTCTGGCCCGCGCCGACCTCGCCTTCGCGCTGTCGGTGGTGCTGCTCGGGCTATTGGTGATGGTGACGCGGCGCAACGCCGTCAGCCAGGTGGTCGGCTTCATGGCACTGGAAAACGGGCTGGTGCTGGCCGCTACCGGCGCCAGGGGCATGCCGCTGGTGGTCGAGATCAGCGTCGCCTTCTCGATCCTCATCGCCTTCATCGTCATCGGCATCTTCCTGTTCCGCATCCGCGAGCGGTTCGACACCGTCGACATCGGCGCGCTCGACCAGTTCCGGGGAGAACGGCGATGATCGCGCTGCCCTTCGCCCCGCAGACGGCCGTGCTGGTCGTCCCGGTGGTGGCCGCCGCCGTGCTGGCGGCGCTGCCCGGCTACCGGCTCACCGCGCGCATCAACGTGCTGGCGAGCCTGCTCACGCTCCTGGCGGCGCTGTCGCTGTTCGTCACCGAACGCCCGCCGGCTGGCAGCTACCTGTTCATCGACGATCTCAACATCGTCTTCATCGTGCTCAACACCTTCGTCGGCTTCACCGCGAGCGTGTTCAGCGCCTCCTATATCGGCCACGAACTGCACACCGGGCGGCTGACGGCGGCCAACCTGCGCTTCTACCACGCCATGTATCAGATCATGCTGTTCGGCATGAACCTGGCGCTGGTCGCCAACAATATCGGGCTGATGTGGGTGGCGGTCGAACTGGCAACGCTCACCACCGTGGTCATGGTCGGCATCTACCGCACGCACGAGGCGCTGGAGGCGGCCTGGAAGTACTTCATCCTCGGCAGCGTCGGCATCGCGCTGGCGCTGTTCGGCACCATCCTCGTCTACATGGCCGCCCAGCCGGAGGTCGTCGGCGAGGGCTACGATGCCATGGTGTGGACGCTGCTGGTCGAGCGGGCCGCCACCTTTGATCCGGCGCTGCTCAACCTCGCCTTCGTGTTCCTGCTGCTCGGCTACGGCACCAAGGTCGGGCTGGCGCCGCTGCACGCCTGGCTGCCCGATGCCCATGCCGAAGGCCCGACGCCGATCTCGGCGGTGCTGTCGGGGCTGCTGCTCAACGTCGCCCTCTATGTCGTGCTGCGCTTCAAGATCCTGCTCGCCGCCAGCCCGGAGGCGATCGCGCCCGGGCCGCTGATGGTGACGATGGGGCTCGCCTCGCTGATCTTCGCCGCCTTCATGCTCTACCGGCGGCGCGACATCAAACGGCTGTTCGCCTATTCCTCGATCGAGCACATGGGCATCATCGTGTTCGCCTTCGGCATGGGCGGCCCGCTCGCCAACTTCGCCGGCCTGCTGCACATGGTCATGCACAGCCTGACCAAGTCGGCGATCTTCTACGCCGTCGGCCACATCGCCCAGGTCAAGGGAACGCAGGCGATCGCCGACATCCGCGGCTTGACCGAGACCCACCCGGTGCTCGGCTGGGGCTTCCTGGTCGGCGCGGTGGCGATCGCCGGCCTGCCGCCGCTCGGCATCTTCATGAGCGAGTTCCTGCTGGTCTCCTCGACCTTCTCCACCGAGCCGCTGCTGGCGGTGGCGCTCGTGTTCGGCCTGCTGGTCGCGCTCGGCGCCATCTTCCTGCGCACGACGGCCATCGCCTTCGGCGAGCCGACCGGCTCGACGGCACCCGTTGAAGCCTCCTATGTGCCGATGTTCGCGCATCTGGCGCTGGTCCTTGTCGCCGGCCTCTATCTGCCGCCGCCGCTGGTCGGCTGGTTCCAGCATGTCGCCGGGCTGCTCGGCTAGGAGAGGAGACGGGCGGTGGCACAGACCTTCGCAGGCATGATCAGGGGCAGACCGGTGGAGCGCCATCGCGGATGGCCGCGGTTGGAGGTCGGCCGCCGGGCCTGGGCGACGGCGGGCGAGGCGCTGGCCGACGGCCGGCTGGCGTTGGCCGGACTTTGGGGCGACCGAAGCGCCGTCCACATGGCGGTGCTGGCCGAGGAGGCCGGCGGGGCTGCGGTGCTGACGCTTGCCTGCCCGGACGGCACGTTTCCCTCGGTCGGCCGCCTGCATGCGCCGGCGATCCGCCCCGAGCGCGCCGTGCACGACCTGTTCGGGCTGAGGCCGCTCGACGCGCCGGACCCGCGCCCCTGGCTCGACCATGGACGCTGGGGCGTGCGCTTTCCGCTCGGCGCCTGCGAGCCGGCGCCGGCCGACGGCCTGACCTATGCCTTCCTGCCGGTCGAGGGCGAGGGCCTGCACCAGATCCCGGTCGGTCCCGTCCATGCCGGCATCATCGAGCCCGGCCACTTCCGCTTCACCGCCAGCGGCGAGACGGTGGTGCGGCTCGAGGCGCGGCTTGGCTATGTCCACAAGGGGATCGAGGCACTGATGCGCGGGGCGACGCTCGCCAACGCCGCCGCGCTTGCCGGCCGCGTCTGCGGCGACAGCACCGTCGCCTATGCCTATGCCTTCGCGCGCGCCGCCGAGACGGCGCTCGGTATCGAGGCGCCGCCGCGCGCGGCCCATCTGCGCGCGCTGATGGCCGAGCTTGAGCGCATCGCCAACCATCTGGGCGACATCGGCGCCATCTGCAACGATGCCGCCTTCACGCTGATGCATGCCCATTGCGCGACCCTGCGCGAACGGGTGCTGCGGGCGGCGCGGGCGGCCTTCGGCCACCGGCTGATGCGCGACCGCATCGCGCCGGGCGGGGTGGCCGGCGACCTCGATGCGGACGGCGCGGCCGCGATACGCTCGCTCGTCGCCGAAGTGCAGGCGCGCTTCCCGGCGCTGGTCGAGCTCTACGACGCCACCACCTCGCTACAGGACCGGACGGTGGCGACCGGCATCCTGAAATCGGAACTGGCCCGCCGGTTCGCCGCCGGCGGCTATGTCGGGCGCGCCTCCGGCCGCGCCTTCGATGCGCGCCGCGCCTTGCCCTATCCGCCCTATGACGCGCTGTCGTTCGAGGTGCCGGTGCTGAGCGAGGGCGATGTCAACGCCCGCGTCTGGGTGCGCATCCGCGAGGTCGAGCAGAGCCTGGCGCTGGTCGACCAGATTCTCGACCGGCTCCCCGACGGCCCGCTGCGCGTCGCGATCGGCGGCGCCGGGCGAGCGGCCGAGGGTGTGGCCATGGTCGAGGGCTTTCGCGGCGACGTGCTCGTCTGGCTCAGGATCGGGGCGGACGGCCAGGTCGAGCGCTGCCATCCGCGCGACCCTTCATGGTTCCAGTGGCCGCTGCTCGAAGCGGCCATCGAGGGCAACATCGTCGCCGACTTCCCGCTCTGCAACAAGTCGTTCAACTGCTCCTATTCGGGCCACGATCTGTAAGATGCTGAAGCTCCTGCTCGACAGTCTGGTGAAGCCCGTCCTGACGGAGGCGCCGCCCGCCGCCGGCACGGCGGCGGCGGCCGAACTCGCCGAGGCCGTCGGCCGGGCGGCGCGCCGCCGGCTCGGCCGCAGCCTGTCGGTGCGCGAGGTCGATGCCGGCTCCGACAACGGCCCGGAACTGGAGATCCACGCGCTCAACAATCCCTTCCACGACATCGAGCGTTTCGGCATCCGCTTCGTCGCCTCGCCGCGCCACGCCGACGTCCTGCTGGTCACCGGCCCGGTGACGAGGAACATGGCCCAGGCGCTGGAGCGCACCTTCGCCGCCACCCCCAACCCGAAATGGGTGGTGGCGGTCGGCGACGCGGCGCTCGATGGCGGCCACTTTGCCGGCAGCTATGCGGTGGTCGGCGGCGTCGGCGCCGTCGTGCCGGTCGATCTGCATATCCCCGGAGACCCGCCGCCGCCGGCAGCACTGCTCGAAGGACTGCTCGCGCTGATCGAGCGCGCCGACATCGGCTGAACCCGTGACGTTCAGGCCTCGGCGTCGGGCTGGCGGGCCGGGTGGGCGGCGGCGAAGGCCGGCAGGGCCTCGCAGGCGGCACGGATGGCGCGCAAGCGCGGCATCGCGGTCAGGTCGACACCGAATCGGTCGGCCGAGAACAGTTGCGGCACCAGGCAGATGTCGGCGAGCGACGGCGCGTCGCCGAAACAGAATCGAGCCGAGGGCGTCCGGCTCGCCAGCGCCTCGCAGGCCGACAGTCCCTCGCCCAGCCAGCGCCGGCACCAGCGCTCGACGCCGGCCTGGTCCTGGCCGAACTCCGAACGCAGATATTGCAGCACGCGCAGGTTCTGCAGCGGGTGGATGTCGCAGGCGATCACCTGGGCGAAAGCACGAACCCGGGCGCGCGCCAGCGGGTCGTCCGGCAGCAGCGGTGGTTGCCGATGCGTCTCGTCGAGCCATTCGATGATCGCCAGCGACTGGGTCAGCACGGTGCCGTCGCCGATTTCCAGCGCCGGAACGAGCGCTTGCGGGTTGAGCGCGCGATAGGCCCGGGTCCGCTGCTGGCCGCCGTCGCGGGTCAGATGGACGTGGACGCGCTGCGGGTCGATCCCCTTGAGGTTGAAGGCGATACGGCAGCGATAGGCGGCGGAAGAGCGGAAATAGTCGTGCAGGATCATTCCGGCGCTCCGATGGTGAGTTCGACCGGCGCCAGCCCGTCGATCTCGCCTTGGATGACATCGCCGGCAACCACCGGCCCGACGCCGGCCGGCGTGCCGGTGTAGATCAGATCACCTGGAGCGAGGTGGTAGTAGCGCGACAGGTGCGCCACCAGTTCGGCCGGCGACCAGACGAGATCGGACAGGCGCGCGTCCTGCCTGGTCCGGCCGTTGACCGACAGGGCGATGCGCTGGTGTCCGACCGGTCCGAACGCGGCGGCCTGGGTCAGCGGGGCGATGACGGCGGAATTTTCAAAATTCTTGCCGATGTCCCACGGGCGCTGCTTGGCCCGCGCCGCCTGCTGCAGGTCGCGGCGGGTCATGTCGAGCCCGCAGCCATAGCCCCAGATCGCGGCGGCCGCCTCGGCCACGGCGGCGCGGAACGTCTGCCGGCCGACGGCCAGCACCAGTTCCACCTCGTGGTGGTAGTTCTCCGTGCCGGGTGGATAGGGCGTTGTCGCGCCGGAGAGGACGAGGCTGCAGGCGTCCTTCATGAAGTAGAACGGGGCTTCGCGGTCCACCTCGACCCCCATCTCCCTGGCATGTTCGGCGTAGTTCCTGCCGACACAGAAGATGCGGTGGACCGGATAGAGCGCGCCGTCGGCGGTCGGCACCGCCGGGTATTGCGGCGAGGCAAAGAGGCGGGTCTGCATATCGAGGCCTCCCAGCTTGGGCGGCCGCCTCGGCCGCGTCGGCGGTCAATCAAGGAAACGGGGGTCGATGTGGCGGCGGATGATCTCGCGCAGTTCATCGACGCTGAGGAACCAGTCATTGTTGCCGCTGTGGTAGTGGAAGTCGATGTCGACGAGCTGGCCGGGCCGATGCTTGAGGTACTCGCTGACCGTGATGCCGCGCACCATCGGCAGGATGGCGTAGTAGTTGCCGATGTCGACCGTGCTGGCGCTGTCGGAGGGAACGATCATCTCCTCGTGGATTTTTTCGCCCGGTCGGATGCCGACGATCTCCTTCTTGCATTCGGGTCCGATCGCCTCGGCAAGATCGGTGATCCTGTAGCTCGGGATCTTCGGCACGAAGACCTCGCCGCCAAGCGCGTTCTCGATCGCCCAGAACACCATCTCGATGGCCTGGTCCATGACGATGTTGAAGCGCGTCATACGCGGGTCGGTGATCGGCAGCGTGCCGGTCTTGCGCATCTTGAGGAAGAACGGCACCACCGAACCGCGGCTGCCCATCACGTTGCCGTAGCGCACGACCGAGAAGCGCAGGTCGCGCGAACCGACGATGTTGTTGGCGGCGATGAACAGCTTGTCGGAGCACAGCTTGGTGGCTCCGTAGAGATTGGCGGGGGCCGCCGCCTTGTCGGTCGACAGCGCCACCACTGATTTGACGCCGCTGTCGAGGCAAGCGTCGACCAGGTTCTGGGCGCCGATGACGTTTGTCTGGATGACCTCGAACGGGTTGTACTCGGCCGCCGGCACCTGCTTCAGCGCCGCGGCATGGATGACGATGTCGACGCCTTCGAGCGCGCGGCGCAGCCGGCGGTTGTCGCGCACGTCGCCGAGGAAGAAGCGGATGCCGGGATGCTTGTGCTCGGGAAACTCCTGACTCATGTCGTACTGCTTGAGCTCGTCGCGCGAGAAGACGACCAACCGGCGCACTTCCGGGTGCCTGGTCAGGATGTGGCGGACGAACTGCCGGCCGAACGAGCCGGTGCCGCCGGTGACCAGGATGGAGCTTCCCGAAAGCATCTGGTTTTCCCGTTTTGTTGATTGTCCGCGCGCCGCGAAGGGGCGGGCGGAGCTTTAACAAGGCGGTGTCGCGATGAAAAGGGCAGAAATGCCGCTCAGCCCGGCAGCAATGCGTCGATGCGGCCGGTCAGCCGGTAGGCGAGGAGACCGAACAGTTCCTTGACCAGAACATTCATCTTCAGGAACTGGTTGGCGATGTCGCCCGTGACCCACGGGAAGCGCATGACGTCGGCGCGATAGTCGGTCGGCACCGGCACCACCGTCAGCCCGACCTTGCGGAAGCAGCCGAGTGAACGAGGCATGTGGAAGGCCGAGGTGACCAGCAGCCAGGGACCGGCGGCGTCCCCGCCCGTCATTCGTTCGACGAAGACGGCGTTTTCCCAGGTGTTGCGCGACCGCGACTCGAACTCGACGCCGCGATCGTCGCCATAAAGGGCACGGATGGCGTGCCGGGCGGCACCGGTTTCCGGCACGCCTTGGCCGATGATGTCGGACAGGCCGCCGGTGAAGATCAAACGGGCCTGCGGAAACTGCCGCTTCAGCTCCAGTCCCTTGATCAGGCGGTCGGAGGCTTCGCCGAAATGGTAGCCGTCGCGCTGGCCGGCGCTCTCGGCCGAAAGCCCGCCGCCGAGCACGATGATGCCGCGCGGCTCGGGCGGCAGGGCCGCCGTCGCGACCCGCCTCTCCAACTGGAAGAGGAGGAGATCGGGAAGTTGCGTCAGCCCGAAGGCGGGGATCGCGACGGCCGCGGCGACCACCATGGCGCGGCCGGTACGCGGCCAGCGCCAGCGGGAAAGGAGCCAGCCCGTCAGCGCCATGAGCAGCAGCGCGTTGAGCGGCCTGGCGAAGAACCAGAAGACCTTGGACAGGACGAAGAACAACGGCCGCTACCGGTTGCGGCCGCGCAGCCGCTCGCGCAGCAGCGCCAGCAGGTTCTCGGCTGAATCGAGGATGTTGGTCCCTGGTCCGTAGATGGCGGCGACGCCGGCCTTCTTCAGCGCGTCATAGTCCTGCAACGGAATGACGCCGCCGCAGATCACCAGCTTGTCGGCGGCGCCGCGCCTGGCCAGTTCCTCAAGCAGCATCGGCGCCAGCGTCAGGTGGCCGGCGGCGTGCGAGGAGACGCCGATCACGTCGGCCCGTTCGGCGACGGCGAGGTCGGCGGCCTCCTGCGGGGTAAGGAACAGCGGCCCGACGATCACATCGAATCCGAGATCGGCGAATGCCGAGGCAATCACCTTGGCGCCGCGGTCGTGGCCGTCCTGACCCACCTTGGCGACGAGGACACGGGGCCGGCGCGACAGGTCCGCCGCCATCGCCGCGATCTCAGCGCGGACCTGTTCGTAGCGGCGGTCGCCCTCATAGGCCTTGCCATAGACGCCGGTGACCAGATGGGTCTCGGCATCGTAGCGGCCCCAGGCATTCTCCATGGCTCCAGAAATCTCGCCGACGGAGGCGCGGGCCCGCGCCGCCTCGATCGCCGCCGCCAGCAGGTTGCCCTGGCCCGAACGGGCGACTGCCTCGAGCGCCGCCAGCGCCTGGCGGCAGCGTTCGCCGTCGCGCGCGCGGCGCACGCGATCGAGACGCTCGATCTGCTTCGCGCGCACCTTGCGGTTGTCGATCGTGAGGATGTCGACATGGTCGGGGACGGCCGGCCGGAACCGGTTGACGCCAACGATGACCTCCTCGCCGCGGTCGATCGCAGCCTGCTTGCGGGCGGCGGCTTCCTCAATGCGCATCTTCGGCAGGCCCTCCGCCACCGCTTTGGTCATGCCGCCCAGGGCCTCGACCTCCTCGATCAGCGCCCAGGCCTTCTCGGCAAGATCATTGGTCAGCCGCTCGACATAGTAGGAGCCGGCGAGCGGGTCGACGACCCTGGTTATCCCGGTCTCGTGCTGGAGGATGAGCTGGGTGTTGCGGGCGATGCGGGCGGAGAATTCGGTCGGCAGTGCCATCGCCTCGTCGAATGAGTTGGTATGCAGCGACTGGGTGCCGCCCAGCGCGGCGGCGAGCGCCTCGTAGGCGGTACGCACGATGTTGTTATAGGGGTCCTGCTCTTGCAGCGATACGCCCGAGGTCTGGCAGTGGGTCCTCAGCATCAGGCTCTGCGGCTTCTTCGGCCCGAACTCCTGCATGATGCGCGTCCACAACAGGCGCGCGGCGCGCAGCTTGGCCGCTTCCATGAAGAAGTTCATGCCGATGCAGAAGAAGAAGGACAGCCGGCCGGCGAATTCGTCGACATCCATGCCGCGGGCAAGTGCGGCACGGACATATTCGCGGCCGTCGGCGAGCGTATAGGCCAGTTCCTGGACCAGCGTCGCGCCGGCCTCCTGCATGTGGTAGCCGGAGATCGAGATCGAGTTGAAACGCGGCATCTCGCGCGCGGTGAATTCGATGATGTCGGCGACGATGCGCATCGACGGCTCGGGCGGGTAGATGAAGGTGTTGCGGACCATGAACTCCTTGAGGATGTCGTTCTGGATGGTCCCCGACAGTTCGGCGCGCCTGGCCCCCTGCTCCTCGCCGGCGACGATGAAGGAGGCGAGCACCGGAATAACGGCGCCGTTCATGGTCATCGACACCGACATCTCCTTGAGCGGGATGCCGTCGAACAGGATCTTCATGTCCTCGACGGAATCGATCGCCACGCCCGCCTTGCCGACATCGCCGACGACGCGAGGATGGTCGGAATCATAGCCGCGATGGGTGGCAAGATCGAAGGCGACCGACAGCCCCTTCTGGCCGCCAGCCAGCGCCTTGCGGTAGAAGGCGTTCGACTCCTCGGCGGTCGAGAAGCCGGCATATTGGCGGATGGTCCACGGCCGGTGCGCGTACATGGTAGCGCGCGGTCCGCGCAGGAACGGTTCGAAGCCCGGCAGCGAATCGACGTCGTCGAGGTCCGCGATGTCGGCTTGCGTGTAGAGCGGCTTGACGTCGATGCCTTCGGCCGTGCGCCAGACGAGCGCGTCGGGATCGGCCCCGGTCTCCTTTTCGGCCAGTGTGCGCCAATCGTCAAGGTTGGCCGTCATCACTCGAACTCCATGATCACCTCGTCGACAGCGAGGCTGTCGCCCGGGCGGGCGTTGACCTTGCTGACCGTGGCCCTGCGCTCGGCGCGCAGGATGTTCTCCATCTTCATCGCCTCGACGACTGCAAGCGGCTGGCCCTCCTGGACCTCGTCGCCGGCGTTGACATGGATGGTGACGACGAGACCGGCATCGGGCAGAGCAGCATCTTAGAGGTGTCGGCCGTCTTGCGCGCCGGCATCAGCCGGGCAAGCTCGGCCTGGCGCGGCGTACGACAGTAGACGCGGAAGTCGGCGCCGCGATAGCGCAGGCGAAAGCCCTGCGGCCGGGCGTCGATCTTGACGGTGAAGCGGCTGCGGCCGATGCGGGCGTTGACCAGCGTCTGGCCCGGCCGCCAGCCGCCAACATCGACGACGACCGGCTTCGAGCCGACATGGGTGACCTGCAGCGCCTCGCCGTCGCGGACGATGGCGAGCGGGAACTCGTGGCCGTCGAGCGCGATCATCCAGTCCTTGCCGACAACGCGGCGGTGGTTCTCGATCACACCGGAAATGCGGGTCGAGCGCTGCTCGACGATGAAGTTGCAGGCGGCGGCGATCGAGGCGAGCGCCTGGCAGGTCTTCTTGGGCAGCCGCACGCCGGCGAAGCCGTCGGGCCACTCCTCGGCGATGAACGCCGTCGACAGCCGCCCCTTCCTGAAGCGCGGGTGTTCCATCACCGCCGACAGGAAGGGCAGGTTGTGGCCGATGCCGTCGACCTCGAAGGCGTCGAGCGCCTCGGCCATCGCGTCGATCGCGCCGGCCCGGTCGGGGCCATGCACGCACAGCTTGGCGATCATCGGGTCGTAGAACATCGAGATCTCGCCGCCCTCGTAGACGCCGGTGTCGTTGCGCACAGTGATCCCGTCCGCCCGGCGGCCTTCCGGCGGCGGACGGTAGCGGCCGAGCCGCCCGATCGATGGCAGGAAGTTGCGGTAGGGGTCCTCGGCGTAGAGCCGCGACTCAATCGCCCAGCCGCCAAGGCGCACGTCGGCCTGGCGCAGCGCCAGCCTTTCGCCGGCGGCGACCCGGATCATCTGCTCGACGAGGTCGATGCCGGTGACGAGTTCAGTGACCGGATGCTCGACCTGCAGGCGGGTGTTCATCTCCAGGAAATAGAAGTTGCGGTGTTCGTCGACGATGAACTCGACCGTGCCGGCCGAGCAGTAGTCGACGGCGCGCGCCAGCGCCACCGCCTGCTCGCCCATCGCCTGGCGCGTCCTGTCGTCGAGGAAGGGCGAGGGCGCTTCCTCGATGACCTTCTGGTTGCGGCGCTGGATCGAGCATTCGCGCTCGCCGAGGTGGATGCAGTTGCCGTGCTTGTCGCCGAGGACCTGGATCTCGATGTGGCGCGGCGAGGTGACGAATTTCTCGATGAAGATGCGGTCGTCGCCGAAGGAGGATTTCGCCTCGTTGCGCGAGGCCTGGAAGCCCTCGCGCACCTCGGCCTCGTTCCAGGCGATGCGCATGCCCTTTCCCCCGCCGCCGGCCGAAGCCTTGATCATCACCGGATAGCCGATCTCGGCGGCGATGCCGACCGCCGCGTCTGCCCCGTCGATAATCGCCATGTGGCCCGGCACGGTGGAGACACCGGCCTGTGCCGCCAGCTGCTTCGACGTGATCTTGTCGCCCATCGCGCGAATGGCGCCGACCGGCGGGCCGATGAAGGTGACCTTCTCCCGTTCCAGCGCCTCGGCGAATTCGGCCCGCTCCGACAGGAAGCCGTAGCCCGGATGGACCGCCTCGGCGCCCGAGCGGCGGATGGCGTCGAGGATGTTGTCGATGACGATGTAGGAGCGGCTCGCCGGCGGTGGCCCGATATGGATCGCCTCGTCGGCCTGCCTGACATGCAGCGCGTCGCGGTCGGCGTCGGAATAGACGGCGACGGTGGCGATGCCCATGCGTCGGGCGGTGCGGATCACCCGGCAGGCGATCTCGCCGCGATTGGCAATGAGGATTTTCTTGAACATCTATTTCCTTGGGAAATGTTGCAGCGCCTGCTCAGCGCGTGTCCTTCTCGTCATAGGGCATCAGCATGATGGCGGAGGCCGCCGCGGCCCCGCCAAAGGTCAGCGCCAGCGGCGCGGCGATCAGGAACACCGGCAGCGCCGGATTGGCCGCGTGGGCGATGGCCGTGCCGAGCCCGCCAATGTCGAGGCGGATCAGCGCCGCCGCCACGCCGAGGCCGGCGGCCATGCCGATTGCCGCGTTGAGCGCGAGAAAGCGCAGCATGCGCCAGTGATCGGCGCGCTGCTCGGCCGGAGTGGGCTGGTGCCGACGCATTACTCTGCCGCCTCCGCCGGCGGTTTGGCGCCGGGCGCAGTAGCAGCCTTTTGCGCTTGGCGCGCAGCAGAATACGTAACAATTGCAATAGCAACTGTGGCTAGTGCAGCGAGACCGTCCCAAAATGAAGGACCCAGATCAGTCATATTGACCTCTCCACGGTGACAAGGCGGCGCTATTCAGATTTGCTGGTTGTTAGAAGCACGCGTTTAACAGGCTTGGGAAACGAGTAGATTTGAGTAGCGCTGGCAAGAAATAATACGGCTAGGTTGGCAAATATCGCCAATTTGGATATCGTAGGATAAGCGGAAATATCCTGGTTGTTTACTCGATTTAAGGGCTGATCCATCGGCGTCGGCGGTTCACATTGCAAAATAGCGTCTACAATTTTCGTGCATTGCACCAACGACGCACCTTTATCGTGCGCGAACTTGTTCCTCAGGCGGCGGAAACCGTCTACAACTGTATAGATATCGTTATCGAACCGCACTCCTTTAAGTAGTAGTGTAAGAGTATGAAAATTCGCATTTTCAGGGAGCTTACCGATAAGTCCTGTAAGAAATAAAGAGAGTTGGTGCTCTATTTCTAACCCAAACAACAATATCGTTGTGACTTCGTCATTCGCTTGAATCGCGCGCTCTAGAAGTTTTGCGTCGATACTCCGATCCAGCTTGAGCGTAACCGAAGCAAAGGCGCCCTTCTTGCCCTTACCGACCCCCTCGACTTTGAGAAAGCCGAAGCCTTGGGTATTTAGTAGCTCATTAAAATCCTTGTCTAATTCATCTGCGGTCATAGTGCTTACCCTCACAGCGGGATGTTGTCGTGCTTCTTCCAGGGGTTTTTGAGGTCCTTGTTCTTCAATGAGGCAAACGCCCGGGCGACGCGCCTCCGGGTCGAGTGCGGCATGATGACGTCGTCGATGAAGCCCATCTCGGCGGCGACGAACGGGTTGGCGAAGCGCTTCTCGTAGTCGGCCGTGCGGCGCGCTATTCTGTCCCTGTCGGCCAATTCGGCGCGGTAGAGGATTTCCACCGCGCCCTTGGCGCCCATGACGGCGATCTCGGCCGACGGCCAGGCATAGTTGACATCGCCGCGCAGGTGCTTGGACGCCATGACGTCGTAGGCGCCGCCATAGGCCTTGCGGGTGATCACCGTCACCTTCGGCACGGTTGCCTCGCCATAGGCGAACAGAAGCTTGGCGCCGTGCTTGATGACGCCGCCATATTCCTGGGCGGTGCCGGGCAGGAAGCCGGGCACGTCGACCAGGGTCAGGATCGGGATCGAGAAGGCGTCGCAGAAGCGCACAAAGCGGGCCGCCTTGCGCGAGGAGGCGATGTCGAGGCAGCCGGCCAGCACCAGCGGCTGGTTGGCGACGACGCCGACGGTCGAGCCCTCGATGCGGATGAAGCCGATGACGATGTTGCGGGCGTAGTCCTCCTGCAGTTCGAAGAAGTCGCCCTCGTCGGCGACCTTCACGATCAGCTCCTTCATGTCGTAGGGCTTGTTGGGGTTGTCCGGGATCAGCGTGTCGAGCGAATAGTCGATGCGTTCGGCCGTGTCGAAGAACGGCCGCTGCGGCGGCTTCTCGCGGTTGTTCAGGGGCAGGAAGTCGAAGAACCGGCGCAGGCAGGCGAGCGCCTCGACATCGTTGTCGAAGGCGGCGTCGGCCACCGAGGATTTGGTGGTGTGGGTGCGCGCGCCGCCCAGTTCCTCGGCGGTGACGATCTCGTTGGTGACGGTCTTGACCACGTCCGGGCCGGTCACGAACATGTAGGAGGTGTCGCGCACCATGAAGATGAAGTCCGTCATCGCCGGCGAATAGACGGCGCCGCCGGCGCACGGACCCATGATCAGCGAGATCTGCGGCACGACGCCGGAGGCCAGCACATTGGCCTGGAAGACATCGGCATAGCCGCCCAGCGAGGCCACCCCTTCCTGGATGCGGGCGCCGCCGGAATCGTTGAGGCCGATCACCGGCGCGCCGTTGCGCATGGCCATGTCCATGATCTTGCAGATCTTCCTGGCATGCGTCTCCGACAGCGAGCCGCCGAACACGGTGAAGTCCTGGCTGAACACATAGACGATGCGGCCGTTGATCGTGCCCCAGCCGGTCACCACGCCGTCGCCGGCGAGCTTGGTCTCGGCCATGCCGAACTCGGTGGCGCGGTGGGTGACGAACATGTCCCACTCCTCGAACGAACCTTCGTCGAGCAGCAGCTCGATGCGCTCGCGCGCCGTCAGCTTGCCCTTGGCGTGCTGGGCCTCGATCCGCTTCGGCCCGCCGCCGAGCCGCGCCTGCTCCCGCCGCCGATCCAGTTCCTCGAGGATTTCATGCATGCTCGGCCCCGCCCCTCCGTTACGCCAGCTCGATCGCCACGGCCGTCGCCTCGCCGCCGCCGATGCAGATGCCGGCCATGCCGCGCCTGAGCCCGTGCGTCTCCAGCGCGTTCAGCAGCGTCACCAGGATGCGGGCACCGGAGGCGCCGATCGGGTGGCCAAGCGCGCAGGCGCCGCCATGGATGTTCAGTTTCTCGCGCGGGATGCCCATCTCGCGCTCGGCCGCCATCGGCACCACGGCGAAGGCCTCGTTGATTTCCCACAGATCGACGTCGTCGACCGTCCAGCCGAGCCGCTCCAGCAGCTTGCCCATGGCGAATACCGGCGCGGTGGTGAACCAGCCCGGCTCCTGGGCGTGGCTGGCATGGCCGAGGATGCGGGCGCGGACATTGAGGCCGCGCCGTTCCGCCTCGCCGGCCCGCGCCAGCACCAGCGCCGCGGCCCCATCGGAGATCGAGGAGGAATTGGCCGCCGTCACCGTGCCGTCCTTGCGGAAGGCGGGCTTGAGCTGCGGGATCTTGTCGGGCCGCGCCTTGCGCGGCTGTTCATCGGAACCGATCACCAGTTCGCCGTCGCGGCCCTTGATCGTCACCGGCGCGATCTCGCGGGCGAAGCGGCCCTGCGCCTGGGTGTCGAGCGCGCCGTGCAGAGAGCGCAGCGCATAGGCGTCCTGGTCCTCGCGGGTGAACTGGTACTTCTCCGCGCAGTCCTCGGCGAAGGTGCCCATCAGGCGGCCCTTGTCATAAGCGTCCTCGAGCCCGTCGAGGAACATGTGGTCCTTGACGTCCGTGTGGCCGAGGCGGGCGCCGGCGCGCATCTTGGGCAGCAGGTAGGGGGCGTTGGTCATCGACTCCATGCCGCCGGCGACGATGACGGCGCCATTGCCGGCGATGAGCTGATCATGGGCGATCATCACCGCCTTCATGCCCGAGCCACACATCTTGTTGAGCGTGGTCGCCGGCACGTCCTTGGCCAGCCCGGCGGCAAAGGCGGCCTGGCGGGCCGGCGCCTGGCCCTGGCCGGCCGGCAGTACGTTGCCCATCAGCACCTCGTCGGCCGTCCTGGCGCCGGCGTCGTTCAGCGCCGCGGCGATGGCGGCACCGCCGAGAGCAGCGGCGGTCAGGCCCGCCAATTCGCCCTGGAAGCCGCCCATGGGCGTGCGGGCGGCGCCGGCGATGACGATGGGGTCGGACATGGTGCGAACCTCCCGTTCAGCGGTGCTTGAATTCCGGCTTGCGCTTCTCGGCGAAGGCCGCCATGCCTTCCTTCTGGTCGGCGGTGGCGAACAACGAATAGAACACGCGCCGCTCGAAGCGGATGCCCTCGGCCAGCGACGTCTCGAAGGCGCGGTTGACGGCTTCCTTGGCGATCATGGTCGATGGCTTCGACCATGAGGCGATGGCCTCGGCTGCGGCGATGGCCTCGTCCATCAGCCGGTCGGCCGGCACGACACGGGCGACCAGCCCGGCGCGCTCGGCCTCGGCCGCGTCCATCATGCGCCCGGTCAGGATGAGGTCCATGGCCTTCGCCTTGCCGATGGCCCTGGTCAGTCGCTGCGTGCCGCCCCAGCCGGGTATGACGCCGAGCTTGATCTCCGGCTGGCCGAACTTCGCCTGCTCGGAGGCAATGACGATGTCGCACATCATGGCGATCTCGCAGCCGCCGCCGAGCGCATAGCCGTTGACGGCGGCGACCATCGGCGTGCGCGTCGCGGCGAAACGTTCCCAGCCGGACTGCAGGTCGGCCATGAACATGTCGAGATAGGACCTGTCGGCCATCTCCTTGATGTCGGCGCCGGCGACGAAGGCCTTGCCGGCGCCGGTCACCACGATGGCACCGATGCCGTCATCGGCGTCGAAGGCGGTCGCCGCCTCGATCAGGCCGGCCATGACCGCGTGGTTGACGGCGTTGAGCGCCTCGGGCCGGTTGATGGTGATGATGCCGACGCGGCCGCGCCGCTCGGTCAGGATCGCCTCGCTCATGTTCACCTGTCCCTGACCTGGTCGAGAAATCGGATGATACCGGAAAAGTCGGTGCCGCCATTGCCGGCCTTGACAAAGGCCTCGTAGATGGCGGTCGCGTGCCGGCCCATCGGCGTGGCGGCGCCGCTGGCCTCGGCTGCCTGCTGGGCGAGCCCGAGGTCCTTCAGCATCAGCGCGGCGGCAAAGCCCGGCTGATAGTCGTTGTCGGCCGGCGATTTCGGCCCGACGCCCGGCACCGGGCAATAGGTGTTGACCGACCAGCACTGGCCGGAGGAGGTGGAGATGACGTCGAACAGCGCCTGCTGCGACAGGCCGAGCTTGCCGGCAAGCGCGAAGGCCTCGCACGTGCCGATCATGGAAATGCCGAGCAGCATGTTGTTGCAGATCTTGGCGGCCTGGCCGGCACCGCCATCGCCACAATGAACGATGCGCCCGCCCATCACTTCGAGCGCTGGGCGCGCCCTGTCGAGGGCGGCCTGCGAGCCGCCGGCCATGAAGGTCAGCGTGCCGGCCTCGGCACCGCCGACGCCGCCCGAGACCGGTGCGTCGAGGCAGAGCAACCCGGCCTCGGTGGCCATTGCGTGGACGATGCGGGCGCTGGCGACATCGATGGTCGAGGAATCGACGATGACGCTGCCGGGCCGGGCGGCCGGCACGATCTCGGCGAAGACGGAGCGCACGATGTCGCCATTGGGCAGCATGGTGACGACGATGTCGCGGTCGGCGGCCGCGCCGGCGGCGGTGCCGGCAATGGCGATGCCGGCGGCGCGCGCCTTTTCAAGCGCTGCGGCCACGGTATCGAAACCCGTCACCACGTGGCCCGCCTTGACCAGATTGGCCGCCATCGGCAGCCCCATATTGCCGAGCCCGATGAAGCCGATTTCCGCCATGATCTTCTCCCTTCAATCCGCCGCCGCAAGTTCGGCGATCGGCGCCAGCATCGCCGCGACCCGCTCGCCGGAGACGTCCTCGAGACGCGGTGTCCGCCACTGGGGCTTGCGGTCCTTGTCGATGATCTGGGCGCGCACGCCCTCGAGGAACTCGCCGTCCGACATCGATCGCCAGGTGAAGCGCAGTTCCAGCGCCAGCGCCTCGCGCACGCTGGCCGCCTTGCGCGCCATGCGCACCAGTTCGAAGGTGCAGGCGACCGACAGCGGGCAGCCGCGGCGGATCGCCGCCGCCGTCTCGGCGGCCCATGGCGAACCGTCGGCCTCGAGCGCGCGCACGCAATCGATCGCCGAGGCAAGCGAGAAGAAGCGGTCGACTTCCGTGCGCCGGGCGGCGAGAGTGCCGCCGCGATCCGCCCGCCTGAAGCCGTCGATGGTGGCGACATCGCCGGTGGCGCAGAGCGCTGCCTTCAGCGCCTCCCACTCGACCGCGGGCACGAAAGCGTCGGCGAAACCGGCGACGATGGCGTCGGCGGCGTCCATGCGCTGGCCGGTCAGGCCGAGATAGGGGCCGAGCTGCCCCGGCGCGTGCGCCAGCAGGTAGCTGCCGCCGACATCGGGGATGAGGCCGATGCCGCATTCGGGCATGGCAAGCCGGCTCGACTCGCAGACGATGCGGTGCGAGCCGTGGCAGCCGATGCCGACGCCGCCGCCCATGACGAAGCCGTGCAGGAAGGCGATATAGGGCTTGGCGTATTCGGCGATGGCGGCGTTCATGCGGTATTCGTCCTGCCAGAAACGGCGGCCGAAGGCGAAATCGCCGGCGCGGCCGGCACGGTAGAGCGCCTCGATGTCGCCACCGGCGCAGAAGGCGCGCTCGCCCTCGCCGTCGATAATGACGAGAGCCACGCGGTCGTCATCGCGCCATTGCGCCAGTGCCGCCTCGATCGCCATCGCCATGTCGTAGGTCAGCGCGTTGAGCGCCGCCGGCCGGGCGAGCGTGATGCGTCCGGCCCTGCCGTCGCGGCGGATGCGGATGTCTTGGGCCGCTCCCATCACGCCTCCGCCAGCAGGTGGCGCGCGACGATGACGCGCATGATCTCGTTGGTGCCTTCCAGTATCTGGTGGACGCGCAGGTCGCGCACGATCTTCTCGACGCCGAAATCGGCGAGATAGCCGTAGCCGCCATGCAGCTGCAGCGCGTCGTTGGCGACCCTGAAGGCGGTGTCGGTGACGAGGCGCTTGGCCATGGCGCAGTATTTGGTCGCGTCGGGCGCCTTGCGGTCGAGCTTCCACGCCGCCTGGTAGAGGAAGATGCGCGCCGCCTGCAGCTCGGTCTCCATGTCGGCGAGGCGGAACTGCAGTGCCTGGAAATCGGCGATCGGCCGGCCGAAGGCCTTGCGCTCCTTGACATAGGCGAGCGCCTTGTCGAGCGCGGCCTGGGCTGCGCCGAGCGCTGAAGCCGCGATGTTGAGGCGGCCGCCGTCGAGGCCGGCCATGGCGTAGCGGAAACCCTTACCCTCCTCTCCGACCAGGTGATCGGCCGGCACCTTGCAGTCGTCGAACTGGACCTGCGCGGTGGGCTGCGCCTTCCAGCCCATCTTGCGTTCGTTCGCGCCGAAGGACAGGCCGGACGTGCCGGCCTCGACCAGCAGCGCCGAGACGCCGCGCGGCCCGTCCTCGCCGGTGCGCGCCATGACGAGGTAGAGGTCGGAGCGGCCACCGCCGGAGATGAACGCCTTGGTGCCGTTGAGCTTCCACTGGTTGCCGTCGCGCGCGGCCCGCGTGCGCAGGGCGGCGGCGTCGGAGCCGGCGCCGGGCTCGGTCAGACAGTAGGAGGTGATCAGCTCCATCGCGCACAGCCGCGGCAGCCATTTGCGGCGCTGCTCGTCGGTGCCGAAGGTATCGATCATCCAGGCGCACATGTTGTGGATGGAGATGAAGGCGGCGATCGACGGGCAGCCATGGGCGAGCGCCTCGAAGATCAGCGCCGCGTCGAGCCGGCCGAGGCCCGAGCCGCCGACATCCTCGCGCACATAGATGCCGGCAAGGCCCAGTTCGCCGGCCGAGCGCACCACGTCCTCGGGAAAGTGTCCGGTCTCGTCCCATTCGATGGCGCGGGGCGCCAGCTTCTCGTCGGCGAAGGCACGTGCCATCGCCTGAATGGCCAGCCGCTCCTCGCCCAGCGCGAAATCCATGTCCGGCTCCTCCGGGCCAGCAACCGCGACAGGGGGCCGCGCCGGCGGCCCCCTGTCAGCGATCAGTTCATGGTCGGGATGACGAAGTCGGCGCCATCCTTGATGCCCGACGGCCAGCGCGAGGTGACCGTCTTGGTCTTGGTGTAGAAGCGGAAGGCGTCCGGCCCGTGCTGGTTGAGGTCGCCGAAGCCCGAGCCCTTCCAGCCGCCGAAGGTGTAGTAGGCGATCGGCACCGGGATCGGCACGTTGACGCCGACCATGCCGACCTGCACGCGGCTGGCGAAATCGCGTGCCGCGTCGCCGTCGCGGGTGAAGATGGCGACGCCGTTGCCGTATTGGTGATCGTTCGGCAGGCGGATCGCCTCCTCGTAGTTCTTCGCCCGCACGACCGACAGCACGGGTCCGAAGATCTCCTCTTTGTAGATGCGCATCTGCGGGGTGACCTCGTCGAACAGGCAGCCGCCCATGTAGAAGCCGTTCTCGTAGCCCTGCATCCTGAAGCCGCGGCCGTCGACCAGCAGCTTGGCGCCTTCCTGGACACCCAGATCGACATAGCCCTTGACGCGCGCCAGCGCCTCGGGCGTGACCAGCGGGCCGAAATCGGCGCTCGAATCGGTCGACGGGCCGACCTTGAGGCTTTCGACACGGGGAATGAGCTTCTCGACCAGGCGGTCGGCGGTCTCCTTGCCGACCGGCACGGCAACCGAAATCGCCATGCAGCGTTCGCCGGCCGAGCCGTAGCCGGCGCCGATCAGCGCGTCGACGGCCTGGTCCATGTCGGCGTCGGGCATGACGATCATGTGGTTCTTGGCGCCGCCAAAGCACTGGGCGCGCTTGCCGTTGGCGGTGGCGCGCGAATAGATGTAGTGGGCGATCGGGGTCGAGCCGACGAAGCCGACGGCGGCGATGTCGGGATGGTCAAGGATGGCGTCGACCGCCACCTTGTCGCCGTTGACGACGTTGAGCACGCCCCTGGGCAGGCCGGCCTCGGCGAACAGTTCGGCCAGCCGCAGCGGCACGCCGGGGTCGCGCTCGGAGGGCTTGAGCACATAGGCGTTGCCGCAGGCGAGCGCCGGCCCCATCTTCCACAGCGGGATCATCGCCGGGAAGTTGAACGGGGTGATGCCGGCGACGACGCCGAGCGGCTGGCGCATCGAGTAGACGTCGATGCCGGGGCCGGCGCCATCGGTGTATTCGCCCTTCATCAGATGCGGCGCGCCGATGCAGAACTCGACCACTTCGAGCCCGCGCTGGATGTCGCCCTTGGCGTCGGCGATGGTCTTGCCATGCTCGCGGGCAAGCAGTTCGGCGAGCGCGTCGTACTCCTGGTGGGCGAGGTCGAGGAACTTCATCAGCACACGGGCACGCCGCTGCGGGTTCATGGCCGCCCAGCCAGGCTGGGCCGCCTTGGCGGCGGCGACGGCGGCGCCAACCTCGTCGGCGCCGGCCAGCGCGACGCGCGCCTGCACCTCGCCGGTCATCGGCATCCACACGTCGGCGGCGCGGCCGCTCGCGCCGGCGACCATCTCGCCATTGATGTAGTGGCCGTACTGCTTCATGACCCTTCTCCCTTCGGTCGGGGCGGCCGCCGGGGCCGTCCTCCTCACCCGGTAGTTATCGCCGCCGGCCACCGCCGGCAATCGTCGGCAGGTGGCGGCGCCGGTCGGGGTCCCTATATCGTGACATTTTTCACTGTCCAACAGTGGAATTTCCAAGCCAGTTGTGCAAATTTGCACGATCGTTCTGATGTCGGGGCAGTGGCTGGTGAATTGGGACGACTACCGCTTCTTTCTCGCCGTGGCCCGCTCGGGCCGGCTGTCGACGGCGGGCCGCCAGCTTGGCGTCGACCACGCCACGGTCGGCCGGCGCCTACGCGCGCTCGAGGCCGCGCTCGGCGCCCGGCTGTTCGACCGCTCGCCGCAGGGCTACCAGCTCACAGATGCCGGCCAGCGCCTCGTCGACAGCGCCGAGACGATCGAGACGGCGGTGATCGGCGCCACGGCGGAGATCGGCGGCAAGGACCGGGTCATCTCCGGCGCCGTGCGGGTGGGCGCCCCGGAGGGCGTTGCCGCCTACATCATCGCCGAGGCGGCGACCGAGCTGTGCCGGCGCCATCCCCAGCTCGAGCTGCAGATCGTTGCGCTGCCGCGCACCTTCTCGCTGTCGAAGCGCGAGGCCGACATCGCCATCGCCGTGTCGGCGCCGGAGGCCGGCCGGCTCAAGTTCCGCAAGATCGCCGACTACCGGCTGCACCTTTATGCCACCCGCGCCTATCTCGCCCGCCACCCCGGCATCGCCACGGTCGAGGACCTGAAGAAGGTGCGCGGCATCGGCTACGTGCCGGAGTTCATCTACGACAAGGAGCTTGACTACATCCCGCTGATCTCGCCGACGATCAAGCCGCACCTGACCTCGACCAGCGTGCACGTGCAGCTCGCCGCCACGCTTGCCGATGGCGGATTATGCGTGCTTCACGACTTCATGGCGGCGCAGTATCCGCAATTGGTCAAGGTGCTGCCCGGCGAGGTCTCGTTCACGCGCTCCTTCTGGTTCATCGTGCACGAGGACTATGCCCGGCTCGAGCGCGTGCGCGTCGTCTCCGACGGCATCGTCGACTATATGCGCCGGCGCCTGCTGGCGCCGCAGGAGGGCGTGGCGGAGCGGCTGGTGGGGTAGCGAGCTACACTTTGAGGGTGAGCATGCGGTCACCACGGCGCCAGCCACGCCATCCGGTGGTGCCGTCCCCTCTGGGCTCACTACGACGGCCTGCCGACATGGCCGCCTGAATGAAGATCAGGAAGTCGGTTCAGGTTCCGACACCGGGTGAGGCGGCGATGCACCAAGACGCAACCTATAGACCGATGCAGCTCGACCCGTTCCAGATCCACGTCTTGTCGACCAATGTGCGATGGGTGCAGGTGGCGAACAGGCTCAGCCGGTCGCAGACGGGCGCGCCCACCTCAATGCTCTGCTCGGTAATGCTTGAGGATGTCGTCACCCGGTTGCACCGCGAGATGACCTTGTCCGGCGGCAGATTGATCTGAAAGGTGTTCCCGCCCATTCCGTGCTCCTCGCGAAATGCTTCCACAGCGGCGCACGAAAGTCCTACCAACTCCGGCATGTTTCCTGTCGCGGCCGCCGGCAGCAGGAATGTGGCAACGAAGTCGTTGGAGAATTTCGTTCCCGGATCTGGCTTCTGACCGAACACTCTTATGTCATCCGCCGCGGCGACGCAGCGCTGGCCGCGAAGCGCCTCGAACTTGATACCGGCCGTGTTCAGCAACGCTTCCGCCTGTGTTCTGGTCTTGCCGATCAAATTTGGCATGACAACTTCGGCGGCTGAGGCTTGGCCGACCGCCGCTACGAAAATGAGAACTACAGTACTTAACTTTTTCATGACTCCTCCCTATCGAACAGTGCAACCATAACAAGAACAAGCCGGTTCGGGCAACATTGGGCAGGCCACATCAATCGGCGCGTCGAGGGACGTACCCGCAATCTGGCCGAAACCCGGCGGCAGCAGTCGTCGCCGAGCGCGGAGTGCGTCACCGCGCAGCCGCCCTCGACGGTCCCCCGTGCGTCAGTGCCGAGCGAACGGCTGGAGAGGTAGGCCGGGCGAGGGGTTGGCGAAGGACGGCGCGGCAAACGGCGCGGACCGGGAGCTCCTAAGCGAATTTCCCACCACCGCCCTCGCCGGCGCGCTCGGGCGGCCCTAGATGGCTTCCATGCCGCACGGACTAATCAGGACGCGAATGCTGCTCGTTGCCGCCGCTGCCGTTGCCCTCGGTGCCCCTGCCGCCGCCGAGCCGTTGCGCAAGCTTGTCGATGGCGAGGGCAACGTTCATTTCGGCACGGCGAGCGACCCCCATGCCTGCTGCATGTGCCAGCCGGCGCTCGACCACCGGACGGGCGGCGACCGCACCACCTTCCTGCTGCGCCACGGGTTGCGGCGGACCGTCGGCAACGAGCGGGTGTTCCTGTCGGCCGATGGCGAGGCGTGGTACTGCGAGGGCACGAGGGAGATGGGCCGGTTCGGCAACAAGTGTGGCCTGGTGCCGCCGCTGATGTGACGATGATGTGGCGGGGCGGCCGCCTTCCGTCGCCATCGCGCCGCCGTCATCTTCGGGCCATGCGTGAGCAGACCGCCGCCTCACCCCCGGCGTCATCGTCGGGCCGCCGCTTCGGCGGCGCGGTCAGGTCGCCCTGCGCCGCGCCCAGGCGCGGTGGCCGGCTTGTGCCTCCTCGCCCCAGGCGGGTTGCAGATAAAGCGGGATGGCGGGCAGGTTCCCTGCCTCCAGGCGCGCGATCGTCGGCTCGTGCGTAACCGCGAAGCTGGTGAAGCCGACACGCGTCATGAGCGGGATCTGGTCGAGAATGAAATGGCCGAGCGCGCGGATCTCGCCGGCAAAGCCCAACTTCTCGCGCAGCAGCCGCGCGGTGGAAAAGCCACGGCCGTCGGAAAAGACCGCGAAACGGATGAAGACGGCGTCGAATTCGTGGATGCGGCCGGCGACGGCGAGGACCTCGTCGCCGGGCTCCAGCACCAGCACCGAGGCGGTGCCCGAGCCGAGCCTGCCCGTGGCCTCCTCGGGCGACATGAAGACGGCGCCGGCCGCTTCGGTCAGGCGGTCCTCGACGAAGCCCCGCGGCGTCCAGATGCGCGGCGCCTCGCTCACGGCAGGCCGCCCATGTGGTCGGGCACGTGGATGCCGCACTCGGTCTTGGTCAGGCCGCGCCAGCGCCCGGCCCGCTCGTCCTCGCCGGTGGCGACCGGCGTCGTGCACGGCTCGCAGCCGATCGAGCGGTAGCCGCGCGCCACCAGCGGGTGCTGCGGCAGCGAGAAGGCGTTGCGGTAGACGTCGATGTCGCCGGCGGTCCAGGCGGCAAGCGGGTTGACCTTCAGTCGCCGCCCGTCGACCTCGAACAGTGGCAGGTCGGCGCGGCTGCCGCCCTGGTAGCGCTTGCGGCCGGACAACCAGACGTCGAAGCCGGCCAGCGCGGCGGCCAGCGGTTCGACCTTGCGCATGGCGCAGCAGGCATTCTTGTCGGTGATCCACAGCGCCCCGTGCGGGTCGCGCCTGGCGGTGGCGTCGGGGTCGGGGCCGACGACGCGCACATCGGTCAGTCCAAGCCGGCGCGTGAGCTCCTCGCGATAGGGGTTGGTATCGGCGAACAGCTTGCCGGTGTCGATGAACAGCACCGGCAGCGAGGGGTCGATGCCGGCAACGAGATGCAGCAGCACCACCGAATTGGCACCGAAGGAGGAGACCAGTGCGACGCGCCTGCCAGCCTGCTCGGCGAGCATCGTCTCGATCAGCCGGCGCGTACCGGCGCCTTCGAAGCGGCGGTTGAGTTCGGCGACCGCCGCCGCGTCGAAGCCTGCCTCGGCGGCCGGCGCGTCGACGGCAAAGGTGTCAGCCATAGAGCGCCTCCTTGAACGGCCGCTGGCCGACGCGGCGATAGGTCGCCAGGAAATCCTCGTCGCGCGAATGGCGCACGGCCAGATAGGTGTCGACGATCTTCTCGACCGCGCCGACCACGTCGCCGGTCGAAAAGCCCGGACCGACGATCTCGCCGATCGAGGTGCGCTCGTCGGCCGAGCCGCCCAGCGTGATCTGGTAGAACTCCTCGCCCTTGCGGTCGACGCCGAGAATGCCGATGTGGCCGACATGGTGGTGGCCGCAGGCGTTGATGCAGCCCGAAATCTTGATCTTCAGTTCGCCGATCTCCTCCTCGCGGGCAGGGTCGGCGAAGCGCTCCGACAGGCGCTGGGCGATCGGAATCGAGCGGGCGTTGGCGAGCGCGCAGTAGTCGAGACCCGGGCAGGCGATGATGTCGGTGATCAGCCCGGCATTGGCCGCGGCGAGATCGGTCGCCTTCAGCGCCTCGTAGACAGCCTTCAGATGGCGCTTCTCGACATGCGGCAGGATGACGTTCTGCTCGTGGCTGATGCGCAGTTCGTCGTGGCTGTAGCGTTCGGCCAGATCGGCGATCGCCGCCATCTGGCCGGCGGTGGCGTCGCCCGGCGGGCCACCGATGGGCTTTAGCGAAATGGTGACGATGGCGTGGCCTGGCGCCTTGTGGGCGGCGACGTTGTTGGCGACCCAGCGGTCGAAGCCGGCGTCGGCGCGGCGCGCGGCGGCCAGTTCGGCGCTGTCGTCGGGCAGATCGGTCCAGGCGGGCGGCGCGAAATAGGCGTTGATGGCGTCGATATCGGCCCTGGGCAGGCGCAGCGCGCCGTCGCGGATGCGGGCGAACTCGGCCTCGATGTCCTTCCTCAGCTCGTCGATTCCCGTCTCGTGGACGAGGATCTTGATGCGCGCCTTGTACTTGTTGTCGCGACGTCCGTAGAGGTTGTAGACGCGCAGGATCGCTTCCGTATAGGCGATCAGGTCTTCTTCGGGCAGGAAGTCGCGCACCAGCTTGGCGATCATCGGGGTGCGTCCCTGGCCGCCGCCGACATAGACGGCAAAGCCAATCCGGCCGGCATCGTCGCGCTTCACCTGCAGGCCGATGTCGTGGACCTGGATGGCGGCGCGGTCGTGGGCGGCGCCGGTGATGGCGATCTTGAACTTGCGCGGCAGGAAGACGAATTCCGGGTGTATGGTCGACCACTGACGCAGGATCTCGGCATAGACGCGCGGATCGGCGATCTCGTCGCGGGCGACCCCGGCGAACTGGTCGGTGGTGACGTTGCGGATGCAGTTGCCCGAGGTCTGGATGGCATGCATCTCGACGCTCGCCAGTTCCGCCAGAATGTCGGGGATGTCGACCAGCCGCGGCCAGTTGAACTGGATGTTCTGGCGGGTGGTGAAATGGCCGTAGCCCTTGTCATAGGTCTCGGCGATGTGGCCGAGCATGCGCATCTGGCGCGCGTTCAGCGTGCCGTAGGGGATGGCGACGCGCAGCATGTAGGCATGCAGTTGCAGGTAGACGCCGTTCATCAGCCGGAGCGGCTTGAATTCGTCCTCGCTCAGTTCGCCGGCGAGCCGGCGCGCCACCTGGTCGCGGAACTGGGCGACGCGGGCGGCAACGAAGTCGCGGTCGAATTCGTCGTAGCGGTACATGCGGGCGACGCCCTCCTGCCGGCGCTCAGGCGGCCAGCCGCTCGCGGGCGGCCTCGCCGAAGGGCACCGTCGGGCCGAAGGCGCGGATGCGCTCGCGCAGCCTGACAGGCACCGGCAGGCCGGCGGCATCCAGCGTCACCTCGATGACGTTGACGTCGACGACATGGCGGTCGGCGACGGCGCGGGTGGCGGCGGCGAGCCCCGCCTCGATGGCGTCGGCGGCATTGAGCACGGCGGCGCGGGCGATGTCGGCGACCCAGCCTTCGGCGGCGAGGAAGACGACAGCGCCGTCGAACAGGCGGTTGGCGGTGATGAGCTTCATGGGAGGACTCCTAGGCGGCGGCAAGGGCGGGGTTCGAACGGGAGCCGGTCGTGGCGGCGGCGACACCGGGAACGGTCTCGAAGCCGATCCCGGCGGCGGTGAGGGCGGCGGCCGGCGCGTCGAGGCTGGCGCCGTCGCCCGGCACCAGCAGCGCCACCTGCCGGCCGGCACGGACCGTGGCGATGGCGCGGTCGACGGCCTGCGACAGGTCGGCGGAAAAACGGCGGGCGTCGCGCCGGCCGAGGCCGACGATCGCCTTGCCGACCCGCGGGTCGTGGATGATGACATCGGCCATCAGCAGCGCGCGCTGGCCGCGCAGCGTCAGGAGGTCGCCGGCGCCCGGCCCTGCCCCGATCAGCGAGACGCGGGCGCTGCTGGCGGCTTGCGCCTTGAGCAGCCGCGTCGCCTCGCGCCGGGCATCGGCCGGCCGGCCCTCGTCGAGGCAGCGGGCGACCTCGCCCTCGAAGAAGGCGTGCCAGAACCGGCGGCGCGGGGCGCCGCGCGCTACCAGCCGCTCGACGACGCGCCGGTAGCCGGCCGCCAGCCGCGCCAGCGGGCCGGTCGAACGTGGCAGCAGCGCCTCGATCCGGGCACGGATGATCTGCGTCAGCACCGGCCCGGCACCCTCCGAACCGATGGCGACGGCGACGGGAGCGCGGTTGACCAGCGCCGGCGTGTAGAAGTCGCAAAGCTGCGGCCGGTCGACCGCATTGGCCGGAATGGCGCGGGAACGCGCCGCGGCGACAACGCGAGCGTCGGCCTCGGCATCACCGGTCGCCGCAAACACCATCACCGCGCCGTCCAGCATCGAGGGGGCAAACGGCGCGGCGACATGGTCGAGATCGGCCTGGATGACGAAGGCGCCGAGCGCCCGGCTGGGCAGCGGCGCGACGAGACGGACGGCGATGCGGCTTTCCTTGAGCAGGCGGGCCTTGGCCAGCGCCTCCTCGCCATCGCCGACCACCACGGCGGTGCGGCCTTCGACCTTGAGGAAGACCGGGAAAACGGAGAGCTGGTCGGCCGCGGCGGGCATGGAAATCCACCCTCGTTGAAACGCCATTCCAAGATAGGCGGCCTGCCCGGCGAATCGCTGGAACGGCTTGGTGAATTTCATCAGCGCCGGAAAAAATCCTTCCCTGCCGACCGGGACCGCGGCGACGTTCTTGCCTGCGGCGCCGGCGGACCGTCACCGATCCGGCGATGAGCCGGCGTCAGTGGTCGCGGCCGACGACGAAGCGCGCCGCCTCACCCAGCCAGAAAGCGCGCTCGCCAAAGGGCTCCAGGATGGCGAGCGCCTCGGCCAGCAGGTCGCGGGCGATCCGGCGCGAGCGGTCGAGCCCGTGGAGTGCGACCAGCGTCGCCTTGCCGCGGTCCCTGTCCTTGGCGGTCCGCTTGCCAAGCGCCGTCGGCGTGGCGGTCACGTCGAGGATGTCGTCGGCGAGCTGGAAGGCCCGGCCGATGGCCACGCCGAACCGGGCGAAGGCGGCTCGCTCGCCGGCGTCGGCGCCGCCGAGGACGGCGCCGGCCTCGCAGGCATGGCGCAGCAGCGCGCCGGTCTTCATCGCCTGCATGGTGACGATCTCGGCCTCGTCCATCCTCCGGCCCTCGGCGGCGAGGTCGAGCATCTGGCCGCCGGCCATGCCGCCGAGACCGGCGGCGCGGGCGAGCGATAGCACGAGTTCGCAGCGCACGGCGGGGTCGCGATCGGTGGCGGCGTCGGCGAGAATGTCGAAGGCGAGCGTCAGCAGCGCGTCGCCGGCGAGGATGGCGGTCGCCTCGTCGAAGGCACGGTGCACCGTTGGCTGGCCGCGGCGCAGGTCGTCGTCGTCCATGGCCGGCAGGTCGTCGTGAATGAGCGAGTAGCAGTGGACGCATTCGAGCGCGCAGGCGGCACGCATCGGGCCTTCGCCATCGGCCCCGAACAGGGCGGCGGTCTCGATCAGCAGGAACGGTCGCAGGCGCTTGCCGCCGTTGAGGACGCCATGGCGCATGGCGGCGACGAGGCGGGGCGGCCGTGCCGTCTCGCCGGCCTGCAACTGGCCGGAAACGAGCCGCTCGAGCATGGCGACGGTCTCGCCGGCCCGCTGCTCAAGTCGTGCCGTGAAGTCGCGCGCTGCCCGATCCATTCGCCTGTCGCCATCCTCGCTTCCGGCGCCGGCTTGGCACTGGCGGCGGCGCAGGTCAAGCCGCCGCGACGGCACCAGACAGCACTGCGCTCGCGCGGTCGGATTTGACCGGCATCGCCGCTATGGTAATGGCAGGGCCAATCCGAACCAGCATGACGGTGGCCAGTGGCGACCAGGCACAGCACAGCCGCCAGCGGCAAGCGAGGCGCCAGCGCGCCGCGGGTCAGGCCCGACCCGCGGCCGCGCCCGTCGCTTCGCCGGCGGCTGCGCCGTTTCCTGTCACTGCGCAATCTCGTTGTCGCCGTCGTCCTCGCCGGCCTGGTTCCGGTGACGCTCGCCATCGTCTATTCGCTGCCGCCGGTGCAGCCCGTGTCGACACCGATGCTCGCACGCTGGCTGACCGGCCAGAGCGTCGACCGGCGCTGGGTGCCGATCGAACAGATCGCGCCGGTGCTGGTCCACTCCGTCATCATGTCCGAGGACGGCCAGTTCTGTTCGCATCGCGGCGTCGACTGGGGCGAACTCAACGCCGTCATCAGCGATGCTCTCGAAGGCGAACGCCCGCGCGGCGCCAGCACCATTCCCATGCAGACGGCCAAGAACCTGTTCCTGTGGAGCGGCCGCTCATTCGTGCGCAAGGCCGCCGAAATCCCGCTGGCGCTTTTCCTCGACCAGATCATGACCAAGAAGCGGCTGATGGAGGTCTATCTCAACATCGCCGAATGGGACGAAGGCGTGTTCGGTGCCGAGGCGGCCGCGCAGCGCTATTTCGGGCGGCCGGCGGCGCAGCTTACGCCGCGTCAGGCGGCGCTGCTTGCCGTCACCCTGCCCAACCCGATCGCGCGCGATCCGGCCAGGCCATCGAGCGGGCTGCAGCGACTGGCGCGCACCATCGAGGCGCGGGCAGCCAAGGCGGGCGGCTATGTCGGCTGCGTGCGGTAATGAGCGGACGCCGGCGGGTCCGCGAAAAAGCGCCGCACGCACTGGTCAAAGCCGGCGCGAGCCTGTATATGCCAGCGCCTGAACGCCGGCCCAACGAGGCCGGCCGCGCCATTTCCGCGCCGGGCGAACGCCGGCAGCCGGAACGCATCACGACGATCTGGAGTAGCATCATGGCTGTACCGAAGCGAAAGACGACGCCGTCCAAGCGCGGCATGCGCCGTTCGGCCGACGCGCTGAAGCAGCCGGCCTATGTCGAGGACAAGGATTCGGGCGAACTGCGCCGCCCGCACCATATCGACCTGAAGACCGGCATGTATCGCGGGCGCCAAGTCCTCGAGCCCAAGCAGTCGGTTTGACCGGCCGCTACCCGCGCGATCGGTTGTTGCCAGGGCCGGCGTCTGCGCCGGCCCTTTGCTTTGGGCGGGTGTGGCGGCTCACAGGTGGCGGACGGGATGGACAGGACGCCATTCTTGCCATAATCGATGGCCAAGCATGATCAACAGAGGTGGCAGACCGGCAGCAAGACCATGCGCGCACTGACCAACGTTCCCCTGCTCATCGTCCCGTTCATCGCCTACAACCTGGTCGCGCTGCGGCTGGTGGCGACCGAATCGGAGGACCCGTGGGAGACGGTTGTGATGGAACTCGGCATGATATCGGGCGCCACCTGGTCGATGAATCTCGGCGACCTGATGATCGTCCTCGGCCTGTTCCTGCTGTTCTTCGAGATCCTCAAGGCGACGCGCATCTCCAACCACACCATCATCGATCATCTGCTGTCGACCTTCGTCTTCGTCGCCTATCTGGTCGAATTCCTGCTGGTCAGCGCGGCGGCCCATTCGGTTTTCTTCGTGCTGATGGCGATTACCTTCCTCGATGTGGTCGCCGGCTTTGCCGTGTCGATCCGTTCGGCCACCCGCGACGTGAGCGTCGGCGGCTCCCATTGAACCCAAATGCGGCGCTTGCTGGTGGCGATTTGCCCCTGCGGGTCGCGTTCAGGCATCGCGTCTGCCCCCTGAAAGGGCAAGTTGCGTCAGCCGCGATCCCCGGCAAGGCGCGCGCGAAGCGCAGCGTTTTCGGCCTCGAGAACGGCCACGCGGTGGCGAAACGGACGAAGCATTTCGGCGACCTCTTCATCGCTGAAGCGGGGCACGATATGTTGCGGGCAGTTCCAATCGAACGCCATCAGGCGAAGCCTGAAGATGCGCTCGGTCCTCGCCTGCCGGGTCGGCCCGACGACCTGCGCGGCCAGTTCAGGCTCGTCGGCTAGGCCGAGCGTTTCGACAAGCGCATAGATCTTGAGCCGGGCGCGACGGCGATAGTCCACCAGGATGAGGCATGCCCGCCCGTTGGCTGCAAGGTTGCCCGCGCTGACATACTGTCGGTTACCGCGGTAGTCGGCAAAGGCGAGGGTCCGGTCATCGATGAGCTTGAGGAACCCCCGCGGCCCGCCACGGTGCTGCACATAGGGCCAGCCTGTTTCTGAAACCGTCGCCAGATAGAAGCTGTCGCGGTCGGCTATGAAGCCCGCCTCCGCCCGGGTGAATCGGTCAGACTTCCGGTCCGCCGTGAAGTCCCGCCAGATGCCGTCGACACCCATTCTGGCTTGGATGGCGCGCACGCTTGGCGTCACCGCTATGTCGAGGAACCCGTAGGGCATGTCCGTTTTCCTTCCGTGAGCGAAACGGGCCGAGTGCGACCTCGGCCCGTCAATGTCACGCTGCCTCGGCGGCTCGCACGACCGGGAAGTCGATCTCGGTCCTGGCGACCTCGTTCAGGTAGTTGGTGAACGTGTTCTCGGCGACCAGGGCGACGATCTCGACTATGTGCGCCTCGCTGAAGCCGGCGCGACGAACGGCCGTGATGTCGGCGTCGCTGACGTGGCCGCGCTCGCGGGCCACCCGCGCCGCAAAACGAACCGCCACGTCGGCCTTGACGTCGCGCGAGGCTCCCTTGCGGGCGAGTTCGATCTCCTCGGCGCTGAGCTTTGCCAGGTTGAGACCGAGATAGGTGTGAGCCGACAGGCAGTAGTCGCAGCCGTTGACCTGGGCGACCGCGAGCGCGATGCGCTCGCGGGTCTTGGTGTCGAGCGTCTTGCCGAGCGCGCCGTTCAAGGCGGCAAAGCCGGCGAGTGCCGCCGGACTGATGGCAATGAGCCGGAACAGGTTCGGCACCGCGCCGAGCGTCTTGCCAATGGCGTCGAGTACGCCGCGCGAGCCTTCCGGCACGGCATCGAGGGTCGGAACATTCATTCGGGACATGGGCCATTCCTTTCGTCCTGGAGCCGCCTGATCGGCTCGTCCGGAACAAGGTGCCTCATTCCAAGCAAAGGGATAATCATGTATTTCTGAAAATGATTGTTCCGCCAGATGGAAGGTCCATGGATCGACTCGAAGCCATGTCGATGCTGGTCGCGGTGGTCGGGAAGGGCAGTTTCTCGGCGGCCAGCCGGGATTTGCGCGTGCCGCTGGCGACGCTCAGCCGCAAGATTTCGGACCTCGAAGCGCATCTCGGCGCACGCCTGCTCACGCGCACGACCAGAAGGATCGCCTTGACAGACGCCGGCGCGACCTATGTCGCGGCGGCGCGCCGCATCCTCGATCAGGTGGAGGAGGCCGAGCAAGAAGCCGCCAACGAATTCACGATGCCACGAGGCGAATTGATACTGACGACGCCGATCATGTTCGGCCGGCTGCATGTGCTGCCCGTCGTGAGCGCGTTTCTGGCCGCGCTTCCCGAAATCAACGTCCGCCTGATCCTGGCCGATCGCAACCTCCACCTGGTGGAGGACCACGTGGACATGGCCGTGCGCATCGGCGAACTTCCGGATGGTGCCATGGTGGCGACCCGCATCGGCGTGATGCGCACCGTCACCTGCGCCAGCCCGGCATGCATTGCCCGCCACGGTCGCCCCGCGACACCCGACGATCTGCTCGGGATGCCATGTGTTTCCTTCGACTTTCCGGGGCTGTCGCCGGTCTGGCGATACCGATTGTCACAACCACCCCGGGCATCCCGGGCATCCGAGGCCGCCAACATCGCCATCCGGCCACGGCTGTCGGTAACGACGGCGGAAGCCGCCGTCGAGGCCGCCATATTGGGTACCGGGGTCACGCGATTGCTGCACTATCAGGTCGCAACCGCTGTCGAAAGCGGACTGCTTGAGATCGTTCTTCAGGATTTCGAACTGCCGCCGTCCCCGGTACACGTGGTGCATGTCGCCAGAGGCCAGATGCCGCTGAAGATGCGCCGTTTTCTGGACTTCGCGGTCCCGCGCCTGCGCCAGACGCTGGCTGCCCAAGGGATTGGCGGACAGGCCCGCGCCTAACCAACGCTGCCGGCGACGAGGCCGGCACGGGCGATGGCGGCCGCGGCGGCGGCCTCGTCATTGTCGGACGTATCGCCGGACACGCCGACGGCGCCGAGGACTTGGCCGCTCGGCGACCGGATGGTGACCCCGCCCGGCACCGGCACGATGCCACCGGCCAGCACGCTCGCCACCCCTTGCAGGAAATGCGGACGCTCGCCGGCCATGGCGTGCAGCGTGCGCGAGGCCGAACCCGTGAACAGCGCGCCGCGCGCCTTGCCGGCGGCGACCTCGAAGCGGCCGAACGGCACGCCGTCCTGGGTCTGGGCAGTCTTGACCGAGCCGCCGGTGTCGAGCACCACGACGGCAAGCGGCTTGAGGCCGCGCGTCCTCGCCTCGGCAAAGATGAGCGAGACGACGCGGTTGGCTCGCGACAGGGACAGTCTGGCCATCGGGTACCTCCCTCGGACGGCTTGCAGCGGCCGCCTGCTTGCCCGATCGGCGGAACTGTCGCAAGAAGAAACGGCGAACCGAAACGGGCAGTGCCAGATGCGTTCCTTCGACCGGCCCGGCCGCTCGCCGGTCCATGCCACCAGCGCGATGGCAGCGACATCGCACCCGCTGGCGACCGCCACGGCGCTGGCCGTGCTGCGCGAGGGCGGCAATGCCGTCGACGCGGCGATCGCTGCCTCGGCGACGCTGTGCGTGGTCGAGCCGCACATGACCGGCATCGGCGGCGACTGCTTCGTCATGCTGTGCGAGCCGGACGGCCGGCTGTACGGGCTCAACGGCTCGGGCAGGGCGCCGGCCGCCGCCCGCCTCGGCTGGTACGTCGACAACGGCTTTGCCGAGATCGCGCCGCACTCGCCCCATTCAGTCACCGTGCCCGGCGCGGTCAGGGCGTGGGAGACGCTGCATGCCCGCTTCGGCCGAATGGATTTCGCGCGGCTGTTTGCCGACGCGGTGCGCTACGGCCGCGAGGGCTTCGCGGTGGCGCCGCGGGTCGGCCGCGACTGGAAAGGGCTCGAAGCCAAGCTCAGGGCCGACGCCGGCGCACGCAAGCACTATCTGCGCGACGGCCATGCACCGGCCGTGGGCGAGGTGATGACGGCTCCGGCGCTCGCCGGCGTGCTGGAGGCGATCGCCCGCAATGGCGCCGATGCCTTCTACAAGGGGCCGGTCGCCGCCGACATCGCCGCGACCGTTCAGGCCAAGGGCGGCTTCCTGTCGGAGGCGGATCTCGCGGCGGCAAGCGCCGAATGGGTGGAGCCGATCCGCACCCGCTATCGCGGCCTCGACATCTGCGAGATCCCGCCGAGCGGGCAGGGCATCACCGCGCTGATGCTGCTCAACCTGGTCGCGCGGGTCGGGCTCGGCGATGACGCATGGTCGGCCGAGCGCCATTTCCGCGAGATCGAGCTTGCCCGGCTGGCCTACGCGGTGCGCAATGCCTGGCTCGCCGATCCGGCGACCATGCCAGTGTCGACCGAGGCGCTGCTGGCGCCCGCCTTCACCGACAGGCTGGCGCGGCAGTTCGATCCCGAACGGCGCAACGGCCGCATCGTCGTGCCGCCGATGACGGGCTCCGACACCATCTACCTGACGGTCGTTGACCGCGACCTGAGACTGGTCTCCTTCATCAACTCGGTCTACTGGGGCTTTGGCTCGGGCATCGTCACCGACCGCACCGGCATCGCGCTGCAGAACCGCGGCGCCTGCTTCGTCGTCGACGCCAGCCACCCGAACGCCATCGACGCGGGCAAGCGGCCACTGCACACCATCATCCCGGCCATCGCCATGGATGGCGACCGGCCGGCGATTGGCTTCGGGGTGATGGGCGGCTCCTACCAGCCGCTCGGGCAGGTGCATGTTCTGGTCAACCTGCTCGACTACGGCATGGACGCGCAGGAAGCGCTCGACCATCCGCGCATCTTCTGGGACGCCGACGGCGCGCTGCTCGCCGAATCGGGCATTGCCAGCGAGGTCGTGGCCGAACTGGCCGCGCGCGGTTTCGACGTCCGTCCCGGCGGCCCGCATGGCGGCGGCCAGATCATCCGCATCGACCACGAGCGGGGCGTCATCTGCGGCGGTTCCGACCCGCGCAAGGACGGCTTCGCCGCCGGCTGCTAGCGGCAGCGGTTACCGTCTTCTTAACCAACTTCGTTCATGGTCGCGCCGCAACAACGAGGGGAGCGCGGCAGATGGAATGCGAGACGGCCCGGCGCCGGCGCGAGACGGGGCTGCTGGCACTGACCGGCCAGGCCGGCTACCGCTGGAACATCGCGACCGACCACATCGAGTGGAGCGGCAACTTCGCCGGACTGATCGGCCTTGCGCCCGGCCTCGCCTACGAAAGCGGACGCGAATTCGAGAAGCTCATCCAGGCCGAGGGCAGCCGCAGCCGCTTCGGCGAGGTGCTGTCGGCGGCCCAGGCCGCGCCCGCCGGAGGGCTCGTCCGCTACCAGTGCGTCTACGCCATCGCCGCCCAGCATGTCGCCTCGCGCGAAGCGGTCTGGCTGGAGGACACGGGCGTGTGGGAGGCCGGAGAGAACGGCCGGCCGGCAATGGCGGAAGGCGTGGTGCGGGTCATCTCCGAGCGGCGCAAGCGCGAGGAGGAACTCAGGCGCAAGTCCGACTTCGACGATCTGACCGGCATCGCCAACCGCCGCTTTCTGGAAATGAAGCTCGGCGAGGTGCTCAAGGCCTGCAACGAGCATGACGAGCAGGCGGCGCTGATCATCATCGGGCTCGACCGTATCGACATCATCAACGACTTCCTCGGCTTTTCTGCCGGCGACGAACTCATCCGCAAGGCGGGCGAGCGCATCGCCGCCAAGGCGCGCGGCGACGATCTGGTGGCGCGCTTTTCCGGCGCCAAGTTCGGCGTCATCCTGCGCCAATGCTCGGGGCCGGAAATGCACACGGCGGCGCGCCGCTTCCTCGACACGCTGCAGGGCGGGATGGTCGAGACCGAGGCCGGCCCGGTGACCGTCAGCGCCTCGGTCGGCGCCTGCCTGCTGCCGCGCCATGCCGCTTCCGTGCGCGAGGCGGTATCGGTGGCGAGCGCCGCCTGCAAGACGGCGCGCCGCGAGAACGGCTACCGCATCCATGTGCATGAGCCCGACGCCGTGGCGCGCGCGGCCAAGGCGGAGGAAGCGGCCTTTGCCGCGCGGGTGGCCGATGCGTGCCGGACAGGCGCCATCACGCTGGCCTTCCAGCCGGTGGTGGAGGCGGCGAGCGGCGCGATCGCCTTCCACGAATGTCTGGTGCGCATGGCGGGTGAAACCGACCTCGCCCGAAGCGGCGCCAGCATCGTCTCGGTGGCCCACAAGCTGGGCTTCATCGGCGCCGTCGACCATGTCGCCCTCGAGCTGACATTGAAGACGCTGGCGCAGCATCCACGCATCAGCCTGTCGCTCAACGTCTCCAACGAGACGGCGCAGGACCCGTTCTGGCTGTCGAAGCTGGCGAGCGGGCTGAACGCGATCCCCGGCGCCGGCGGTCGGCTCATCGTCGAGATCACCGAGTCGCACGCGGCCGGTGACCTCGCCGAGGCGGCCAAGTTCGTTGCCATCGTGCACAGCCTCGGCTGCCGCGTCGCCGTCGACGATTTCGGCGCCGGCTTCACCTCGTTCGCCAACCTCAAGGCGCTGCCGGTCGACATCATCAAGATCGACGGCAGCTTCGCCGGCGGCATCGCCGAGGACCGTGCCAACCAGGTCTTCGTCAAGAGCCTGCTGGCGATCGCCGGCGCGTTCGGCGCCCGCATCGTGGTCGAGTGGATCGAGGACAAGGCGACGGCGCGGCTGCTGGCCGAATGGGGCGTCGACTACCTGCAGGGCCATCTGTTCGGCACGGCGACGACGCAGCCCTCATGGCGGGTCGCCCGAACCGGGCCGGCAGGCGCGCTGCGGGCGGCGGGATAGCCCCTACAGCTTGTCGAGCTTCTTCTGCAGTTCGGCGAGCTGTTCCTTCAGCGCCTTGATGTCGGTGTCGGAGGCCGGCGACGGCTCGGCCCTGGCGGCGTTGCCGGCGGGGGGCTGTCCGAACGGCATGAACATGCTCATCGCCTTCTGGAACAGCTCCATGTTGCGGCGGACCTGATCCTCCATGTTGCCCATGCCGAACTGACCCATGCCGCCGAAGGCCTTGCTCATCTGCTCGCGCAGCTTCTCCTGTTCGCGCGCGAAGGAGTTCATGGAGTGTTCGAGATAGCTCGGGATCATCACCTGCATGGAATCGCCGTAGAAGCGGATGAGCTGACGCAGGAAGGCGATCGGCAGCAGGCTCTGACCCTCCTTGGCCTCCTGATCGAAGATGATCTGTGCCAGCACCGAGCGGGTGATGTCCTCTCCGGTCTTGGCATCCTGGACGACGAACTCGTCGCCGGCCTTGACCATGACCGCCAGATCCTCGAGCGTCACATAGGTGCTGGAGCCGGTATTGTAGAGCCGGCGGTTGGCATATTTCTTTATGACAATCGGCTGGTTTTTCGAGGACATTTCAGCATCCCGAGGCCGTTCTTCCCGACCCGCACCATAGTGGACGCGTTGGCAATAATCCAGCGGCCGGCCCGAGGCTGCCCCGACCGCCCGCGAGCGGCCCGCGGGCCGCGCCCAGCTTGCATTCGCCGGCGCTTCACGCGATAGATGTTGCGGTGCAAAATCGCCGTCGCCACGGACCGCTTCCGCCATGCCAGCCATCCGCAAGCTGCTCGTCGCCAACCGCTCGGAGATCGCCATCCGCGTATTCCGCGCGGCCAACGAGCTCGGCATGCAGACGGTGGCGATCTGGGCCGAGGAGGACAAGTATTCGCTGCACCGGTTCAAGGCGGACGAGTCCTATCAGGTCGGTCGTGGCCCGCATCTCGATCGCGACATGGGACCGATCGAGGCCTATCTGTCGATCCCCGAGATCATCCGCGTCGCCCGGCTCTCCGGCGCCGACGCCATCCACCCGGGCTACGGCCTGCTGTCGGAAAGCCCCGAATTCGCCGAGGCCTGCGCCGAGGCCGGCCTCACCTTCATCGGTCCCGGCCCCGAAACCATGCGCCGGCTCGGCAACAAGGTGGCGGCGCGCAATCTGGCGCTGGAGGTCGGCGTGCCGGTCGTTCCGGCGACGGGGCCGCTGCCGGACGACCTCGCCGAGGTCAGGCGGATGGCGGCCGAAATCGGCTTCCCCGTCATGCTCAAGGCCTCATGGGGCGGCGGCGGCCGCGGCATGCGGGCGATCGGCGTCCAGGGCGACATCGCCCGCGAGGTGACCGAGGCGCGGCGCGAGGCGAAGGCCGCCTTCGGCAAGGACGAAGTCTATCTCGAAAAGCTCATCGAGCGGGCGCGCCACGTCGAGGTGCAGGTGCTGGGCGACGCGCACGGCAATGTCGTGCACCTGTTCGAGCGCGACTGTTCGATCCAGCGACGCAACCAGAAGGTCGTCGAGCGGGCGCCGGCGCCCTACCTTTCGGCGGACCGGCGCGAGGAGCTGTGCGGCCATGCGCTGAAAATCGCGCGGGCGACTTCCTATGTCGGCGCCGGCACGGTGGAATTCCTGATGGACGCCGACACCGGCGCCTTCTACTTCATCGAGGTCAACCCGCGCATCCAGGTCGAGCACACGGTCACCGAAGAGGTGACCGGCATCGATATCGTCAAGGCGCAGATCCACATCGCCGAGGGCAAGGCGATCGGCACGCCGGAATCCGGCGTGCCGGTCCAGGCCAACATCCGGCTCAACGGCCATGCGCTGCAATGCCGCATCACCACGGAAGACCCCGAACAGAACTTCATCCCCGACTACGGCCGCATCACCGCCTATCGCGGCGCCACCGGCTTCGGCATCCGACTTGACGGCGGCACCGCCTATTCGGGCGCGGTGATCACCCGCTTCTACGACCCTCTGCTCGAAAAGGTCACCGCCTGGGCGCCGACGCCGGACGAGGCGATCGCCCGCATGGACCGCGCGCTGCGCGAGTTCCGCATCCGCGGGGTGGCGACCAACCTCACCTTTCTTGAAGCAATCATCGGTCACCCCCGCTTCCGCGACGGCAGCTACAGCACGCGCTTCATCGACACGACGCCGGAGCTGTTCGCCCAGGTCAGGCGGCGCGACAGGGCGACCAAGCTGCTCACCTATCTGGCCGACGTGACCGTCAACGGCCATCCGGAGGCGCGCGGCCGGGCGCGGCCCAAGGCCGATGCCGCGCCGCCGGTGGTGCCGTGGATCGATGCCGCGCCGCCGTCAGGCAGCAAGCAGAAGCTTGACCAACTGGGGCCGGAGAAATTCGCCCGCTGGATCCGCGAACAGGTGCCGGTGCTGGTCACCGACACCACCATGCGCGACGGCCACCAGTCGCTGCTGGCCACCCGCATGCGCACCTTTGACATCGCGCGCATCGCCGGCACCTATGCCCGCGCCCTGCCGCGGCTGCTGTCGCTCGAATGCTGGGGCGGCGCGACCTTCGACGTCGCCATGCGCTTCCTCACCGAGGACCCGTGGGAGCGGCTCGCCAGGGTGCGCGAGGCCGCGCCCAACATCCTGCTGCAGATGCTGCTCAGAGGCGCCAACGGCGTCGGCTACACCAACTATCCCGACAACGTCGTGCGCCATTTCGTGCATCAGGCGGCGGAAGGCGGCATCGACCTGTTCCGCGTCTTCGACTGCCTCAACTGGGTCGAGAACATGCGCGTCGCCATGGACGCGGTGCGCGAGACGGGCAGGCTGTGCGAGGCGGCGATCTGCTATACCGGCGACATCCTCGACCCGGCCCGGCCGAAATACGGCCTCGATTACTATGTCGGGCTGACGCGGGAACTGGAGCGGGCCGGCGCCCACATCATCGCTATCAAGGACATGGCCGGCCTGCTCAAGCCGACCGGCGCGCGGGTGCTGTTCCGGGCGCTCAGGCAGGCGACCGATTTGCCCATCCACTTCCACACGCACGACACTTCGGGCATCGCGGCGGCGACCGTGCTGGCGGCGGTGGAGGCCGGCGTCGACGCCGTCGACGCGGCGATGGACGCGCTGTCGGGCAACACCTCGCAGCCCTGCCTCGGCTCGATCGTCGAGGCGCTCAAGGGTTCGGAACGCGACCCCGGCCTCGATCCGGAGTGGATCCGCCGCATCTCGTTCTACTGGGAGGCGGTGCGAAACCAGTATGCCGCCTTCGAAAGCGATCTGAAGGGGCCGGCCTCGGAGGTCTATCTGCACGAGATGCCGGGCGGCCAGTTCACCAATCTCAAGGAGCAGGCGCGCTCGCTCGGGCTGGAGACGCGCTGGCACGAGGTGGCGCGCGCCTATCACGACGCCAACCTGATGTTCGGCGACATCGTCAAGGTGACGCCGTCGTCGAAGGTGGTCGGCGACATGGCGCTGATGATGGTGAGCCAGGAACTGACCGTCGCCGATGTCGAGAACCCGGACAAGGATATCGCCTTTCCCGATTCGGTCGTCTCGATGCTGCGCGGCGATCTCGGCCAGCCGCCCGGTGGCTGGCCGCGGGGCCTGCAGAAGAAGGCGCTGAAGGGCGACAAGTCCTACACGGTGCGGCCGGGCGCGCTGCTGGCGCAAGCCGATCTCGGCGCCATGCGCAAGGAACTGGAGGGCAAGCTCGGCCGCAAGGCCGGCGAGCGGGAATTCGCCTCCTGGCTGATGTACCCGAAGGTGTTCACGGATTTCGCCGCGGCCGCCGAGACCTACGGGCCGGTCAGCGTGCTGCCGACGCCGGTCTATTTCTACGGGCTCGAAGCCGAACAGGAGGTGTTCGTCGACATCGAACAGGGCAAGACGCTCGTCATCCGCTGCCTTGCCATCGGCGAGACCCGCGAGGACGGCATGGTCACGGTGTTCTACGAGCTGAACGGCCAGCCGCGCCGGGTCAAGGTGCCGGACCGGGCGCACGGTGCGGCGGCCGGCCGCCAGCGGCGCAAGGCGGAGGCCGGCAACGAGGCCCATGTCGGCGCGCCGATGCCTGGCGTCATCTCCGGACTGGCGGTTGCCGCCGGACAGGCGGTCAAGGCCGGCGACGTTCTGGTCTCGATCGAGGCGATGAAGATGGAGACGGCGATCCACGCCGAACGCGACGGCACGATCGCGGAAGTGCTGGTCAAGGCCGGCGACCAGATCGACGCCAAGGACCTGCTGGTGGTCTATGCGGGGTGATGGGGGACACATGTCCGCCGGTCACCGATCGTGATCGTTGCACCCGAAAACCCGTTTGAGGCGGGCGGAAATCCGTTCTAAATCGCCGCGCGGCGTCTTCCGGCGGGCGAGGGTGGACATGGATCAGGCGGTTGCGGCAGGGATCGGCGGCGCGGTTCGGTTCCCGCGCGCCCGCATCGGCGTATCGCTCCTGTTCTTCATGAACGGATTCACCGTCGGCAGCTGGGCGCCGAAGATTCCCGAGTTCGCCGCCCGCCTCGGCCTGTCCGAATCGCAGCTCGGCATGATGATCGTCGCCTTCGGCGTCGGCTCGCTGATGGCGATGCCGGCGGTCGGCGCCATGGTCGCGCGCGAGGGCTCGCGCCGGGTGCTGCGCGCCAGCGCGCTGGCGGCGGCCTTCACCATCCTCGCCGTGACGCTGGTGCCCGACATCGCCACCGCGGTGATGGCCGTCGTCTTCCTCGGCGCGGCGGTCGGCGGCATGGATGTCGCCATGAACGCCAGTGCCGTCGCCGCGGAAAGGGCGCAGCGCCGGGCGATCATGTCGTCCTGCCACGGCTTCTGGAGCCTCGGCGGGCTCGTCGGCGCCGGCGCCGGCGGCTGGCTGATCGAGCGCTTAGGCGTGCCCGACCATGCGCTCATCGTCACCGGTGTGGCGCTGGTGCTGGTGGTCGCGGCGTGGCCGTTGGTGCTCGACGACGGGCCGGACAAGTCCGGCGCGCGGGGCAGGGTGGCACTGCCGCTCACCCCGCTGCCGTGGCTGATCGGCATCATGGCGCTCATGGCGATGATCCCGGAAGGGGCGGTGCTCGACTGGGGCGCGCTCTATCTGCGGGCCGAGCGGGACGGCACGATCACGCAGTCGGGTTTCGTCTTCGGCGCCTTTTCCGCGGCGATGGCGCTGCTGCGCTTCATGGGCGACGGCGTGCGCGAGCGCTTCGGCCCGGTCGCCACCATGCGCGCCTGCGCGCTCACCGCGATGGCGGGGCTCGCCGTCGCCGGCCTCGGCGGCAACGCGGCGCTGGTCATCGCCGGCTTCGCCATCGCCGGCATCGGCCTGTCGAATCTGGTGCCGATCGCGTTCTCGGCCGCCGGCAACCTTCCCGGTCTGGCGCCCGGCATCGGCCTGTCGCTGGTCACCTTCATGGGCTATTCGGGCGCGCTGTTTGCACCGACCTTTCTCGGCTTCGTCGGCGAAGTGACCGGCTTCGGCGCCATCTTCACCGGGCTCGCCGTGCTGCTGGCGGTGGTGCTGGCGCTGTCGGGCCTTGCCCGCCACGCCGCGCGCGACGGCTAGCGCCAGAATTCGGCTCTGTCCGATTGTCTTGTCGCATCATCCTGTCCGCCTCGCGCTGGCGCTCGGCGGGATGAAGCGGGCGTTCAGCCGGCCTTGCGGACGGCGCGGCCGTAGCGCCTCTCGACATAGTCGAGCACCATGGTCTTGAAGTCCTCGGCGATGGTCGGCCCGCGCAGGGTCGCCGCCTTCCTGCCGTCGATGAAGACCGGGGCGGCGGGCTGTTCGCCGGTGCCGGGCAGCGAGATGCCGATGTCGGCATGCTTGGACTCGCCCGGTCCGTTGACGATGCAGCCCATCACCGCGACCTTCAGCTCCTCGACGCCGGGATATTTTTCGCGCCAGACCGGCATCTGCTCGCGGATGTGGGCCTGGATGTCGGCGGCCAGTTCCTGGAACACGGTCGAGGTGGTGCGGCCGCAGCCGGGGCAGGCGGCGACGATCGGCACGAACGAGCGGAAGCCCATGGTCTGCAAGAGCTCCTGCGCGACCCTGACCTCGCGGGTGCGGTCGCCGCCCGGCTCCGGCGTCAGCGAGATGCGGATGGTGTCGCCGATGCCCTGCTGCAGCAGCACGCCCATGGCGGCGACCGAGGCCACCACGCCCTTGGTGTCCATGCCGGCCTCGGTCAGGCCGAGATGGATGGCGTAGTCGCTGCGAGCGGCCAGTTCGGTGTTGACGGCGATGAGGTCCTGAACCTGGCTAACCTTGGCCGAGAGGATGATCTTGGAACGCGGCAGGCCGATCTCCTCGGCGCGCGCCGCGGAAAGCAGCGCCGACTGGACGACCGCCTCGCGCATCACCTGCCGCGCCGATAGCGGTTCGGGCCGCTGCTGGTTCTCGTCCATCAGCCTGGTCAGCAGCGCCTGGTCGAGCGAACCCCAGTTGACGCCGATGCGCACCGGCCTGGCATGGCGCAGCGCCGTCTCGACAATGGCGGCGAACTGGCGATCCTTCTTGTCGCGGAAGCCGACATTGCCGGGATTGATGCGGTACTTGTCGAGCGCCTCGGCGCAGGCCGGATGGTCGGCGAGCAGCTTGTGGCCGACATAGTGGAAGTCGCCGACCAGCGGCACGCCGACGCCCCGTTTCCTCAGGCGGTCGCGGATATGCGGCACGGCGGCGGCGGCCTCGTCGCGGTCGACGGTGACGCGCACGATCTCGGAGCCGGCGCGGGCGAGCTCGGCGATCTGGCGCACGGTGGCGTCAATGTCGGCCGTGTCGGTGTTGGTCATCGACTGGACGACGATCGGGGCGACACCGCCGACGACGACGCCGCCGACATCGACGGCGACGGTGCGGTGGCGGGGCAGTGGCGCGCTGAGATAGTGGGTGGTCATCGGACAAGTCCCTGCCGGCGGCGGCCGTCAATCGAGCGCCGCCTTTAGCACGGTTGGACGAAAATTCCCATGACGAGACAGCGCGCTCCGTGTCGCTTCGCTTGCGCGAAATCAAGGCCCGGCTTTTCCGCATTGATTAAGGCTGCCGACCGTTCTAGTTGATTGTGCGGATGCGAAACAGCGCTTAGTCTGCGGGACAACCCCCGAGCTTCAGGAGGAGATTTCCATGAGCGGAAACGGATCTGTCGTCATCGCCAGCGCGGCGCGCACGCCGGTCGGCTCATTCAACGGCGCCTTCGCCGATACGCCGGCGCATGCGCTCGGAGCGGTGGCGATCAGGGGTGCGCTGGAGCGGGCCGGCGTCGAGGCACGGGAGGTCGACGAGGTGATCCTCGGCCAGATACTGTCGGCCGGCCAAGGCCAGAACCCGGCCCGCCAGGCGGCGATGGCCGCCGGCATCCCGCAGGAGACGACCGCCTGGGGCCTCAACCAGTTCTGCGGCTCGGGCCTGCGGGCGGTGGCGATCGGCATGCAGCAGATCGCCACCGGCGACGCCGACATCATCGTCGCCGGCGGCCAGGAGTCGATGTCGATGGCGCCGCACTGCCAGCACCTGCGCGGCGGCGTCAAGATGGGCGACATGAAGCTGATCGACACCATGATCAAGGACGGCCTGACCGACGCCTTCTACGGCTACCACATGGGTGTCACGGCCGAGAACGTGGCCCGCCAGTGGCAGCTCACCCGCGACGAGCAGGACGCCTTCGCGGTGGCCTCGCAGAACAAGGCGGAAGCCGCACAGAAGGCCGGCCGCTTCAGGGACGAAATCGTTCCTGTCACGCTCAAGACGCGCAAGGGCGAAACGATGGTCGATGCCGACGAATATATCCGCCACGGCACCACCCTCGACGCCGTGGCCAAGCTGAGACCCGCCTTCGACAAGGAGGGCACGGTGACGGCCGCCAACGCATCCGGCATCAATGACGGCGCCGGCGCCACGGTGCTGATGCGCGAATCGGAAGCCGCGCGACGCGGCATCCTTCCGCTGGCGCGCATCGTCTCGTGGGCGACGGCCGGCGTCGACCCGCAGATCATGGGCACCGGGCCGATTCCGGCCTCGCGCAAGGCGCTTGAGAAGGCCGGCTGGAAGGTCGACGACCTCGACCTCGTCGAGGCCAATGAAGCCTTCGCCGCCCAGGCCTGCGCCGTCAACAAGGACATGGGCTGGAACCCGGATATCGTCAACGTCAATGGCGGCGCCATCGCCATCGGCCACCCGATCGGCGCCTCGGGCGCGCGCATCCTCAACACGCTGCTGTTCGAGATGAAGCGCCGCGGCGCCAAGAAGGGGCTCGCCACGCTGTGCATCGGCGGCGGCATGGGGGTGGCGATGTGCGTCGAGGCGATGTACTAGGCAATCGGCGGTGGGCAGTCGGCAGTCGGGCATTGTGGTCCGGCTGCCTGCTTCCGACTGCCGACTGCGATAATGGGAGGAGATTTCCATGGCACGAGTGGCGCTCGTCACCGGCGGGTCGCGCGGTATCGGCGCGGCGATCTCGGTGGCGCTCGAGGACGCCGGCTACCGGGTGGCGGCCAACTATGCCGGCAATGACGAGGCGGCGGCGAAGTTCAAGGCCGAGACCGGCATCCCGGTCTACAAATGGTCGGTGGCCGACTATGACGCCTGCGCGAACGGCATCGGCCTGATCGAGGCCGAGCTCGGTCCGGTAGACGTGCTCGTCAACAATGCCGGCATCACCCGCGACGCCATGTTCCACCGCATGACGCGCGAGCAGTGGAGCGCGGTGATCGACACCAACCTGACCGGCCTGTTCAACATGACGCACAATGTCTGGAACGGCATGCGCGAGCGCAAGTTCGGCCGCGTCATCAACATCTCCTCGATCAACGGCCAGAAGGGCCAGGCCGGCCAGGCCAACTATTCGGCGGCCAAGGCCGGCGACATCGGCTTCACCAAGGCGCTGGCGCAGGAAGGCGCGCGGGCCGGCATCACCGTCAACGCGGTGTGCCCGGGCTATATCGCCACCGAAATGGTGATGGCGGTGGCCGAGGACATACGCGCCAAGATCGTCGCCCAGATCCCGGTCGGCCGCCTAGGCGAGGCCGCCGAGATCGCCCGCTGCGTGGTGTTCCTCGCCTCCGAGGAGGCGGGCTTCATCACCGGCTCGACGCTGTCGGCCAATGGCGGGCAGTATCTGGCTTGAGCGGCGGCCCTAGCTTTCCATCCCCAGGAGGTCGCTGATCGAGCCGCCGCCGGCAAGGCACTCGATCGCCGCGCCGATCAACGGCGCCACCGACACGATGTCGATGCGCGCCGCCGGGTGGCGCGCCTGCGCGCGCGCCGCCGCCGCGACCGAGTCGGTGACGACGATGCGGTCGATGGCGTCGCTGGCGAACAGGGCATCGGCACCGGCGGCAAACAGGCCGTGCGCGGCGAGCGCGTGGACCGCCGTCGCCCCGCGCTCGCGGCAGGCGGTCGCCGCGCGCAGCATGGTGCCGCCGGTGGAGATCATGTCGTCGACGATGAATACGGCGGTGCCGGCGACATCGCCGGCGAACAGGTCGCCCGAGACGACGCCGCGGCTGCGCCGCTTTTCGAGAAAGCCGAAGCCGACCTTCAGGTCGGTGTCGGCTTCGAGGCGCTCCTTGAGCAGTTGCGCGCGCTTGACGCCGCCGCCGTCCGGCGAAAGGACGGTCACCGGCCGGCCGCCGGCCATCCTCGCGATTACCGGCGCGAACAGCCGCCGCGTGTCGAGATGCACGGTCTCGCAGCGGAACGCGTTCTGGAAGGCGGCGAAATTGTGCACGTCGACCGTGACGAGCCGGCTCGTGCCCACCGCCTCGAAGAGCTCCGCGACGTAGCGCGTCGTCACCGGGTCGCGCGCCTTGGTCTGCCGGTCCTTGCGCGAATAGGCGAGAAAGGGGACGATCGCCGTCACCTGCCGGGCGCCGTTCTCGCGACAGGCCGCCAGGAAGAACAACAGCTTCACCAACCGGTCGTTGGCCGAGGCCGCATCGTCGCCGGCCAGGCCATGCAGCACGTAGACGTCCTCGCCGCGCACGCCGACGAGCGTGCGCGCCTTGTGCTCGCCATCCTCGAAATCGCGCTCCTCGTGCGGGTCAAGGGCCCCGCCGAGCGCCTGGGCGACGGCCGAGCCGAGGTCGCGCGAGCCACCGAGCGCAAAGAGCCGCATGAAACCATCTCCGCCACGGGGCAAGCGGAACGGACCGTCGTTGTCCGCCCGGGCGTGCCGGCGCGCACAACGGCGGGGTTGGTGATCCCGACAGGATTCGAACCTGTGACCCTCAGATTAGGAATCTGATGCTCTATCCTGCTGAGCTACGGGACCAGCCATCAGACAAATAGCGGAGCCGGCGCGCCGCGCCAACCCGGAATTTTACCACGCCAAGCGATGCGGACGGCGCTGCGGCACGGGTGACCGGCGGCGAGTCACCGACGTATCGGCCGCACGGTTCACGTCGACATCAGGGTTCGAGCGCCGGACGGCTTACCTGGCGAATATGTTGCCTTCGCTGACCTTGCAACTCACGTCCCATATCTTGTAGCGAAGCGTGACGCCCGGAGACGTAGTGCGCATATTCACCGAGCATGTCGAGCCGGAGATCGTATTGGTCATGGTTCCCGAGTATCCGTCGCTCCCAGTGAGGTTGAAGGTGATAGTGTTTCCATTGACCGTGTACAGGATGCCGTCCTTGTCCCGTATCCCGACTTTGTACACGTATCCGCTGTTATTACCAGAGTAATCATAAATGGTCTTTCTGTCCTTCGAAATATAAATGTTAATTGTTGGCTTGATACGATTGCCCCATTTGCAGCGGCTGGCATTGCAAATATGGTGCTGCCAACGATAGACCAAATGTACCGATTTACCGCCGATGTCGGCGAGGGCTTCGGCAGGAAGCCCGGCAGTCAGCAAAGGCGAAATCGCGAGTAGCGCGAAAAGTTTTCCAAAAGGCATCGGCGAGCGACCCTCCAGTTGGCGACAAGGATGGACAGCCTAGCACGCCTGGAGGGATGTCCTTGTGAAGTATCGCACATCGCGAAGCCCTGGCGATCGAACGTGCCGGAACCGCGGGCGGCCGGTGGAAAATGGGGGCGAACCGCTTGCCCGCGAAAGCGGTTGCAACGCCGGCGCGTCTTCTGTAGTCAGCGCTCGCACAAGCGGGCGGCGCCGGCATATGCCGCCTGCCGGCCGCCATCTTCCGCCGCGGTCCGGCCAGGAGTTGTTTCGATGCGCGTAGCGATGATCGGCACCGGCTATGTCGGTCTGGTGTCGGGCGCCTGCTTTGCCGATTTCGGCCACGAGGTCACCTGCATCGACAAGGACGCGGGCAAGATCGAAGCACTCAAGGCCGGCCGCATGCCGATCTACGAGCCGGGGCTCGACGCGCTGGTCGCCGCCAATGTCGAGGCCGGGCGCCTGTCGTTCACCACCGACACGGCGGCCGGCATCCGCGATGCCGAAATCGTCTTCATCGCCGTCGGCACGCCGACGCGGCGCGGCGACGGCCACGCCGACCTGAGCTATGTACACGCCGCCGCCGAGGAGGTCGCCGGGCTGATCGCCGGCTATACGGTGATCGTGACGAAGTCGACCGTGCCGGTCGGCACCGGCGACGAGGTCGAGGCGATCATCGCGCGGGCCAACCCGCGGGCGCAGTTCGACGTCGCCTCCAACCCGGAATTCCTGCGCGAGGGCGCGGCCATCGAGGACTTCAAACGGCCCGACCGCATCGTCGTCGGCGCCCAGTCGCAGCGGGCCGTCGCCGCGCTGCGCGAACTCTACCGGCCGCTCTTTCTCAACGAGACGCCGATGGTCGTCACCGACCGGCGCACCGCCGAACTGATCAAGTACGCCGCCAACGCCTTCCTCGCCATCAAGATCGGCTTCATCAACGAGATCGCCGATCTGTGCGACGCGGTCGGCGCCAATGTCCAGCAGGTGGCGCGCGGCATCGGGCTCGACAAGCGCATCGGGGCCAAGTTCCTGCATGCCGGCCCCGGCTATGGCGGCTCCTGCTTCCCCAAGGACACGCTGGCGCTGTCGAAGACCGCCCACCGCGCCGGCGTGCCGGTCACGCTGGTCGATGCGGTGATCGACGCCAATGCGCGGCGCAAGGCGGCGATGGTGGACCGCATCGCCGCGGCTGCCGGCGGCAGCGTCGCCGGCAAGGTCGTCGCCATTCTCGGCCTCACCTTCAAGCCCAATACCGACGACATGCGCGAGGCGCCGAGCCTGGTGATCGTGCCCGGCCTGCAGGCGATGGGCGCCACGATCCGCGCCTTCGACCCGCAGGGCATGGGCGAGGCGGCGAAGTGCCTCACCGGCGTGACCTATTGCGACAGCGCCTGGCATTGCCTGGAAGGGGCCGACATGGCGGTGATCCTAACCGAATGGGACCAGTTCCGCGCGCTCGACCTCGACCGCATCGCCGGACTGCTGAAGGATCGCGTGCTCGTCGATCTGCGAAACATCTACGCGCTGTCGGAGGTGCGCGGCAAGCCGCTCGACTATCATTCGCTCGGACGGCCGCCGGCCGACGGGTGACTTTGCGCGACACCTTAATTTCGGCCGAAAAACCTGTTAACGAAAGCAGAACGTTGATTTGCGGCGGCGCCGGTACGGCTGCGCCGCCCAGATGTCGGGGCACTTCCCGTTTTGCCAGGATCGCGGCTGACCGAAGTTCGACCGAGCGGCGCCGGCGCCATGGGTGTCCGGCGGCGGGCGGTTGTTGCCCTGCTGGCGGCGCTGGCGCTGCCGGGCTGCATGCTCACCGGTCTCGAAAGCGTCAAGGACGGCGCGACGCTGACCTCGAACTTCGTGCGGCCGGACGACCCGCAGGAGGAGATCGGCGCGCGCGAGCACCCGCTGGTGCTGGCCAAATATGGCGGCGAATACCGCAACGCCGAGGCCGAGAAGGCGCTGGCGCTCGTCGTCGGCCGCTTGATTTCGGTCTCCGACGATCCTTCGCGCGTCTACAAGGTGACGATCCTCGACACGCCGAAGATCAATGCCTTCGCCCTGCCGGGCGGCTATCTCTACATCACCCGCGGCCTGCTGGCGCTCGCCAATGATTCCTCGGAGATCGCCGCCGTCATCGCCCACGAGATGGGGCACGTCACCGCCAACCACGCCATCCTGCGCCAGGAGCGGCTGAACTCGGCGCGGCTTGGCGAGAATGTCGTGCACGAGGTGCTGGGCGACTCGGTCGCCGCCCGGGTGGCGCTGGCGGCCAACCAGATCAAACTGTCCGACTTCTCGCGCGAGCAGGAACTGCAGGCCGACGCCATCGGCATCCGTTTGATCGGGCGGGCCGGCTACGACCCCTATGCGGCAGCGCGCTTCCTGCAGACCATGCAGGCCTACCAGGCCTTCCGGACCGGCCATAGCGGCGACAGCGACGATTTCAGCTTCCTGTCGAGCCATCCGGCCACGCCGCAGCGCATCGAGTTGGCGCAGCGCCACGCCCGCTTCTTCGGCGCTCCCGGTGTCGGCGAACGCGAGCGCGAGCGCTACCTGAGGGGCATCGACGGCCTGCTCTATGGCGACAAGGCGGACGAAGGCTATGTGCGCGGCTCCGCCTTCTCCCATTCGGGCCTCGGCATCACCTTCTCGGTGCCGCGCGGCGCGCGCATCGACAACCAGCCCAAGGCGGTCATCATCACCGGCCCGGGCGAGGCGGCGACCCGCTTCGACGCGGCGGTGATCGGCCCTTGGCAGAGCCTGGACGCCTATCTCAAGAGCGGCTGGGTGAACGGTCTCGACGAGAGTTCGATCACCACCGGCAAGACCGGCAACGGGCTTGCCAGCGCCGCCGCCGACGCGCGCACCGAAAACTGGCGCTTCCGCGTCAAGGTGATCCAGATCGGCAACCAGGTCTACCGGTTCATCACCGCCGCGCCGGCCGGTGACCCGTCGGCCAGGCAGATATCGGACGAGATTTCCGAGACATTCCGGCCGCTGACCGGGGAGGAGCGCCAGGCGCTGGCGCCGCTGCGCATCCGCCTGATCCGGGTCGAGCCGGGCCAGAGCCTCGGCCAGATCGCCGCCAAGATGCGCGGCACCGAGCAACCGCTGAGCCTGCTACGCGTGCTGAACGGGCTGGCGCCGGGCGAGACGCCGGAAGCGGGCGCGCAGATAAAGATCGTCACCGACGGCTGAGCGCGCTCCCGCGCGGGCGGTCTATTCAGTGGCGCGGTCAGTGATGCGGCAACTCTGCCGCGCGGCTGCCGGCCGCCTCGTCGGCCAGCGCCTTGCGCAGCTTGTCGAGCGCGCGGTTCTCGATCTGGCGGACGCGTTCCTTGGAGATGCCCAGTTCCTCGCCGAGCTGTTCGAGCGTGGCGCCGGTCTCGGCCAGGCGGCGCGACTGGATGATGCGGCGCTCGCGTGTGCTGAGCAGGTGCATGGCATCGGCCAGGCGCGCCCGGCGCCGCTCGCCATCGATGGCCAGCTCTGCCGTCTCGTCCGGCAGCGGACTGGCGTCAACCAGGAATTCCTGGCGCTCGGTGCCCGATTCGCCGTCCTCGACGATCGTCGCGTTGAGCGAGACATCGGGGCCCGACAGGCGCGAATCCATGCGCGCCACGTCGGCGATCGAAACACCGATCGCCTCGGCCAGTTCCTTGTAGAGTTCGTGCGAGCCCGACGGCTCGCCAGCCCGCAGGATGCGGGCGCGCAGCCGGCGCAAACCGAAGAACAGCGATTTCTGGGTCGAGCTGGTGCCGCCGCGCACGATCGACCAGTTGCGCAGGATGTAGTCCTGGATCGAGGCGCGAATCCACCAGGTGGCGTAGGTGGAGAAGCGCACGCCGCGATGCGGGTCGAAGCGGGCGGCCGCCTCGAGCAGGCCGATATGGCCCTCCTGGATGAGATCGTTCATGGTCAGCCCGTAGCGGCGGAACCGGGCGGCCACGGCGATCACCAGCCGCATATGGGCCGATGTCAGCCGGTGCAGCGCCTGCTGGTCGCGCTGCTGGGACCAGCGCACGGCGAGGTCGTGCTCCTCGTCGCGTTCCAGGTAAGGCGCGGCGATGGCTGCCTTGATCAGCCTGGTGTCGGCATTGCCCTGTGACATGGCCGGCCTCCTTATTCTGATAATAGGTGATGCGGGCGGCCGCGGCCGCCCACATCCATGCGCGCGCGTTCACAACTGCGTGAACAAAAAAGGCCCGGCTGGTCGGCCGGGCCCTTGCGACACTGGCGCTTCGGCGCGCTTGGCGTCAGGCGGCCTCTTCGTGTTCGGCGTCCTCCGGCTTGGCGCCGCGGCGCGGGCCCTTGGCCAGATACTTCTCGATCAGCACCACCGATTCGGTCGTCGAGATGCGGTTGACGGCCGAAATCTCGCGCGCCATGCGGTCGAGCGCGGCCTCGTAGAGCTGGCGCTCGGAGTAGGACTGCTCCGGCTGGTTCTCGGAGCGGTAGAGGTCGCGCACCACCTCGGAGATCGAGATCAGGTCGCCGGAATTGATCTTGGCCTCGTATTCCTGGGCGCGGCGGCTCCACATCGTGCGCTTGATGCGGGCACGGCCGGAAACCGTCCGCAGCGCGCGGTCGATCGTCTGCTCGTCCGCCAGCTTGCGCATGCCGGCCGACGTGATCTTGGCGACCGGAACGCGCAGGGTCAGCTTGTCCTGGTTGAAGCTGATCACGAACAGTTCGAGCTTGTGGCCCGCCACTTCCTGCTCCTCGATTGCCGTGATCTGGCCGACACCATGGGCCGGGTAGACGATGAACTCGCCACTGCGGAAGCCCTGACGCTGCGTCGTCTTCTTTGCCGTCGCCATATGCACTTGCACTCCCTGTTTCACCCGCCGAAGCCGGACGACCCGGTGGCGGCCACCTTGCGGCCGGACCATTACCGCCCCCCGGTGGGGGGTTGCTCACCGGAGCCGGTCAGTCCGCTCGCCATCGCTTCAGGACCCGAATCCCGCAGCGCCCGTTGCAGGTCGCCCACGGCAAAACCCGGCTGCTTCCTGGCAAGTCGGCTTGCCGAGTGCGCATCCACGCCGGATTCGGGAAGATAGAAAGTCCTCTGCTGATCGGCGCCGTCACCCGATCGACGGCCTGCCATTATTCTCGCATCGACGTTATATATAGGAATATTTTGCAGAAATCAATTTGATCCCGCATGCGCGAACAGGATTGTCGCGGGCGGTGCGGCCGGTTCGGGGGTTTTTCGCGCCGCCGCGGGCGGCGCCGGGCTGCGGCTCAGACGTCACCCTCGCCCGGGTTGGGCGAGAAGAATTTCTCAAACTTGCCCTCGAGCCCGTCGAACTCCTTGGCGTCGGCCGGGGGCTCCTTCCTGGCCGTGATGTTGGGCCATTTCTCGGCGTATTCGGTGTTGATCTGCAGCCATTTCTCGAGGCCGGGCTCGGTATCGGGCTTGATCGCCTCGGCCGGGCACTCCGGCTCGCAGACGCCGCAGTCGATGCACTCGTCGGGATGGATGACGAGCATGTTCTCGCCCTCGTAGAAGCAGTCGACCGGACAGACCTCGACGCAGTCCATGTACTTGCACTTGATGCAGTTGTCGACGACGACGTAGGTCATTCATCCAACTCCGAAGGCGCCCGGCGGAGAGGCCGGCACGGTGTTGCCGGGCCCAGTCGGTAGCCTTTTTGCGACGCGTCATCAAGGCGCAAATATGCTCGCCGGCGCGGCCGCGACGGAACGATTTTACGCCCCCTTGCCGCGCAGCGCGCGCGCATCGCGGCGCTGGCGGGCGGTCGGCCGGGCTACCGGCGCCGAGCGAGCGGCGGCCACCTCGCCCGCGGCGCCGGCGGCGCCCAGGTCGGCAAAGAGCTGGTGGGCGGCCGTCGGCGGTCCGCGCCGCTCGGCAAACGCGGTGACCTCGTAGACCAGCACGCGGCCGGGCAGAACCATGGTCAGCACGTCGCCAACGCGGACCGGCTGGCTCGGTGCGGCCACCTTGACCCGGTTGAGGCGCACGCCGCCGGCCTCGATCAGCTTGCGCGCCAGCGTGCGCGTGCGGGTCACCCTGGCGTGCCACAGCCACTTGTCGAGGCGCACCGACCCCTCAGCCATCGCGCTCTTCGAGCCGGGCCTTGAGCAGCGCCAGCTTGGCAAAGGGCGAATCGGGATCGACGGTGGCCGGCCGCGGCGGCCGCCGCTCGGCGGCCGGGCGGGGCTTGCCGGCATCGCCGTCGGGCTTCCTGGCGCCCTTGCCGGGTCTCGCCTGGCGCGGCGGCCGGCGTTCCTGCCTGGCCTCGCCATCGGCCGCGGCGTTTCGACGCGGCGGACGGCCCTGCCTGCGCGCCGGCCGCCCCGGCCGCCACAGGGTGACGGTCTTCTCATCCTCGGCGGAGACCGTTTCCAACGGAGTTCCGTCAATCGGTGTGCCCTCGACCGCAACGACATCGGCCGGCGCCTCATCGGCCGCAACCGCTGCGGCCGTTGCCGTGGCGTCGGGCGTCGCGGCCGGCGCCGCCGCCTGCGGCCGCGACATGCGCGCCAGCGCCTCTGCCTCGGCAAGCTTCTCGCCGCGATAGCCGAGGCCCTTGAGCACCTGCTCCATGTCGTCATGGGTGGCACCGAGGATCGACAGCATGGCCGGCGTGACCACGAAGCAGCTGCCGTCAACGGCTCCCGGCGGCGCCGGCGTCTCGGCGGCCGGCTTCCAGGCGAGCGCTGGCCGGATCAGGTCGGCGAGCCGCTCGAGTATGTCGATGCGCACCGCCTTCGGCCCGAGCGCGCGATAGCCGCAGAGCTGATAGACCTCGCGCGGTACGGCCGGGTCGACCGGGAACGAGGTGCGACCGGCGGCCAGCAGCGCCGGCACCTCGGCGAGGCCGGCGACATCGGTGTCGCCGCGGCGGATGCCCCACAGCAGCGCGATGAGCCCGGTCGGCGCCGGCTTGAGCAGCGCCGGCACGAAGACATGGAAGGCGCCGAAGCGCACGCCGTGGCGGCGCAGCCCCGCACGCGCGGCCTGATCGAGCGCCTGGACGTCGGCGGCGACCTGGCGGCGGTCGAGAATGCCGCAGCTCTCGACCAGGCGGAAGGCCAGGCCGCGCGCCATGCCGGCGAGGCTTTCGTCGGCGGCGAGGTCGACCAGCGGCTTGAGCAGTGTGGCGATGTGGTGGGCGAGCCAGCGTTCCAGGCGAGCGTGCGCCGTCTCGCGCGCGGCACCTGTCAGCTGCTCGTCGGCGAGCAGCACCGTGCGCGGACGCAGCACGTCATCGCCGGCGACGACCTTGGCGACCGGCTCGCCCAGCCAGCGCAGCGTCGCGTCGGAACCGAGCGCGATGTCGCCATTGGCGGCCGCACCCAGACGTTCGGCCCGCCGCGTGATCTCGGCGGCCAGCGCCTTGGCCGCCGCACCGGCCGCCGCCTTGGCGTCCGGGCCGCTGGCGGCGTTGTCGGGCGTGAAGCGGAAGCCCATCAGCCGGCCGACATGATGGCCCTCGACGGTGACTTCCCCCGAGGGACTGATCTCGGACTCCAGCATCGCGTTCTCTCTCAGCCGTTTCATCAGGACGCTGGTCCTGCGGTCGATGAAGCGCCTCGTCAGGCTCTCGTGCAGCGCGTCCGACAGCCTGTCCTCGATCTGGCGGGTGGCCTCCTGCCAGTGGGCGGCGTCGGCGAGCCAGCCGGCACGGTGCGACAGGTAGGTCCAGGTGCGCACGTGGGCGATACGCGCCGAAAGCGCGTCGATGTCGCCGTCGGTGCGGTCGGTCATCTCGACCTGCCTGGCGAACCAGTCCTCGCGAACGCGGCCGTGCCGGGCGATGTCGAGGAAGATGCTGCGCAGCAGGTCGGCATGCTCGCCGGGCGAGATCTTGCGGTAGTCGGGGATCTGGCAGACATCCCACAGCAGGCGGATGTCGGACTCGGACCGGCACAGGCCGGAGACCTCGGCATCGTCGGCGAGCGTGCCGAGCGCCACGAGGTCGGGCGCCGGGAACGACTTCATCAGCAGCCTGCTTTCGGAGGCGGCCTCGAGCGAGGCGCGCAGTTCGCCGATGCTGGCGAAGGAAAGCCGCCGGTTGCGCCAGACCAGCACCCGGACCGGGTCGAACTGGTGCGTCTCCAGCCGCTCGACCAGTTCGTCGTCGAAGGGCGGCGCGTTTCCGGTGACGCCGAACGTGCCGTTGCGGATGTGGCGGCCGGCGCGCCCGGCGATCTGGCCCATCTCGGCCGGCGTCAGGCGGCGGTGGGTGAAACCGTCGAACTTGCGGTCCTGGGCGAAGGCGACGTGGTCGACGTCGAGATTGAGGCCCATGCCGATGGCGTCGGTGGCGACCAGGAAGTCGACATCGCCCGACTGGTAGAGCGCCACCTGGGCGTTGCGGGTGCGCGGGCTCAGCGATCCGAGCACGACGGCGGCGCCGCCGCGCTGGCGGCGGATCAGCTCAGCGATGGCGTAGACCTCGTCGGCGGAGAAGGCGACGATGGCGCTGCGCCGGGGCAGGCGGGTGATCTTCTTGCTGCCGGCCCAGCTCAGGATGGACATGCGCGGCCGGGTGACGACGTCAAGGCCGGGCAGCAGCTCCTGCAAGGTGCGCTGGACGGTGGCGGCGCCGAGCAGCATGGTCTCCTGGCGCCCGCGCAGGTTCATCAGCCGGTCGGTGAAGATGTGGCCGCGTTCAAGGTCGGCGGCGAGCTGGACCTCGTCGATGGCGACGAAGGCGGCGTCGGTCTGGTCGGGCATCGCCTCCACCGTGCAGACCTGGAAGCGGGCATGGCCGGAGGCGTTGATCTTCTCCTCGCCGGTGATGAGCGCGACATTGGCCGCGCCAACCTTGTCGGCGACGCGTTCATAGACCTCGCGGGCGAGCAGGCGCAGCGGCAGGCCGATCAGGCCGCTGTCGTGGGCCACCATCCGCTCGATCGCCAGATGCGTCTTGCCGGTATTGGTCGGCCCGAGGACGGCGAGTACGCCGCGGCCCGTCGGCGCCGCTGTCGGGGCTGTCTGCATGTCGGGAAGAAACCGTTCCGTTCGCTCGTCGCGCTTGCGCTGCGCTCCGCAACCGGCCGGGCGGGCCGGCAGTCCTGCCCTCACATAGCCGTTGTCGCCGCCTGATTCCAGCCGGGACCGCTCAATCGGCAGCCGCGCCGAAATAGGCCGGAACCGCCGACACCCGGCCGACCCAGGTCGGCACCTCGATGCGGATCGGCGTATAGAGGTTCGACCGCGCCATCGGTGCCAGCCACACCTCCATGTCCTCGTTGCGGCTCATATACTCGACGTTGCGCTGCTTCTTGCGGTGGCCGGAGACCGGGACGTAGCGCAACTGGCAGACATAGGCAAAGCCCCTGTAGCCGTCGGTGCTGACCGTCTTGGTCGCCTTGTACTTCAGCGCGATGTCGTAGCGCGTGTCGCCGTCATAGACGTTGAGCACGCGGTTGCAGACGGCGCGCGGATCGTTGGCGCGGTCGCGGTCGACCGGGATGATGAGGCCGCTCGCCGGGTCGATCACCGAGCGAAGCTGGTCGGGCGTGACCGGCACCCATTTGGGGCCGTTCTTGTTCTTGCGGGTGTCCGGCTCGTAGCTGACGCTGCTGACCTCGCCCTCGTCGAATTCCATGCGGAAGGTCGAGCGCTTCTTCTTCTCGGCGTAGTTGATGGTGTTGCTGACCGCCACGATATGGTCGCCGACAATGCGGCCGGTGCTTGCGACCGTCCCCTTGCCCGGTGCGAACAGCTCGACCACGCCGACGGTCCGGCCGCTGCCGTCGAGTTCATAGGCGGCGTCGTCGAAACGGATGTCGAAGGTGGCCTTGCCGACCGGCAGGGCGCCGAACACAACATTGAAGACGGTACGGTGCCGGGTCATCTCGGCGGCCGCCGGCGGGGCGATGGCGAGTGCGAGCAGCGACGCTGCGACGAGCAGCGCCGGCACGGATGCGTGGCGGTGGTCGGTCCCTGTCTCGGCCATGGCCCATTCTCCCTGGTCGCAGTCTGGCAACACAATCGCGGCGACAATGCGAAGCAAGCGCTATCGTTATCGGCGGGCAAGGCTGAACGCCGGCTGAACCGGCGATGCTTGACCGGACGCGGGTGAGAACCGATGGTTACGGTCTCGGACAAAGGGGCAGAGCGATGCGTCTGTTCCCCCGCCTGGACTACGGTACTCGGCAGTACCCGGAGAAAATTGCCCGTCGGCTGCGGGCGATGAACCTTGCGGCGTGGATCGCTGCCGCCCTTGCCGGGTTCTTCGCGGCGCGCAGACTAACCGACCCGGCGGCCGACAAGCTTCTGCCTGGCCTACTAAATCTGGCCGGCGCCGTTGGCTTTGCGGCGCTCCCCGTCTTGCATAGGTTCGGCCCGCTGGTTGCTCCCGGCGTTTTCGTGGTCTGCGCCTTTGCATTCGTGTTCTGGGTGATTGCCCGCGGCGGGACCGACGGAGGGGCATGGCTCAACTACCTCGCCGCCGTGCCGCTCGTGGTGCTCCTGTTCGGCGCCGAACGGCTGATCCTCTCGGCCGTGATCGCGGCCATCGCCGCGATCCTCATCATCGTGGCCCATCTGACGTTCCCGGCCAACACCGGATACGTGTCCGAGACTTCGCTATTCTACGGCAACTTCGTCACCAACGTCGTCGTCGCGATGGCGCTGCTGTTCGCCGTCGTACACTATGCGCTGCGCCAGGTAACGGAGGCCGAGGCGGCCGCCGAGCGCGAGCACGCGCGCTCGGAGCACCTTCTCCTCAACATCCTGCCGCCGCGCGTCGCCGAACGCCTCAAGGAGGGCAGGGAGAATGTCATTGCCGACAGCTATGAAGCGACATCGGTCCTGTTCGCCGACATGGCGGGCTTCACGCGGCGGGCGGGCGACATGACGCCTGAACAGCTCGTGCAGTTCCTCAACCGCGTGTTCCTCGCCTTCGATGAACTCGTCGAACGGCACGGCCTTGAGAAGAGACGACCGGCGACAGCTACATGGTGGTCAGCGGCCTGCCCGTGGAGCGCTCGGACCACGCGCAAGCGCTTGCCGAACTGGCGCTGGCGATGGTGGTGACGGCCGAGGCGATGGTGGACCCGTCCGGGCAAGGTGTGCCGATCCGGGTCGGCATTGCCAGCGGACCGGTGGTGGCCGGCGTCGTCGGCACCAAGAAATTTTTCTACGATGTCTGGGGCGACACGGTCAATCTCGCCGCGCGCATGGAATCGACGGGCGAGCCGGGCAGGATCCAGGTAACGCGGCGGACCCGCGACCTGCTCGCCGCCGAGTACAGCCTTGCCCGCCGCCGCGGGAACGTCGAGGTCAAGGGCAAGGGGCCAATGGCGACCTGGTTCCTGCTGGGGCGGCGGCAGGAGGCGGCAACCACTATCGCTTGACGCGACAGTACGCCCAAACTATAGGGAACCGACTTTTCGCGAAGGCATTGCCGCGCGGCCTTTCCTCGGCCGCGCGATTGGTTTGGGGGGACGGCTGCGAAGCCCGCCAGCCCCGCCTTCGGCAAGACAACAGGGATTTCAACCATGTCCAGGCGCTGCGAACTGACCGGCAAAGCGGTTCTCTACGGCAACAATGTCAGCCACGCCAACAACAGGACACGTCGCCGTTTCCTGCCCAATCTCGTCAATGTGACGCTGATGAGCGAGGCGCTGAACCAGCGTGTCCGGATGCGCATCAGCGCCAATGCGCTGCGCTCGGTCGAACACCGCGGCGGCCTTGACGCCTTCCTGCTCGCCGCCCGCGAGCGCGACCTGTCGCAGAAGGCGGCGCTGCTCAAGCGCCAGATCACCAAGAAGCTGGCCGAGACGGCCGCCGCCTGACGCGCTGCCGCCCTGGGGGGCGGCCGACACCCCTCCGAATGCTGGTGCCATCACCCAGGATAAAAAAATGGAACCCAGGCAATCCGCGCGCTTCGTGGCGGTCACGCCGGCCAGTCTCGCCGCCTTCATCGCGGCGATGACGGCCGTCGTCGCCGCCTCCAACTATCTCGTCCAGTTCCCGTTCGACCATTTCGGCCTGAAGGACCTGCTGACGTGGGGCGCCTTCACCTATCCAGTCGCCTTCCTCGTCAACGATCTCGCCAACCGCCGCCACGGGCCGCGCGGCGCCCGGCTCACCGTCTATGCCGGCTTCGTGCTGGCGGTGGTGCTGTCGGCATGGCTAGCCACTCCGCGCATCGCCATCGCCTCGGGCACGGCCTTCCTGTGCGCCCAGCTCCTCGACACCCAGCTATTCGACCGTCTGCGCCAGCGTGCCTGGTGGCAGGCGCCGCTGGTCTCCAGCCTGATCGGTTCGGTGCTCGACACCGTGCTGTTCTTCGGCATCGCCTTCTCGGCGACTTTCGCCTTCGTCGACCGGCTGACCGGCGGCGCCGACGGCTCGCTCGCCTTCGCCGTGCCGTTCGTTGGTGGAGAGGTGCCGTTGTGGGTGTCGCTGGCCGTGGGCGATTTCGCCGTCAAGGTGCTGACCGGCCTCGCCATGCTGGTGCCCTATGGCGCGCTGATGGGCTGGCTGGCGCCGCGGGCGCCGGCGGCCGCCTGAACAACGCTACCGGCTACTGCATCCGGGCGGCGCGCGACGGCACCCTGCTGCCCTCGTCGAACAGCGCGGCGAGTTGCTCGGTCATGGCGCCGGCCAGTTCCTCCGCGTCGACGATGGTCACCGCCCGGCGGTAGTAGCGGGTCACGTCGTGGCCGATGCCGATGGCCAGCAGTTCGATCGGCGAATGGGCCTCAATGTCGGCGATGACGTGGCGCAGATGGCGCTCCAGATAATTGCCCGGATTGACCGACAGCGTCGAATCGTCGACCGGCGCGCCGTCGGAGATCATCATCAGGATGCGGCGCTGCTCCTGGCGGCCCATCAGCCGGCCGTGCGCCCACAGCAGCGCCTCGCCGTCGATGTTCTCCTTCAACAGCCCCTCGCGCATCATCAGGCCGAGATTGCGCCGGGAACGGCGCCACGGCGCGTCGGCCGCCTTGTAGACGATGTGGCGCAGATCGTTGAGCCGCCCCGGCGATGACGGCTTGTTGGTGCGCAGCCATTTCTCGCGCGACTGGCCGCCCTTCCAGGCGCGGGTGGTGAAGCCGAGAATCTCGACTTTGACGCCGCAGCGCTCCAGCGTGCGCGCCAGGATGTCGGCGCAGGTGGCGGCGACGGTGATCGGGCGGCCGCGCATCGAGCCGGAATTGTCGAGCAGCAGCGTGACCACCGTGTCGCGGAAGACGGTATCACGCTCCATCTTGAAGGAGAGCGGCGTCATCGGGTCGATGACGATGCGCGACAGCCGCGCGCTGTCGAGATAGCCTTCCTCGAGATCGAAGTCCCAGGCGCGGTTCTGCTGCGCCATCAGGCGGCGCTGCAGGCGGTTGGCAAGGCGACCGACGACGCCCTGCAGATTGGCGAGCTGCTTGTCGAGGAAGGCGCGCAGGCGGTCGAGTTCCTCCTCGTCGCACAGTTCCTCGGCATTGACGACCTCGTCGAACTCGAACGTGAAGACGCGGTAGTCGCTGTCGGGCGGCAGCGCGGAGAACGGCAGTTCGGGCCGGTTGGTCTCGCCCGGCGTCTCGGCGTCGGCGTCCTCGTCCTCGGCATAGTCATCGGCGGTGGCGTCGGCGGCCTCCATCTCGCCTTCGGCGTCCTCGCTGGTGGCGCTCTGCGAATCGTCGGGCTCGCCCTCGTCCTGGCCGGTCGACTCCTCGCCCTCGCGCTGCGAATCATCGCCGGCCTCGGGCTCGTTCTCCTCGCCTTGCTCGGTCTGGCCGCTGTCCTCCTCGCCGAGCTCGTCGCCCATGTCGAGGTCGGCGATGACGCCGCGCACGGCGCGGGCGAAGGCGGCCTGGTCCTGCAGTTTTTCGTCGAGGGCGGCCAGTGAAGCGCCGGCCTTGTCCTCGACAAAGCCGCGCCACAGGCTGACGAGGTTTTCGGCGCTCTTGGGCACTGGCCGTCCGGTCAGCTTCTCGCGCACCAGCAGCGCCAACGCCTCCTCCAGCGGCGCGTCGGCGCGATCGAGCGCGTTCGAATAGTTGGCGCGCGCGTATCTGTCCTCCAGCATGGACGACAGGTTGGCCGCGACGCCGTCCATCTGGCGGGCGCCGATCGCCTCGCAACGGGCCTGCTCGACGGCATCGAAGATGGCGCGGGCGTTCTGACCGGTCGGCGACAGCCGCTGGTGAATGGCGCCGTCATGGCAGGCGCGCCGCAGCGCCAGCGAATCGCCGGTTCCACGGGTGATGGCGAGCTGCTGCGACGTCATCCGCTTGCCTGGATCGGGCAGCCTGATCTGGCCGGGGCCGGCGCCAGCACGGTCGCCGGTGAAGGTCACCTCGAGCGCGCGGTCGCCGGCGATGGCACGCACGCAATTGGCGATGGCGCGCTTGAGCGGCTCATAGTCCGGCTGCTTGCTGGGCCGGCCGCGGCTGTTGCTTCCCTGCATGCTCATGGGACCATCGAAGCGGCGCGCCCGTCAGGCGACCACCAGGTTGGCGGCCGATTCGGCGATCTCCTCGCCGAAGGCGCGCTGGTAGAATTCGGCGACGGTGGCCCGCTCCAGCTCGTCGCATTTGTTGAGGAAGGTAACCTGGAAGGCAAAGCCGACGTCGCCGAAGATCTCGGCATTCTCGGCCCAGGTGATCACGGTGCGCGGGCTCATGACGGTCGAGATGTCGCCGTTCATGAAGGCATTTCGGGTCATGTCGGCGATGCGCACCATTTTGTTGACGGTGTCGCGGCGCTCCGGCGTGTCGAACGCCTTGACCTTGGCCAGAACGATGTCGACCTCCTTGTCGTGGGGCAGGTAGTTCAGCGTCACCACCAGCGACCAGCGGTCCATCTGGGCCTGGTTGATCTGCTGGGTGCCGTGGTAGAGGCCGGTGGTGTCGCCGAGGCCGACGGTGTTGGCCGTGGCGAACAGCCGGAAGGCCGGGTGCGGCCGGATGACACGGGACTGGTCGAGCAGTGTCAGGCGGCCGGAGGATTCGAGGACCCGCTGGATGACGAACATGACATCGGGCCGGCCGGCGTCGTACTCGTCGAACACCAGGGCGACATTGTGCTGATAGGCCCACGGCAGGATGCCGTCGCGGAACTCGGTCACCTGCATGCCGTCCTTGACGACGATGGCGTCCTTGCCGACGAGGTCGATGCGGCTGACATGGCTGTCAAGGTTGATGCGCACGCAGGGCCAGTTGAGCCGGGCGGCCACCTGCTCGATATGGGTCGACTTGCCGGTGCCGTGATAGCCGGCCACCAGCACACGGCGGTTGTGGGCGAAACCGGCCAGGATCGCCAGCGTCGTCTGGCGATCGAACAGGTAGTCGGGATCGAGGTCGGGCACGTGTTCGCTGCTGTGCGAATAGGCGGGGACCATCAGGTCGGCATCGATCCTGAACAGCTTCCGGACGGATACCCGCGTGTCCGGCAACCCTTCTGTCATTCCCTTGTCACCTCCGGTGATGATCGCGGCGCGCGCCGCCGGCGGCAGGCCGCCCGGCCGGTTGCGGGCTAGCACAGCCCCGCCTGCTTGAGCAGCTTGTAGGCCTGGATGATCTGGCGCAGACGGCCTTCGGAACTGCGGTCGCCCCCATTTGCATCGGGATGGTGGCGTTTGACAAGCTCCTTGTAGCGGGCCTTGATGTCGCCGGGACGCGCCGAATGCGGCAGCCCGAGGTCGTCGAACGCCTTGGCTTCGAGCATACGCAGCTTGCGGGTCCGCGTCGCGGCATGGACGGCGCCACGGCCGGCGAGCCGCGCGCGCACCCGCGCCGACGCGGCGGCCAGCGGGTCGCCGGCCTCCGGGGCAGCGTTGCCCCAGCGGTTGACGCCGATCGTCCAGGTCGGGCGGTGGCCGGTCATCGAATCCTTCTGGAAGCGGGCCACCGCCTCGTCGTCGAGCCCCGAAAAATAGTTGTACGATTTGTTGTACTCGCGCACATGGTCGAAACAGAAATGATAGTACTCGCCCTCGCGCAGCCGCCCGACCGGGGCGCGGTGGGTCGCCGGGCGGGCGCAGCCCTGCCAGTCGCAGGCGCGTTCATCCGGCTGCGGCTGCGGCTCGCGCCTGGCGATCCTGATCCTGTCGAAATATTTCGAACTGAACTGCATCGATCGATTATGGGCGCCGGCCCGCCTCTCTACAAGAATTGACATTTGTCCACCCAGTTCCCAAAAAGAACATTTGTGCATCGCGGGAGGTGATTCCTCCGCCACCCCCAATGGAGCTTGCCCATGCGTCGCGCCGACAGGCTGAGGGCCAGGCTGCAGCAGGCGTTCCAGCCGGTTGCCATCGAGATCATCGACGAAAGCGGACGCCATGCCGGCCACCAGGAGCATTTCGACGGCAGCGGCGAGACGCATCTGCGCATCCGCATCGTCGCCGACGCTTTCGCCGGAATGAGCCGGGTGGAACGCCACCGCGCCGTCAACCGCCTGGCTGCCGAGGAACTGGCCGCCGGCCTGCACGCGCTCGCCATCGAGGCGAGGACGCCGGCCGAGGCCGGCCGGTGAGGCGACCGGTGAGGCGACCGGTCAGGTCTGCAGGTTGCGGATGCGCAGCTGCGTGATGCGGTTCTTCTCGCGGCGCATGACGACGAAGCGCTTGCCGTAGAAGGTGAAGGCCTGCTTCTCCTCGGGGATCATCTGCGCCTCGTGGATGACCAGCCCGGCAATGGTGGTCGCCTCGTCGTCGGGCAGTTCCCAGTCGAGCGCCCGGTTGATGTCGCGGATCGGCACCGAGCCGTCGACGATGACCGAGCCGTCGGCCTGCGGCTGGACGCCGGTCACCTCGATGTCATGCTCGTCGGCGATCTCGCCGACGATCTCCTCGAGAATGTCCTCCAGCGTGACCAGCCCCTTGACCTCGCCATATTCGTCGACGACCAGCGCGATGTGGGCCTTGCGGCGCAGGAAGGCGTTGAGCTGGTCCTGCAGCGTCGTCGTTTCCGGCACGAACCACGGTTTGGCGGCGATCTTCATCACGTCGAACCGCGACAGGTCCTCGCGGTCGCCGATGAAGCGCAGCACGTCCTTGGCGTGGACGATGCCGACGATGTTCTCGGCCTCGTCCTTCCAGACCGGGATGCGGGTGTAGGGGCTGTCGAGGATCTGGCGGATGATCTGCTCGGGCGGATCGTCGCAATTGATCGACAGCATCTTGGTGCGGTGGATCATCACATCGGAGACCTCCAGTTCGTGGAGGTCGAGAATGCCGCCGAGCCGGTAGCGGTCGTCCCGGAAGACCGAACCTTCGCGGTGGAGCAGTTCGACGGCGCCGCGCAATTCCTCATGGCCGGACAGGATCGGCTGGTTGGCATCGAGGTGGACGCCGACGAGGCGCAGCACCGAGCGCACCGCGAACGCGGTGAAACTGGTGAATGGCGCGAAAGCCGCCACCACGACGTTGACGACGGGGGCGACGGCGAGCGCGAAGCCATCGGGGCGGGCGAGCGCCCAGGATTTCGGCATCACCTCGGCGAAAATGACGACAACCACGGTCATGGCGATTGTGGCGACGGCGATGCCGGAATCGCCGAACAGCTTGAGAAATATGCTGGTGGCAAGCGCCGAGGCGAGGATGTTGACCAGGTTGTTGCCGATCAGCAGGGCACCGATCAGCCGATCGCGCTTGGCGATCAGCGCGTTGACGGTCGCCGCGCGACGGTCGCCCGCCTTTTCGAGCGAATGCATGCGCGCCCGCGAGGCGGCCGTCAGCGCCGTCTCGGAGCCGGAAAAGAACGCCGAAAAGCCGATCAGCGCCAGAATCGCTGCCGGCAGAAGCCAGTACTCGAGGGTCATGCCGCCGTTTTTCCCCTGAGGAAAGCAAGCACTTCGTGAGGGGGGATATCGTCCGCAATATAGGATTTGCCGACGCCCTTTGTAAGGATGAAGGTCAGCCGGCCGCGCTTGACCTTCTTGTCCTGGGCGATGAAGCGCTGAAGCGTGTCGGCGTCCGGTGTCGGGCCGGGAATGTCGGCGATGGCGACCGGAAGCCCGGCCGCGCCAAGATGGTCGCGCACGCGTCCCGCGGCATCGGCGTCGCACAGATTGAGGCGGTTGGCGAACTCATGGGCCAGCACCAGCCCGATCGCCACCGCCTCGCCATGGACGAGGCGGGCGCCGTCATAGCCGGTGGCGCCTTCGAGCGCATGGGCGAAGGTGTGGCCGAGATTGAGCAGCGCGCGGGCGCCGCGCTCGGTCTCGTCGGCAGCGACGATCGCGGCCTTGGCGCGGCAGCTCGTGGCGATGGCCTCCACCAGCGCTGGACCGAACGCGAATATCTCGTGGCGGTTCCGCTCCAGCCAGGAGAAGAAGTCGGGCCGGTCGATCAGGCCGTATTTGACGATCTCGGCATAGCCGGCGCGGAACTCGCGGGCCGGCAGCGTGCGCAGCACATCGGTGTCGGCCAGCACCAGCACCGGCTGGTGGAATGCGCCGACGAGGTTCTTGCCCTGCGCGGCATTGATGCCGGTCTTGCCGCCGACGGAGGAATCGACCTGGGCGAGCAGGCTGGTCGGGATCTGGACGAAGTCCATGCCGCGGCGCACCGTGGCGGCGGCAAAGCCGGCGAGGTCGCCGACGACGCCGCCGCCGAAGGCGATGACGAGGTCGTTGCGCTCCAGGCGCGCGTCGAGGATGCCGCCGACCACCCGCTCATAGGTGGCGAAGGATTTCGACGCCTCGCCCGGGCTGATCGTCAGCGTGACGTGGTCGACGCCGGCGGCGGTCATCCCGGCGCGCAGGGCCGCGCCGTGGGCGGCCTCGACATTGTCGTCGGTGACGATCGCGCAGCGCGCACCTGGGCGCAGTTCGGCGATCCGGCGCCCGGCCTCGGCCAGCAGGCCGGCGCCGATGACGATCGGGTAGCTGCGCGCACCCAGCTCGACGGTGACGACCTCGGTCATGCCTGCCTTTCCGCCGCCACGGCCGGCGTCTTCACCAACGCCGCGCCGAGCGCCCTGATGAGATTGTCGCAGGTCTGGCGTTTCGACAGCCGCGAGGATTCGACATGGATGTCGGCGAGCGCGTAGACGGGTGTGCGGACCGCAAGGAGCTCGGCCAGCCTGGCGCGCGGGTCGGCCGTCTTCAGAAGCGGCCGCGAATTGGGCCGGCGCCGGACCCTTGCCATCAGCAGGTCGAGGTCGGCCTTCAGCCACACGGAAATCGCCCGGTCGGCGATGCGGCGCCGCGTCGCCTCCGACATGAAGGCGCCGCCGCCCAGCGACAGCACGCAGGGCCCCTCCGACAGCAGGCGCTCGATCACCCGCTCCTCGCCGCGCCGGAAATAGTCCTCGCCGAAGCGCTCGAAAATGTCGGGGATCGACATGCCGGCGGCCGCCACGATCTCTGCGTCGGAATCGAAATAGGGCAGGTCGAGCTCGGCGGCGAGCAGGCGGCCGATCGCTGACTTGCCGGCGCCCATGATGCCGACGAGCACGACGCTGCGCGGGCCGAGGCCGTTCCGGATCGCCTGCAGACGCGCCGCCTTCCTCATCGGGGACCTTCCATTTGGCACGGGGCGCACCCCGCGCCCGGCGGCTTTGCATACCATCGCGGCGGTCGCGTCAAGGGGCGGGGCGACCCGCCGAGCAGCGTCGCGACGCGGGCGGTGTCCGATCCAAACTTGCCATTTCGGCCTGCTTTGCCGATAAACGGTCGCGGGTACGAGGGGACGTGTGATGCCGAGCCTGATTCGCTTCGTGGTGATCTGCGCCGTCATTGCCGGTTGTGTCTACGGCGCGATGTTCGCGCTCGCCACCTTCGTGGAGCCCAACCAGCGCGAGATGACGGTCCGAATTCCGCCCGCCAAGCTGCAGCTGGAATGAACCGGCGCCGGAGGGGCGCGATGGGACAGCACCACCTCGTCGAGAGCTTCCTCGAAATGATGAGCGCCGAGCGCGGCGCGGCGGCCAACACGCTCGCCGCCTACCGTCGCGACCTCGGCGACTATGGCGCCTTCCTCGCCGCGATCGGCCGCGACTTCCTCACCGCCGCCACCGACGACATCCGCCGCCACCTGGCCGCGCTGGCCGCCGACCGGCTCGCCGCGTCGAGCCAGGCGCGCCATCTGTCGGCGATGCGCCAGTTCCACCGCTTCCTCTATGCCGAGGGGCTGCGCGGCGACGATCCGACCGCGCCCCTGTCGGCGCCGAGGCGCAGGCGCCCGCTGCCGCGCGTCATGAGCGAGGCCGATGTCGACCGGCTGATCGGTCAGGCCGAGATGGAGGCCGCCGGCGGCGGCAGCGCGACGCGGCGGCTGCGGGCGGCGCGCATGCTGGCGCTGATCGAATTGCTCTATTCGACCGGCATGCGGGTCAGCGAACTCGTCGGCCTGCCGGTCGGCGCCGCCAGGGCGCGCCAGCCCTTCATCGTGGTGACGGGCAAGGGCAACCGCGAGCGCATGGTGCCGATCTCGGAACGGGCGGCGGCGGCGATGTCAGCCTTTCTCGTGCTGCGCGCCGGCTCGCCGCGCCATGCCGGCTCGCGCTTCCTGTTCGCCGCCGCCGCCGCGCAGGGCCACCTGACCCGGCAGGCCTTCGCGCGCGACCTCAAGGGACTGTGCGCCCGCGCCGGCCTGGTGGCCGACAAGGTCTCGCCACATGTGCTGCGCCACGCCTTCGCCAGCCACCTCTTGCAGAACGGCGCCGATCTGCGCGTGGTCCAGCAGCTGCTCGGCCACGCCGACATCTCGACAACGCAAATCTATACGCATGTGCTCGACGAGCGGCTGCGGCGGCTGGTGGAGGAGAAGCATCCGCTGGCGCTGCAGCGGCGCTGAGGCGGACGCGCCCGCGCCGGAAATCGGGCCCGCCCATTCGCTCCGGCTGGCTGCGGCATGGCTCCGGGCGGCAATGTTGACATCACCGGCGCCAGACGCCAGTGTGCCGCGCGAATTGGCAGGGGCCGCCGCCCGCGGCCGCCATCCTCCCACCCATCCGAAGTCAAGGCATGCGCAGCTATCTCGAGTTCGAAAAGCCTGTCGCCGACATCGAGGGCAGGATCCACGAACTGCGCAACATGGCCCAGCAGGACGACAATGTCGACCTGGCGGCGGAAATCACCCGGCTGGAACGCCGGGCCACCGAGACGCTGGCCGAGCTCTACTCGCGGCTGACCCCCTGGGACAAGACGCAGGTCGCACGCCACCCCGACCGCCCGCATTTCAAGGATTATGTCGACGCCTTCATCACCGACTTCACCGTGCTCGCCGGCGACCGCTATTTCGCCGATGACGAGGCGGTATTGGCCGGCTTCGGCCGGTTCGACGGCCAGTCGGTGGCGGTGATCGGACACGAGAAGGGCGCCGACACGCAGAGCCGGCTCAAGCACAATTTCGGCATGGCGAGACCGGAAGGCTACCGCAAGGCGGTGCGCGTCATGGACATGGCCTGCCGGTTTGGCATCCCGGTAATCACGCTGGTCGACACGCCCGGCGCCTATCCGGGCGTGGGCGCCGAGGAGCGCGGCCAGGCCGAGGCGATCGCCCGTTCGATCGAGAAATGCATGAGCCTGACCGTGCCGATCGTTTCGGTGATCACCGGCGAGGGGGGGTCGGGCGGCGCCATCGCCATCGCCACCGCCAACCGCGTCTACATGCTGGAACATTCCGTCTACAGTGTCGCCTCGCCGGAGGCGGCCGCCTCCATCCTGTGGCGCGATTCGGGACGCGCCAAGGACGTGGCCGCCGCCATGAAGATCACCGCCCAGGACCTGCGCCAACTGGGCGTGATCGACGGCATCATCGACGAGCCGGTCGGCGGCGCCCATCGCGAGCCGTCGGTGGTGATGGCCGGCACTGCCCAGACGATCCGCGCCGCGCTTGACGAACTTGCCGGGCTGAACAGCGAGGAACTGCGCCGGCAGCGCCGCGAGAAGTTCCTCGCCATCGGCCGCAACCTCGGTTGAGGCCGAATTTTCGCCGCCTTCGCGCGTCAGTAGTCGGGCAGGCGGAGCCGGAATTGACATCTGCGTGAACGAAGCGGTGTAACCGGTTGTCAACCATGGACCGGTAACGGATAGTGCGGCGACCACGGCGAAAGCGCCGGGCCGCCGGTCGGTAGGGTGTCGGGCAAGTATACGATGGCGATCGCAGGGCGGATGAGGGCGGCGTTGGTCGGCATGAGCCTGCTGGCAGTTGCCGGCTGCCAGGACGCCGACGGCATCATCAGCCTGTTTCCGAAGGCCGATGCGCCGATCCCGCCGCACATCGTCAAGAAGATGAAGGAAAAGGGCATGACGGCGGCAGCGCCGATCATGGTCCGCATCTTCAAGGAGGAGGACACGCTCGAGGTGTGGAAGGCCACCCACACCGGCCGCTACGAACTGCTCGAGAGCTACGAAATCTGCAGGTGGTCGGGCAAGCTCGGGCCGAAATTCAAGGAGGGCGACAGGCAGGCCCCGGAAGGCTTCTACACGGTCAATCCCTACCAGATGAACCCGAAATCGTCCTACTACCTGTCGTTCAACATGGGCTTTCCCAACGCCTTCGACCGGGCGCACGAGCGCACCGGCACCCATCTGATGGTACACGGCGCCTGTTCGTCGGCCGGCTGCTATTCGATGACTGATGAGCGCATTGCCGAAATCTATGCGCTGGCGCGCGAGTCCTTCAAGGGCGGGCAGGAATCGTTCCAGATCCAGGCCTATCCGTTCCGCATGACGCCGGAGAACATGGCCCGCCACCGCGACAGCCCGCATTTCGAGTTCTGGCAGATGCTCAAGGAAGGCAGCGACCATTTCGAGATCACCCGCTATCCGCCCAAGATCGATGTCTGCGACAAGCGCTACGTCTTCAACCGCGTCGTCGAGGACGAGAAGGCGGCGCTGAAGCCGACCGAGCCCTGCCCGGAGATGACGATGCCGGACTCGCTGGCGCTGGCCTATTCGGAGAAGGTGTCGAAGGACGAGAAGGCCTTCGAGGAGGTGCTCAAGAAGTTCGCCATCCGCGATCTTCTCGCCGGCCGCAAACCGCCGACCGAGGGGGCCGTCGACCAGGCCGCCACGGTGGCGGCCGATCCCGGCGCCGGCGAAGTGACGCCGGCCGCCAGTGCGGTCACCGCCGATGGCGATGTGCCGGTCGCCGCAGCCGATGGTGTGCCGGTGCCGGTGCCCTCGCCCATTGCCGCCGCCGTGGCACCGGTTGAACAGCCCAGGCGCAACTGGCTGCAGCGGCTGTTCGCCAGCAAGCAGTGAGTCTTGCCCGATGGCCATCGACGCGGCGGAGCGGGCGGCCATGCTCAAGGCGCGCTCGATCGGGCCGGCGATGATCGGCTATCTGGAGATGATTGGCATCGAACGCCTGGCCGACCTCAGAGGACGCGACCCGGCCGAACTGGCCTTCGCCATCAACATGGAACTGGGGCGCCGCCACATCAACGCGGGCGGCGTGGCGGCACTGGCCAATCTGGTGGCGCTGGCGCAGTGCGGCGCCGGGCCGGGCGCGAGCCCGGGGGCCCGCGCATGACCGTCCATGTCGACAGCGCCATCTGGCACTGGAAGGGGCGGCGATGGTGCCATCTGCTGGCCGACAACGAGGCCGAGCTGCACCGGTTCGCCCACCGCCTCGGCATCAACCGCCTGTCCTATCAGGGACCGCCGAAGACTTCGGCGCCGCATTACGACATCACCGGTTTCGAGCGCGACCGGGCATTGCGGCTCGGCGCGGTCGCCAGCGACCGCGAAACGATCGTCGCGCTCCTACGCCGCGTTCGCCGTCCGCGGCCGGACGTGCCAGCCCCGGCGCTGGCCGCGTTGGCTCAGCCGGGCACGGCGCCCGGCGCGGCGCCAGCCTCGACGGCGCCGGTCGCCGCCGAGTGACGTGCGGCAAGGGCGATGGCGCCGCCCGCCGGCAAAGCCGCGACCGGGCCAACGACCTCCCGTGACCAGGCCATGACGGGGCCATGACCGGTCGCACCGACGCCACCCGAGCCTTGACAGGCCGCCGCCGCGATGTATTAGTCGGTCGTTCAATCAATCGACCCGGAACGCCCGGCCGGACGCCATGCCGGCACGGTCGGCGGGAGGAAACGATTATTCGCAGGAAGGCCAATCCGCTGGCCGGCTGGCAGGTCGACCGGACGCGGATCCGCTTCGTCGGCCGCGACCTGGAGCGGCCTGAATGCATCCTGGCCGAACGCGACGGCACGCTGTGGAGCGCTGACGGGCGTGGTGGCGTGATGCGCATAGCGCCCGACGGCTCACAGCGGCTCATCCTGCAGTCGACCGTGCGGCGCAACGAGGCGCGCTCGTTCGAGGAGCGCTACATCGCCACGGCCGGCAGCCTGCCGAACGGGCTTGCCTTCGACGCGCAGGGCAATTTCCTCATCGCCAATTTCGGCACCGACGCGCTCGAATGGATGACCCGCGACGGCCGCACCCGCACACTGCTCGACAGCATCGACGGCAAGCCGATCGGCAAGGCCAACTTCGTCACCCGCGACTCGAAGGGAAGGCTGTGGCTGACGGTGACGACGCGCATGGTGCCATGGACGCGCCACGTCGAGACGATGAGCCGCGACGGCTACATCGCGCTGATCGACGCCAATGGCGCGCGCATCGTCGCCGACGGCCTGTGCGGCACCAACGAACTGCGCTTCGACCCGACCGAGGAATTCCTTTATGTGGCCGAGACCACCGCGCGGCGCATCTCGCGTTTCGCGGTGCGGGCCGACGGTTCGCTGGCGGATCGCGAGACCTACGGCCCGGAAAATGTCGGCGGCTTCTGCGACGGCATCGCCTTCGACGCGCATGGCAATCTGTGGAGCACGCTGATCATGGCCGACAGGCTGATCGCCGTGACACCCGAAGGTGGGGTGCTGACGCTGCTCGATGACGGCGACCCGGATGGCACCGCCGCGCTCGACCGGGCATGGCAGGAAGGTCGTGTCACGCCCGAGGTGATGGCCGCTGCCACCGGGACGCTGGCGCCCTGGATGGCGTCGCTCACCTTCGGTGGGCCGGACCTGAAGACGGTCTATCTCGGCAGCCTGCGCGGCACGCGGATACCCTGGTTCCGTTCGCCGGTCGCGGGCCAGCCGCTGATCTACTGGTGAAGCGGCGGCCGGCCGCTAGAAAAAGGGGGCTCGCGCCGGCCTGCCACTGCGCCCGATCGCGGACAACCGAGCGATCGGCGCAAGGCGCTTGTGTCACGGCCGTTTTCGGCGATAGTCCGCAGGGCCGGGCAGCTGGCGATCGGGGCCAGCTGATGGCGCCGGCCGTTGGCGGTGGGGGGCACCGCGGGAGGCGGTGCGGGTGTCGACCACGAGGAGCAGCAACCTGGACGAGGGCGGACCGGCGGCGCGGCAACGACGCGGCGCAAGGGCGGATCGCGCCAACGACAACACGCGCGACAAGATCCTGAACGCCGCCGAGAAGCTGTTCGGCGAACGCACGTTCGACACGGTGTCGCTGCGCGACATCACGCTGCACGCCGGGGTCACGCTGGCGCTCGCCAGCTATCATTTCGGCACCAAGGAGAAGCTCTATGCCGAAATCGTCGGGCGGCGCGCCGACATCCTCAATCGGATGCGTCGCGAGCGGCTTGCGGCGCTGGAGAAGAGTGGCAATCTGTCGACCGAAGGCATCATCGATGCCTTCATGCGGCCGCTGTTCGAGCAGATGTCGAGCGGCTTCAAGGGTTGGGAATCCTACCTGCTGATCCTCGCCCAGCTCGGCCAGACCAACCGCTGGCTGGGGCTGCTGCACGACAATTACGACGAGACGGCCGAACTGTTCGTGTCGCGGCTGCGCAGAACGCTGCCGCGCGTCGACGACGCCGTGCTGTTGCGCGGTTTTTCGATGGTGCTGGTCTCGATGCTGCAGACTTTGTCGCGCAACCGGCGGCTGGACGCGCTCTCGGGCGGCAGGCTGTCAGCCGACGACCTCGACGCCGCCTACAAGGTGCTGCTGCGCTTCGCCGTCAAGGGGCTGGAGGGCCTGTCCGACCTGAAATGACGCCGCCAGGTCGCCGCCGGGGCCGGCTTCGACTACAGCGGTCCGCCGCGCTATCGCACGGGTTGATCGACCAATTGAAGCGGACGGCACGGCGATCAGCGACTGACGGTCAGAACTCGACCGGCGCGAAGACGTTGGCGAAGTGCTTGACCACGGGCGGCTCGGCGAAATGTCCGGAAACCAGCGCGCGCCATTCTGCAAAGAGCGGCGAGCCGCGAAAGCCGACCGTGTGATCCTCCAGCGTCTGCCAGCGGATGAGGAGGTCGTAGCGCTCCGGGTCCTCGAGGCAGCGCGTCAGCACCAGACCAAGGCAGCCGGGGGCCCGCCGGAACACGGCTTCGGCCTTGCCGACGGCCGCCTCGAAGGTGGCTTGCACTCCCGGCTTGACCCTGATGGTGGCCACTTCGGTGATCATCGCAGAACTCCTCCTGTCGCGCCCCGGCGCGGACCGTCCGGGCGAGCGGCCGCCATCGACGCGGAAACCGGCGCCGGTGACGAAAGCCGATTCGTCGCCGGCAAGATAGTGTCCTCAGGGTGCTCGCGCCGGCCGAGCATCGAATTGTCCTTCACGACGGCGACGAATTCCGGCCGCCCGCGCGGTGGAGTACGACGAGTTCGCGGCCGCCGTCGGCAATGGTGGCAAGCTTCGCGCCGCCCTCCCGGTCACGCCGCGTTCGTGCCGCCATGGCTGCGCACGCGGGTGGTGAGGTCGAGGGCCCTCGCAACCAGCGCGGCGGCGTCACCGTCATGGGCAAAGCCGAGTCGATCGGCGATCGGCGTCAAGAGTGGCGGATAGGCGCCGAACTGCGCCTCCAGACGATCCTCGGGCTGCCAGGCGATCCGGTCGCGCACCCGCGGGCCGAAACGGTCGGCGAGCGCCTCGACCAGCTCGGCCATGGTCAGGCGCAGGGCGGGGAGATTGAAAGCGCGGCGGGCGCCGAGCCGATGCGCCGGCAGCGCGGCCGCATGGATCAGGTTGTCGATGCAGCGCGCCCGCGACATGAACCAGGAGGCCGCCCCGGCCGACACCGGGCAGGTGAAAGCCTCGCCGGCCGCGAGCGCATGGAAGATGTCGCTCAGATAGGCCGACAGGTGTCCGCCGGCCACCCGCGGGCGGGCGACGATGCCCGGCAGGCGCAAAGCGAGACCGTCAAGGAGCCCGCGGCGGGCGAAGTCGGCGACCAGCGCCTCGCCGATCAGCTTCTGAGTGCCGTAGCTCATCGAAGGCAGTGGCAGCGTATCGTCGTCGACCGCGCCGGAGGGGAGCGGCACGCCGAAGACGCCGATCGAGGAGGAGAAGACCAGGCGCGCCGGCCGCCGCTGCGCCGCCAGCGCCTCCAACAGCGCCACCGTCGCCTCGACATTGACGCGCCAGCCGAGCCGGTAGTCTGCGGCCGCCGCGCCGCCGGGCACGGCGGCGAGATGGAAGAAGGCGTCGTAGGGTTGCTCGAACAGCCGCGCGCGAAAGTCGGGGTCGGCGATGTCGCCGGCCAACGCCACCACGCGGGCGTCGGCGACGGCGGCAACGTCGCGGTCAGCGGCGACGATCCGCGTGATCGGCGGCCGATCGGCGGCGAGCCTGCCGCGCGCCAGTAGTGCTGCGACAAGTCCGCTGCCGACAAAGCCGCCGGCCCCCGTCACGCCGATGCGCACCGGCAACCTCCCCGCTGTGTCGGCTCGCCCAATAGGAACCGCATGAATTGGTTGGTTGCCCAAGTAAGGACTTGTCGGGCGTGTGTCAACCGTGGCGCCCACGCCGTTACCGCGTCGGCAAGGCGCGCCGCCCGCATTGGCGCCTGTCCAGCAGCGAGTTGCCGTCACGCCGGCCGACGGTTCCCCTCTCGTCCCGCCGGCAGGGATCGGCTATAGCCTCATCCCGCCGAGCGGCAACGTTCGGCGGACAGGATGACACGACAAGATAAATAGACAGGGCAGTATCCCGATTCCTCTGGATATGGTCGTGCCCAGAGGGAGCGCCATGCAGTTTCATCTCAACGGATTCAAACCTGGTGATCCCGCGATTGCCGAGCCCGCCGCCGACCGGCGCGAAGCTTCCGCCGGTCTTGCCGGGGAGGTCGACGTCCTCATCGTCGGCTGCGGACCGGCGGGGCTGACGCTGGCCGCCCAGCTTGCCGCGTTCGCCGATATTCGCACGAGCATCGTCGACCAGAAGCCGGGACCGCTGCAACTCGGCCAGGCGGATGGCGTGGCCTGCCGGACGATGGAGATGTTCCACGCCTTCGGCTTCAGCGAGCGGCTGCTGAAGGAGGCCTATTGGGTCAATGAGACGACGTTCTGGCGGCCCGACGAGGACAACAGCGCGCACATTGTCCGCCATGGCCGCGTCCAGGATGTCGAGGATGGCCTGTCGGAGTTCCCGCACGTGATCCTCAACCAGGCACGCGTCCACGATTTCTATCTCGAGGCGATGCGCCGCTCACCGCGTCGGCTGGAGCCGGTCTATTCGCGACGGCTGGTCGATCTGCGGATCGACCGGTCGGCCGGCGATCGTCCGGTGACGGCGCGGTTCGAGCGCACCGACCCTGGACGCGAAGGCGAGGTCGAGACGGTGCGCGCCTCCTATGCGGTCGGCTGCGACGGGGCGCGCAGCGCGGTCCGCAAGGCGCTGTGGCGGGAGTTGAAGGGCGACTCGGCCAACCAGGCCTGGGGCGTGATGGACGTGCTCGCCGTCACCGACTTTCCCGACATCCGGCTGAAGGCGCTGATCCAGTCGGCCAGCGAGGGCAGCATCGTGGTCATCCCGCGGGAGGGCGGCTATCTGGTGCGCATCTACGTGGAGATGGACGAACTCAGCGCAGACGAGCGGGTGGCGAGCCGCAACATCACCGTCGATCACCTGATCGCCGCTGCGCAGCGCATCTTCCGCCCCTACACGATCGACGTGAAGGAGGTAGCGTGGTGGTCGGTCTACGAGATCGGCCAGCGCCTGTGCGACCGGTTCGACGATCTGTCGGACGCCGAGGCCGGGTGGGCGACGCCGCGCGTGTTCATCGCCGGCGACGCCTGTCACACTCACAGCCCGAAGGCGGGACAGGGGATGAACGTCTCCATGCAGGACAGCTTCAATCTCGGCTGGAAGCTCGCGGCGGTGCTGCGCGGGCGAAGCGGCCCGGAACTGCTGCGCACATATTCCGCCGAACGCCAGGCGATTGCGAAAGAACTGATCGACTTCGATCGCGAATGGGCGAAGCTGCTGAGCGCACCGGCCAAATCCTCACCCGATGGCGAAGGCGTCGATCCGTCCGAGGTGCGGGACTATTTCGTCCGGCACGGCCGCTACACGGCGGGCACCGCGACCCGGTACCGGTCGTCGGTGATCTGCGGCGAGCCGATCTGGCAGCATCTCGCCCGAGGCCTGACCATCGGGATGCGCCTGCATTCCGCGCCGGTCATCCGGCTGGCGGATGCAAGACCCATGCATCTCGGCCACACGGTCCTCGCCGATGGCCGCTGGCGGCTGTTTGCGTTTGCCGATGCGAGCGACCCCGGAGCCCCTTCATCCCGCGTCCGGGCGCTGTGCAGCTTTCTCGGGGGTTCGCCCCAATCGCCCGTGCTCAGACATACGCCGGCCGGAGCCGACATCGATGCCGTGATCGACGTGCGCGTCATCTTCCAACAGGGTCACGACACGCTGGCGCTCGACACGATGCCGCCGTTTCTGCTGCCTACGAAAGGTCGCTACGGTCTGCGCGACTACGAGAAGATGTTCTGTCCCGACCTGAAGAAAGGCAACGACATCTTCGACCTGCGCGGTATCGATCGGGAGGGGGGCTGCATGGTCGTCGTCCGACCGGACCAGTATGTCGCCCATGTGCTTCCGCTCGATGCGCATGCGGAACTCGCCGCTTTCTTCGGCGGCTTCATGAACCCCGCCACATAGGCGCTGTCCGGCGCGCGGTAAGGTCTCGGTTTCGCCCGGAGCCAGCCCGTCAAGCCGGGCGACATCCGGGACGATCGGGCGACAGCGGCCCGACCCCCGCCAGGCCCCGGCCCCGGGCTGGTCTCAGCGGCGGCGGCGCGGGTAATCTATCGACTGGATGGGACGTAGATGGCTGGTTTAATTGGGGAATTTTTTGGTGAGCGCTCCGGGGCTCGAACCCGGGACCTACTGATTAAAAGTCAGTTGCTCTACCGACTGAGCTAAGCGCTCGCCGACGGCCCGCGCAAAAAAGGTCGGCGCCGCCATGGGCCCGCGGCCGATCAGGAACGCGCGATCGACCATTCCCCGGGGCCGGCGAAATCGCGCGGAACATAGGCAGGGCCCGGCGGGCGGTCAACCGCAAAACGATGCCGCAGGCAGGCCGGCGCAAAGCCAGCGCGGCGCGGCGTCATATGGCCGCTTCGCGCAAAGGTGACTGTCGCGTGAGGCGCGAATGGGCTAGAGCTTCATGCCGCCGAGCGGCAAAGCGAGGCGGACAGGATGTTCGCGACAAAACAACTGGATGGCGCGGCATTCCGATCCTGTTGGATTGGATTGCGCGCTGTCTGCGGGGCGCGGCCGGCCGCGGCCAACGGGACCAGACGGATGCGCCTGCCGAGATGATGGCCGACATCAGCTATCTCACCGCCTTCATCGCCGGCCTGATCTCGTTTGTCACGCCCTGCGTGCTGCCGCTGGTGCCGCCCTATCTGTGCTACATGGCCGGCGCCTCGCTCGAAACGCTGGCGCGTGGCGGCGGCCCTGCGGCGGCCGAGGCGGCGGTCCATCCCGTCGATGCCGGCGTGAGCCGCGCCTTCTTCCCTGCGATCGCCTTCGTCCTCGGCTTTTCGGCGGTGTTCGTGGCGCTCGGAGCCGGCGCCTCGACCATCGGCGGGCTGCTGCGCGCCCATCTCGACACACTCGGCATCGTCGCCGGTGTCCTCATCATCGCCATGGGGCTCAACTTTCTCGGTGTGCTGCGCATCGGCCTGTTCTATCGCGAGGCACGGCTGCAAGGGGTGGGCGGCGCCGGACTGGGCGGCGCCTTCCTCATGGGGCTTGCCTTCGCCTTCGGCTGGACGCCGTGCATCGGCCCGGTGCTTGGCGTCATCCTCGGCCTGGCCGGCACCCGCGAATCGGTCGGCGAAGGGGCGGCGCTGCTCGGCGCCTATTCGGCCGGGCTTGGCGTGCCCTTCATCATCGCGGCGATGTTTGTCGGCCCGTTCATGGCCTTCCTCGCCCGCTTCCGCCGCCACATGGCGACGGTGGAGAAGGTGCTGGGCGGCCTTCTCGTGCTGACCGGCATCCTGTTCATCACCGGCGGCATGCAGCGCTTCTCGTTCTGGCTGCTGGAGACGTTTCCGGCGCTCGGCCAGCTCGGCTGACCGCCTATTCGCGCGCAATCAGTTCGCCCTCGAACGGGACGACCCGGCAGAGGATGCCGGCCGGCAGCGCGATGCCGGCACAGGTGGCCTCGGCCGCGCCGGCGCTGGCGAACGGCCCGACCAGCAGGCGCGCCTCCAGCCCGTCATCGGTGTCCTTGAGCGTTGCGCGCGGTTCCAGCCGGTCGAACTCGGCCTCGGCATTGTGGCTGGCGATGCGCGCGAAGCGGGCCGACAATTCGCCGAAGGACAGCGCCGCGCCGAGTTCTATGGCAAAGCCCGACGGCCGGTCGGCGCCGGCGGCGACCGGCGCGCCGCGCGGGTGGGCCAGGGCCGGCGCGGTCTCGCGGGCGACCACGGTAACCCCGGCCGGGGCCGGCGGCACGAGCGGGATCGGGCTGGCGTCGGCCGAAGGGTGGGGGCTGCCGGTCACGAGCGCGACGGCGAAGATGGCGATGACGGCGGCGCCGGCAAGGGCGATGGCCGCGGTCAAGGCAAGACCGGCCTTGCCCGGGCCCGCGCGGCGCCACCGCCGCACAAGCGGCGGGTCCTGCCGCCCCGTCTGCGCGCGCAGCGGATCGGGCTTCCTGCCGGCGGCGGTGTCGATCGGTCGGGGCACCCGTTGCCGGCGCCCGTTGCCAAGGGTAAAGCTCATCGGGTTTGAGCGATTAGCGGCGGACAAGACAAATGGCAAGAAGCTGTCTCACCATCGTCCTGGCGGCCGGCGAGGGCACGCGCATGCGCTCGCGGCTGCCCAAGGTGCTGCACCCGGTCGCCGGCCTGGCGATGGTCACCCACGTGCTGCGGGCGGCCGCCCATGCCGGCGCCAGCGCCCAGGCGGTGGTGACGGGACCCGACGGCGCGGCTGTTGTCGCGGCGGTGCGCGAAGACGCGCCGGACGCGGCCTGCTTCGTCCAACAGGAGCGACTCGGCACGGCCCATGCGGTGCTGGCGGCGCGCCAGGCGATCGCCCATGGCCATGACGACATCCTCGTGCTGTTCGCCGATACGCCGCTCACCCGGCGCGCCACCCTGCAGCGCATGCGCGCCGCCCTGGCCGACGGCGCAGACGTTGTGGCGCTGGGCTTCCGCGCCGCCGACCCGACCGGCTACGGCCGGCTGATCGAAACGGACGGCCGGCTCGTCGCCATCCGCGAGCATGGCGACTGCAGCGAGGCGGAACGGGCAATCACGTTCTGCAATGGCGGCATCATGGCATTGGCCGGCCGCCACGCGCTGTCGCTGCTCGACGCCGTCGGCAACGCCAACGCCAAGGGCGAATACTACCTGACCGACATCGTCGCCATCGCCAGCGGGCGGGGGCTGAAGGTGGTCGCGGTCGAGGCGCCGGAGGAGGAGACCATCGGCGTCAACACGCGGGCGGAACTTGCGCGCGCCGAGGCGATCTGGCAGGCGCGGCGCCGGCGCGAGGCGATGGAGGCGGGGGTGACGCTGACGGCGCCCGAGACCGTCTTCTTCAGCCACGACACCGAGATTGGCGGCGACTGCGTGGTCGAGCCCAATGTCTTCTTCGGTCCGGGCGTCGTGCTCGACGAGGACGTCCGTGTGCGCTCGTTCTGCCACCTGGAGGGTTGCCGGATCGGGCCGCGGACAACCGTCGGCCCATTCGCCCGCATCCGCCCCGGCACGCGCATGGCGCCCGGTTCGCGCGTCGGCAATTTCTGCGAGCTGAAGAACGCCGAGGTCGAGGCGGGGGCCAAGATCAACCACCTCACCTATATCGGCGACGCCCGCGTCGGCGCGGCCGCCAATATCGGCGCCGGCACGATCACCTGCAACTATGACGGCGTCAACAAGCATCACACCGACATCGGCGCCGGCGCCTTCATCGGCTCGAACTCGGCGCTGGTGGCACCGGTCACGATCGGCGACGGTGCCTATGTGGCCTCGGGCAGCGTCATCACCGAGGACGTGCCGGCCGAGGCGATGGCGGTGGCGCGCGGCCGCCAGGCCAACAAGCCGGGCTATGCCAGGGCCATCCGGGCGCGCGGCCTGGCGAGCAAGCGGGCCGGGGAGTGAAAGGCGGCACCGGCACCATTGGCATCGCGTTAACCACGCCCGCAAATCGGAAGGTAACCGGGGCGTGGCAGGATCATGTTCCGTCGTAAGATAGTGAAACACAGATTGAGTTCCTTCGCGCCTTCGCCGCGGGTTAGCTGGACGCGCTGAAGGTCGGGTGACGAGCACGCCGCCAGAATCCGGGCCGCCACCAAGCAATAGAACAACAGCATGAAGAGGGGATTGGCCCTGGCATGTGCGGAATCGTCGGAATCGTTGGCCGGCAAGCCGTCGCGCCGATGATCGTCGAGGCGCTGAAGCGGCTCGAATATCGCGGCTATGATTCGGCCGGCATCGCCACCATCGAGCACGGCCATCTCGACCGCCGGCGGGCGGAGGGCAAGCTCGTCAACCTCGAAGACCGCCTGCGCAGCCGGCCGCTGATCGGCCACACCGGCATCGGCCACACACGCTGGGCCACGCATGGCGTTCCCAACGAATCGAACGCCCATCCCCACTTTTCCGACGACCGTGTCGCCGTCGTCCACAACGGCATCATCGAGAACTTCCGCGAACTGCGCGACGAGTTGATCGCCGACGGTTTCCACTTTGCCTCGCAGACCGACACCGAGGTGATCGCCCATCTGGTGGCGCGCGGCCTGCGCGACGGCCTGGCGCCGAAGGAGGCCGCCCGCGCCGCGATCAGCCGGCTGCGCGGCGCCTTCGCGCTCGCCATCCTGTTCAAGGACGAGGAAAATCTGCTGGTCGGCGCCCGCAACGGGCCACCGCTCGCCATCGGCCATGGCGACGGCGAGAACTATCTGGGCTCGGATGCCATCGCGCTCGCCCCGTTCACCAACACCATCACCTATCTGGAGGATGGCGACTGGTGCGCGCTCAGCCACGACGGCATCGACATCTACGATGTCGACGGCCGGCCGGTCGAGCGTGCCATGCAGAAGTTCATCGGTTCGAGCCTGCTGGTCGACAAGGGCAATCACCGTCACTTCATGCTCAAGGAAATCTACGAGCAGCCCGAGGTGATCTCGCACACGCTCGCCAACTATGTCGACTTCGTCGCCGAGCGCGCGCTGGCCCGCGAGGCACTGCCATTCGATTTCGCCGGCCTGGAACGGATCGCGATCTCGGCCTGCGGCACCGCCTATCTGGCCGGCCTGGTCGCCAAGTACTGGTTCGAGCGCTATGCGCGGCTGCCGGTCGACATCGATATCGCCTCGGAGTTCCGCTACCGCGAGATGCCGATGCCGAAGAACGGCCTGGCGCTGTTCATCTCGCAATCGGGCGAAACCGCCGACACGCTTGCCTCGCTGCGCTACTGCCGGGCCGAGGGTCAGCACATCGGCGCAGTCGTCAACGTGCGTGGCTCGACCATCGCAAGGGAGGCCGACATCGTCTTCCCGACGCTGGCCGGGCCGGAGATCGGCGTCGCCTCGACCAAGGCGTTCACCTGCCAGCTCTCCGTGCTGGCAGCACTTGCCGTGGCCGCTGGCCGGGCGCGCGGCGAACTGAGCGCGGAGGCCGAGGCGGGGCTGGTGCGCGCGCTCGGCGAGGCGCCGCGCTTCGCCAACCAGGCGCTGAAGCTCGAGGGTCAGATTGAGAAGATCGCCCACGACCTGTCCAAGGTCCGCCACGTCCTCTATCTCGGCCGTGACACCAGCTATCCGCTGGCGATGGAAGGCGCGCTGAAGCTCAAGGAAATCTCCTACATCCATGCCGAGGGCTACGCCGCGGGCGAACTCAAGCACGGCCCGATCGCGCTGATCGACGAGGACATGCCGGTCGTCGTCGTCGCGCCGCACGACCACATCTACGAGAAGACCGTCTCCAACATGCAGGAGGTCGCCGCGCGCGGCGGCCGCATCATACTGATCACCGACGAACGCGGCGCCGCCGAATGCTCGGTCAATCCGGAGCATCTGCTGGTGCTGCCCGACATGCCGGAGATCATCGCGCCGATCGTCTACGCGCTGCCGGTCCAGCTCATCGCCTACCACACGGCGGTGATCATGGGCACCGATGTCGACCAGCCGCGCAACCTCGCCAAGTCGGTCACCGTCGAATAGGCGGCCGGAATCTGCCGGTCGCCGGCGGGACTTCGCTTTCCTGTCACAAATCGGGGCTCTATATAGGTCGCGACCTTGACCGCCCGACGGGATTGCAATGTCCGACCACAAGACCAGTTCGCTCGCCCGGCTGCGCAACTACTTCCTGACCGGCTTCATCATCACCGCGCCGCTGGTGATCACCGTCTACCTGATCTGGACGTTCGTGCAGTGGGTCGACAGCTGGGTCATTCCCTATATCCCGGCCGTCTACAATCCGGAGACCTATCTGCCTTTCGACATCCCGGGCGTCGGCCTGGTCATCGCCATCGTCACGATCACGCTGATCGGCTTCCTGACCGCCAACATCATCGGCCGCTCGGTCGTCAACTATGGCGAAACGCTGCTCGGCCGCATGCCGCTGGTGCGCAGCATCTATAACGGCCTCAAGCAGATTTTCGAGACCGTGTTCTCCGGCGACGGCGCTTCCTTCCAGAAGGTCGGCCTGATCGAGTACCCGCGGCCAGGCCTGTGGGCCCTGGTGTTCGTCGCCACCGAGGCGCGCGGCGAGGTCAAGGCGCGACTGGCCGATTCCGAGGTCGAGGCGTACGCCGTATTCCTGCCGACGACGCCCAATCCGACCTCCGGATTTCTCCTGTTCGTGCCGCGTCCGGACATCGTGCTGCTCGAGATGGGCGTCGAGGACGCGGCCAAGCTGATCATCTCGGCCGGGCTGGTGACACCCAAATACCAGGAAACGCTGGCCACGCTCGCAGCCGAGGCGCAACAGGCCGACAAGGTGGCGCCGGCACGCCGCAAGCGCAAGCCGGTCAAGTCGGAATAGCGCCTCAGCCGGCGCGCAGCAGGCGGACAGCCTGGTCGCGGCCGAACAGGTAGAGCAGGGTGCGCAACGCCGCGCCGGCCTCACCGTCGAGTGCCGGATTGGTTGCCGCGGCAAGGCGCGCTGCGTCGCGCGCCAGTTCGAGCAGGTCGGCACGCCACTCGGCGCTGGCGAGCGCGAAGCCCGGCTGGCCCGACTGGCGCGTGCCGAGCAGTTCGCCTTCGCCGCGCAGTTTGAGGTCCTCCTCGGCGATGAAGAAGCCGTCGTCGCTCTGGCGCAGAACCTCGATGCGGCGCCGGGCCATCTCGCCGAGCGGCCGGTGGTAGAGCAGGATGCAGGTCGACGGCAACTCGCCACGCCCGACCCGGCCACGCAGCTGGTGAATCTGGGCGAGGCCGAACCGCTCGGCATGCTCGATCACCATGATGGTGGCGTCCGGCACGTCGACGCCAACCTCGATGACCGTGGTGGCGACCAGAAGCCGCGTCCTGCCATCGCGGAAGGCGGCCATCGCCTCGTCCCTGTCGGCCGCCGACAGACGGCCGTGGACGATGCCGACAATATCGCCGAAGCGCTCGGCCAGCGCGCGATGGCGTTCCTCGGCGGAAGTGACGGCAACCTCGGGGTTGTCCTCGACCAGCGGGCAGATCCAGTAGAGCTTGCCGCCCCGCGCCAGCGCCGCGGCCACCCGCTCGATGAGTTCATCGAGCTTGTCGAGCGGCATGGCCGAGGTGTGCACCGGCTTCCTGCCTGGCGGGCGGCCGGCGATGCGCGAGACCTCCATGTCGCCAAAATAGGTCAGCACCAGCGTGCGCGGGATCGGCGTCGCGGTCATGACGAGGATGTCGGCCTGCCCGCCCTTGTCGCCCAGCGTCAGCCGCTGGTGGACGCCGAAGCGGTGCTGCTCGTCGATGACGGCGAGCGCCAGGTCGCGGAACGCCACCGGCGCCTGCAGCAGGGCGTGGGTGCCGATCAGGATGTCGACTGCGCCAACGGCGACCCGATCGAGGATTTCGGCGCGGGCGGGGCCCTTCTCGCGACCGGTGAGGATGGCGACCGCGATGCCGGCGGCTCGACACAGCGGCTCGAAGGTGGCCAGGTGCTGGCGGGCGAGAATCTCGGTCGGCGCCATGATGGTGGCCTGGCCGCCCGATTCGACGGCGGCCGCCATCGCGACCAGCGCGACGATCGTCTTGCCGGAGCCGACATCGCCCTGAAGGAGGCGCATCATCCGCTCCGGCGAGGCCATGTCGGCGAGGATCTCGTCGACGGCCTGGCGCTGGGCCGGCGTCAGCGCATGGCCGAAGGCGGCCAGCAGCTTGCCGGCCAGCCGGCCCTCTGCGTGGTGCGGCCGGCCGGCGGACCGGCGCAGGCGCGCGCGCATCAGCGCCAGCGCCAGCTGGCCGGCAAGGAACTCGTCATGGGCGAGGCGCCGGCGCGCCGGCGAGCGCGGGTCGAGATCGGCCGCGTCGCGCGGTGCGTGCAGGCGGCGCAGCGCTTCGGCGAGCGACGGCCATTGCTGGCGCGTCAGCAGCGTCGGGTCGGTCCACTCCGGCAGATCGGGCAATCTGTCGAGCGCCGCGCGGACCGCCTTGGCGAGCACCTTCTGCGAAAGCCCGGCCGTCGCCGGGTAGACCGGCTCGACCAGCGGCAGTCCGGCCAGTCCGGCCTCGTCGACGATATGGTCGGGGTGGACCATGCTGGCACGGCCGTTGAACCACTCCATGCGGCCGCTGACGTGGCGCACCTCGCCCACCGGCAGCGCCCGCGTGATCCATTCGGATCGGGCGTTGAAGAAGACCAGTGCCATCTCGCCGGTCTCGTCGTGGACGAAGACGCGGTAGGGCGCCCGCGACATGCCGCGCGGCGCCGGCTGGTGGCGGTCGACATGAACCTTGAGCGTGACAATCGCGCCCTCTCGCGCGTCGGCGATGCCGGGCCGGTCGCGCCGGTCGATGACCGCATGGGGCAGATGGAACAGAAGATCGACCGTGCGGGCCGGCTCGCCGGCGTCGCCTCCCTTGAGCAGGCGCGTCAGCACCTGCTCAAGCCGGTTGCCGATGCCGGGCAGCGACGAGACGGGAGCAAACAGCGGGTTGAGGATTTCCGGTCGCATGACACCAGGCGGGGTTCGGCGGGAAATCGCGTGGCGGGCTTTCCCTGCCGGCGCCGGGGCACTATAGAACCGGCAGACCCCACCGATGACCGGCCACGCATTTTCCGATGAGCGCACTCAACAGGCGGCGCAAGCGACTCCTTTACCGGGCCAACCACCGCGGCATCAAGGAAATGGACATTATCCTCGGCGATTTCGCGCGTTTGCGCCTCGCCACGCTGTCGGAAGCCGAACTTGACCAGTTCGAGGCGCTGCTGGAGGAAAGCGACCGCGAACTGCTGGCCTGGTTCACCGGTGAGCGCGTCGTGCCGGCTCGTTTCAACAACCCGCTCATCGATGCCATCTTCGCCCACTGCAACGGCGCGCGCCGCTGACCGGCCCATGCCCTTCGATCTGCCCGAGCTGGAAGGCCTGTTCGACCGCGGCCACGCGGTCACGCTCACCGGCGTGCCCGAGGGCTTTCGGGCGATGGTGCTCGCCCGGCTGGTGATGCTGGCCGCCGGCGAGGGCCGGCCAGGGCTCGCCTATGCCGCCAGCGACGGCCAGCAAATCGCCGGTCTGGCCGCCTCGCTCACCTTCTTCGCCCCGTGGCTGGAAACGCTGGTGCTGCCGGCCTGGGACTGCCTGCCCTACGACCGGGTGTCGCCCAGCGCCGAGATCACCGCCCAGCGCATCCATGCGCTCGGCCGGCTGGCGCGCATCGAGGCCGGCGAGGAGCGCCGGTCGCCGCTGCTGGTGCTGACCACGGCCAACGCGCTGGTGCAGCGCAGCGCGCCGCGCGAGGTGATGGCGCGCCAGTCCTGGCAGCTTGCTCCCGGCAACCGCCTCGACATGGAGGAACTGGCGCGCTGGCTGGCCGCCAACGGCTTCGAGCGCACCCCGACCGTGCGCGAGCGCGGCGAATTCGCGGTGCGCGGCGGCATTGTCGACCTCTACGCTCCGGGCGATGCCGATCCGGTTCGCCTCGACTTCTTCGGCGACACGCTCGACGCGATCCGCAGCTTCGACCCGGTCAGCCAGCGTTCGCTGGGCCAGCTGAAATCGGTGGCGCTGGCGCCGATGAGCGAGGTGGAGCTGGATGCCCAGTCGATCGCCCGGTTCCGCCGCTCCTATGTCGAACGCTTCGGGGCGGCCACGCGCGACGATGCGCTCTATGCGGCGATCAGCGAAGGACGGCGCTTTGCCGGGGCCGAGCACTGGCTGGCGCTGTTCTTCGAGCGGCTGGACAGCTTCGCCGACTATCTGGCGCGGTTCCGCCTGTGCGTCGACCATCATGTCGCCGACGCGGCGGCGCGGCGGCTCGAACAGGTGCGCGACCACTACGAGGCGCGCCGCCAGAGCGCCGGCTCGCACCCCGATCACGGAACGCCCTACAAGCCGGTGGAGCCGGAGGCGCTCTATCTGAGCGAGGACGAACTGCGCGCCGCGCTCGCCCGGCTGGAGGCCATCGAACTCTCCCCGTTCGCCGCACCCGAACAGCCCGGCCGCCAGACCATCGACCTCGGCGGCCGGCCGGGCCGCTCCTTCGCCGCCGAGCGCGCGTCCGGTGCCAATGTGTTCGAGGCGGCAGTCGCCCATGCCGCCAGTGAACGCGGCGCAGGTCAGGCCGTCGTCGTCGCCGCTTGGACCCAGGGCTCGCGCGACCGGCTGAAACATGTGCTGGCCGACCACGGCATGGACCGCGTCGCCGTCCTCGACGATTTCGGCGGTATCGGCCAACTGGCCGACGGGCGCACGGGGCTCGCCGTGCTGCCGCTCGAGGAGGGATTCCGCATTCCCGGCCTGACGGTGATCGGCGAGCAGGACATGCTCGGCGACCGGCTGGTGCGGCGGTCGACCAGGAAGCGCAAGGCGAGCGACTTCATCGCCGAGGCGTCGGCGCTGGCCGAAGGCGACGTCGTCGTCCACGCCGAGCACGGCATCGCCCGCTTCATGGGGCTCAAGACCATCGAGGCGGCGGGCGCTCCGCACGACTGCCTCGAGTTGCGCTATGCTGGCGACGACAAACTCTACCTGCCGGTCGAGAACATCGAACTGCTGTCGCGCTACGGTTCGGCCGACACCGAGGTCGCCCTCGACCGCCTGGGCGGCGTGGCCTGGCAGGCGCGCAAGGCGCGCATGAAGAAGCGGCTGCTGGAGATGGCCGGCCAGCTGATCCGCACCGCTGCCGAGCGCGCGCTGAAACAGGCCGACCGGCTGGTGCCCGCGGACGGGCTCTACGATGAGTTCGTGGCCCGATTTCCCTATGAGGAAACCGAGGACCAGCTGGCGGCGATCGAGGCGGTGCTCGACGACCTTGCTTCAGGCCGGCCGATGGACCGGCTGATCTGCGGCGACGTGGGCTTCGGCAAGACCGAGGTCGCATTGCGTGCCGCCTTTGTCGCGGCGATGTCGGGCGCGCAGGTGGCGGTCGTGGTGCCGACGACGCTGCTCGCGCGCCAGCACCACCGCACCTTCCTCGGCCGGTTCCGCGGCTTCCCCCTCCGCATCGCCCAGCTCTCGCGCATGGTGAACGCGAAGGAGGCGGCCGAGGTGAAGCGCGGCCTTGCCGACGGCTCGATCAACGTCGTCATCGGCACGCATGCGCTGCTGTCCAAGGGCATCCAGTTCAGCGAGCTCGGCCTGCTGATCGTCGACGAGGAGCAGCATTTCGGCGTCGCGCACAAGGAGCGGCTGAAGCAGCTGCGCGCAGATGTGCACGTGCTGACGCTGACCGCCACACCGATCCCGCGCACGCTGCAACTGGCGCTGACGGGTGTGCGCGAGATGAGCATCATCGCCACCCCGCCGGTCGATCGCCTCGCCGTGCGCACCTTCATCCTGCCCTTCGACCCGGTGGTGCTGCGCGAGGCGCTGATGCGCGAGCGCTTCCGCGGCGGCCAGGTGTTCTACGTCGTCCCCCGCATCGAGGACCTGCCGAAGGTGCGCGGGCGCCTCGCCGAACTCGCGCCCGAGCTGAAGGTGATCGAGGCGCACGGGCGCCTCTCGCCGACCGAGCTCGAACGCGTCATGACCGGGTTCCAGGACGCGCAGTATGACGTGCTGCTCGCGACCAACATCATCGAGTCCGGGCTCGACATGGCCGGCGTCAATACGATGGTGATCCATCGCGCCGACATGTTCGGGCTCGCGCAGCTCTATCAGCTGCGCGGTCGCGTCGGGCGGGGCAAGCTGCGCGGCTATGCCTACCTGACACTGCCGGCGGACCGGAAACTCACCGTGACCGCGCAGAAGCGGCTCGAGGTGATGCAGGCGCTCGACACCCTTGGCGCCGGGTTCACCCTCGCGAGCCACGACCTCGACATCCGCGGCGCGGGCAACCTGTTGGGCGATGAGCAGTCGGGGCATATCCGCGAGGTCGGCATCGAGCTCTACCAGCAGATGCTCGAGGAGGCGGTGGCGGAGCTGAAGGCGGGCGAGGGGGCTTCCGTTCCGGATCGCGACTGGACGCCGCAGATCAACGTGGGCATGGCGGTGCTGATCCCCGACGCCTATGTGCGCGACCTGCCGGTGCGGCTCGGGCTCTATCGCCGCATCGGCGCGCTCGCTTCCGACGCCGAGAGCGAGGCGCTGGCGGCGGAGCTCGTCGACCGCTTCGGCCCGCTGCCGGGCGAGGTCGAGAACCTGCTCGCGGTGGTGGGGATCAAGCGGCTCTGCCGCGAGGCGGGGGTGGAGAAGCTGGACGCCGGGCCGAAGGGGCTGGTGCTGCAGTTCCGCGGCAATGCCTTCCGCGACCCGGTGGGCCTGGTCGGCTGGCTGCAGAAGCAGGGCGGGCTCGCCCGGCTGCGCCCCGACCACAGGCTGGTGGTGACGCACGATCTCGCCGATCCGGCCGCGCGGGTGCGGCTCGCGCGCGAGGTGCTGGGCGCGCTCGCGGCGATGGGAGCGCGCGCGAAGGCGGCGTAGCCGCCGCCTTCACTCCGCTACGCGGCGCGGCGGTACTGCGCGTCCAGGAGCCCTGCGAGGTGGCGCGCGATCGCCTCCATGCCGGAGACGCCCGCGGCTGCCTCGGCCTCGGGGTTGTAGTTGGTGTTGGTATTGACGTCGTAGGTCCAGGCGCGGCCGTCGCGGTCGGCGATGAACTCGATCCCGGCGACACCGATGTCGTTCGCCGCCAGGAACGCCTCCCAGCGCGGAATCAGCTTGTGGGAGAATCCCTCGATGATGCGGAACTTCGGCCCTTTCGCCTCGGCCGGGCAGACATCGCCGGCGGCGCACTGGTCGGCCGGGCAGAGCTCGAACCCCTCCGAGGTATCGACGCGCACCGCGTAGAGGAAACGCCCGCCGACGAACTCCACGCGGGTGATGAAGGGCTCGGGTGCGGCGATGTAGCGCTGCACCAGCGTGATGCCGTCCAGCGGCTCCTCGAATGCGTCGGAGGCGAGATGCTCGGCCAGCGCCGCGGCCGAGAGGAACAGCCGCACGCCCAAGCCCTTGCCGCCGCGATTGTGCTTCAGGATGAGCGGGAAGCCCAGACGCTGGGCGGCCTCGGCGATGTGCTCGCGCCCGACCACGGCGATCGTCTCGGGCGTGTCGATGTCGAACGGCGCGAGCGCCTCGTACTGCGCGACCTTGCTGATCTCGAGGGCGAGCGCACGCGGCCCGTTCACCACGGTGCGGCCGTGGCGGCGCAGCCAGGCGAGGATCGCGCCGGTGTGCTCGGCAGCGAAACGGTGGCCGCGCGTGTGCGAGGAGGCGCTCATGCGGTTGTAGTAGACGCCCTCGGGTGGCGGCGCGCGCAGGTCGAGCGTGCCGCGATCGACGAACCACTCGCGGAACGGCGCGCCGATGCGGCCGAAGGCGGCCCGCAGCGGCGCCACCCAGGCGTCGTTCTCGTGGATCACGTGGATGGTGGTCATCGGTCTCGGTCTCCGTCAGCGCGCGTCGGTGTCGCGGGCAGGCGCAGGGTCGGGCGCCGCGGTGGCGGCCGCGACCGGTCCCGCCTGCGCCACAGTCAGCCCGGCCCGGTCGTCGTGGGGCGGCAGGGCACCCAGCCCGCCCACGGCGGCGACGGCGAGCCACAGCCGATAGGTGGAGGGCGGGGCCGGCGGAGGTGTGGACGATCTGGCCTGCATGGGAAAATATTTCCTCCCGCAAGGCTTGATGAAGTCAAATGAAAGATTATTCTTGCTTCAATGACCAAGAGTCAGAAAGGAACATCCCCATGGCGCGGTCCGCGGAGTTGGATGCCATCGACCGTTCCATCCTCCGCCTGTTGCAGCGCGACGCGTCGCTCTCGCTCGCCGCGATCGCCGAGGAGGTGGGACTGACCCAGACGCCGTGCTGGAAGCGCATCCGCCGCATGGAGCAGGCGGGGATCCTGACGCGCCGCGTCGCGCTGGTGGATCCGGCGAAGGTCGGACTGCCGCTGACGGCCTTCGTCGCGATCGAGACGGGCGATCATTCCGGACCATGGCTGGAACGGTTCGCCGGCGTGCTCGCCGGCATGCCCGAGGTGATGGACGCCTGGCGCATGGCCGGCGACATCGACTACCTGCTGCGCGTCGTCGTGCCGGACATGACGGCCTATGACGTGTTCTATCGCCGCCTGATCGCGGCGATCCCGCTGAAGAACGTCTCCAGCCGCTTCGCGATGGAGCACATCAAGGCCGAGACGGTGCTGCCCGTGCCGGAGTGACGGCGGGGGCGGCCGCGACCGCCCCCGCCGCACGGGTCACAGCCGCTCGAGGCCGAGCAGGCGCTTCTCGCCGAGCCAGGCCTTGGCGAACTCCGCCTCGGCGGCCGCCGGGTCCTGCCCGGAAGCGCGCTTCGCCTGCACGAGACCCCAGAGCGCCCAGCCGTTGCGCGGCATCTGCTTCAGCGCCGCCTCGAATTCGGCGACCGCCTCGCCGGCGCGGTCGGCCTTGAGCAGCACCGCGCCGAGCGTCTGGCGCACCGGGTAGTACCAGTAGGGCGGCTCCATGTAGCCGGTGCCGGCCTCCGCCTCGATGGCGGCACGCAGCAGCCGCTCCGCACCCGCCCAGTCCTGCCGTGCGGCGGCGATGCGCGCGCGCACGACGTCGCGCGCGATCCCGAGCACGAGCCGCGCGGGCAGGAACTGCGCCTCGAGCCCGCTCAGGTCGGCGCCCTCGATGATCGCGTCGATCGCCTCGGCCTCGGCC
>BOKV01000001.1 GCA_016861165.1 Alphaproteobacteria bacterium | reverse complement strand
AGATCGATGCCGATCGCTACCGCGCCCGCGCCGGCGCCGGCGCCGGCGACCGGCTGTTCGTCACCGGCACGATCGGCGATGGCGCCGTTGGCCTGCTGGCACGCCGCGGCAGCCTCGGCGCAGTGCCGGCGGCAGCGCTGTCGGCCCTGCGGCTGCGCTATCTGCTGCCCGATCCGCCGGTCGCCATGGCACCGCTGATCGGCGAATTCGCCACCGCCGCGATGGACGTGTCGGACGGCCTCGTCGGCGACGCCGCCAAGCTCGCCGCCGCTTCCGGCGTCGACTTCGATTTCGCCGCCGCCGACGTGCCGTTCTCCGCCGAGGTCGCCGCGCTCGCCGACCGCCCGGGCATCATCGAAACGGCGCTCACCGGCGGCGACGACTACCAGTTCCTGTTCACCGTGGCACAATCGCGCGTTGCGCAATTCCTCCAAAAGGCGCAAGGGACGGCGACGCCGGTGACGCCGCTCGCCGTCGCCCGGCATGGCGAGGGCAGGGTGACCGTGCGCGACGCGGCCGGCGCGCCGATGCGCTTCGGCCGTGCCGCCTGGGATCATTTCTAGGAGCTCCATCCCGCCGGGCGGCAATGCGAGGCGCAGGGGATGAAGCGACCAAACGAGCAGTTCGGGCAGAATCGCGATTCCGGATCGGATTGTGCTCCTCAACTCGATCAGGGAAGACCGATGGACAGCGTTGTCGAACTCGACGCCGGGCGCGAGAATGCGGTGGCCCGCCGCAACGCCATGCTCTATGCCGCCTGCCAGGCCTTCAACGGCGCCGCCGCGCCGATCAGCATCTCGCTCGGCGGCCTCGCCGGCAGCTATCTGCTCGCCGCCGACAAGTCGCTGGCGACGGCGCCGGTGACCGGCTTCAATGTCGGGCTGGCGCTGGCGGCGCTGCCCGCCGCCATGCTGATGCGCCATGTCGGCCGCCGCCGCGGCTTCATGGCCGGCGCGGTAATCGGCATCGCCGGCATGCTGCTCGCCGCCCACGCGCTTCTGCGCCACGACTTCTGGCTGTTTGCAATGGGTCTGGTCGTCACCGGCATCGCCGCCGGCTTCACCCAGCAATACCGCTTCGCCGCCGCCGACCGCGGCACGCCCGATTTCAAGCCCAAGGCGATCTCATGGGTGCTGGTCGGCGGTGTCGCCGCCGCCATCATCGGCCCGCAACTGGTGCTGGCCACCCGCGACATGCTGGCGCCGGTTCCCTTCGCCGGCGCCTTCCTGGCCGGCACGCTGCTGTTTGCCGTCAGCATCCTCGTCATGTCGTTCCTCGAACCGTCGCGCCCGGCGGAGGCGGGGCAGGCGCTCGAACCAGTCGCCGCGCCGGCCGCCGGCGGGCGATCGCTGATCGAGATCGCGCTGCAGCCGCGCTTCGCCGTCGCCGTGCTTTGCGCCACCGTCTCCTACGCCGTCATGAGCTTCCTGATGACCGCCGCGCCGCTCGCCATGGTCGGCTGCGGCTTCTCCGTCGACGAATCGACACTCGGCATCCAGTGGCACGTCATGGCCATGTTCGCGCCGAGCTTCTTCACCGGCAGCCTCATCGCCCGCTTCGGCAAGGAGGCGATCGTCGCCGCCGGCCTCGTCATCCTCGCCGCCTGCGCGGTGGTGGCGCTGATGGGCATCGAGCTGACCCATTTCTGGGGCTCGCTCATCCTGCTTGGCATCGGCTGGAATTTCGGCTTTATCGGCGCCACCGCGATGGTCACCGAGACCTACCGGCCGGAGGAGAAGGCCAAGGCGCAGGGCGCCAACGACATGATCCTGTTCACCACGGTCGCCTTCGCCTCCTTCATGTCCGGCAAGACGCTCAACTCCCATGGCTGGGAGGTGATCAACCTGTCGGTCTTTCCGATCATCACGATCGCGCTGGTGGCACTCGCCTGGCTGGTGCTGCGCGGCGACCGGAACGCCGCGGCCGCATAGAGCCTACCTGGAGGCGGGACAGCGCTTGACATCGCGGTTCGGTCTTCCAATATTCTGGCCAGAAATTCTGGCCAGAACTGGGAGACCGCAATGTCGAAATCGCGTTGGTCCGTCCAGGACGCCAAGAACCGGCTCAGCGCCGTCATCGAGGCCGCGCGCCGCCACCCGCAAACGATCACCCGTCACGGCAAACCCGCCGCGGTGGTCGTCGACGTGGAAGAGTATGAGAGGCTGCGCGCCGCGGCCCAGTCGGAAGCGCCGTCCTTCGCCGAGTTCCTGCTGGCCATGCCGCGCGATGACGGCGTGTTCGAGTGTGTCCGCGTGCGGCCGCGCGATTTCACACCGTGACCTATCTGGTCGACACCGACGTGCTATCGCTGCTCCGCCGGCGCGATCGTTCGCCCGTGCTGCAATCGTGGTTTGCGGCGCGGCGTTCCACGGACCTGTTCATCAGCGCCGTAAGCATCGGCGAGATCGAGCGCGGCATTGCACTGGTCCGGCGCCGGGACGACCGGTTTGCCCATGACCTTGCCGCATGGCTCGACCGGCTGCTCGGCCATTACGGCGACCGCATCCTGCCCTTCGACCTCGGCGCGGCGCGCCGCTGGGGTCGACTGAGCGCGATGCTCGGCAATGACGGCGCCGACCTGCAGATCGCGGCGACGGCGCTGGAAAACGGGCTGACCGTCGTCAGCCGCAATGTCGGCCATTTCGCTCCCGCGGGCGTGCCGGTCGTCGATCCGCTTGCCTGAATGGGGGCCGGAGGCGATGCTGAGGCGATGCCGCGGTGCACCAACATTTCCTTGACCTGCGCGCCGTTCTGAATAGTGTGCGCCACGGTTTTGCCCGATTTCGCTTCAGTCAGGCGGGCCCGCGGTGGGGGATTCCAGCAGACCAGGTCCTCTGGTGCTGCCGCGGGGCGGGCATGTCAGCAGAGGAACTCCATCCAATGAATGCACTTTATGTGGCAATCATCTGCGGACTGCTGTCCGTGGCCTATGCCGTGTGGGCGACCCGGTCGGTGATGGCCGCCGATGCGGGCAGTGCCCGCATGCAGGAGATCGCCGGCGCCATCCGCGAAGGCGCGGTGGCCTATCTCAATCGCCAGTACACGACCATCGCCATCGTCGGCGTCGTCGTCTTCGCCCTGGCCTGGTGGCTGCTCGGGCTCTATGCCGCGATCGGCTTTGCCATCGGCGCGATCCTGTCGGGTGCGGCCGGCTTCATCGGCATGCATGTCTCCGTGCGCGCCAATGTGCGCACCGCCCAGGCCGCCTCCCGGAGCCTGGCGGCGGGCCTCGAGATCGCTTTCAAGTCGGGCGCCATCACCGGCCTGCTCGTCGCCGGCCTGGCGCTGCTCGGCGTATCGGTCTATTACGCCGTGCTGACCGGCCCGATGGGCCTCGATCCCGAGAACCGCACGGTCATCGATTCGCTGGTGGCGCTCGGCTTCGGCGCCTCGCTCATCTCGATCTTCGCCCGTCTCGGCGGCGGCATCTTCACCAAGGGCGCCGATGTCGGCGGCGATCTGGTCGGCAAGGTCGAGGCCGGCATCCCCGAGGACGATCCGCGCAACCCGGCCACCATCGCCGACAATGTCGGCGACAATGTCGGTGACTGCGCCGGCATGGCCGCCGACCTGTTCGAGACCTATGCGGTCACCGTCGTCGCCACCATGGTGCTCGCGTCGATCTTCTTCGACGGCGCCACCGCCGCGACGCTGATGCTGCTGCCGCTGCTGATCGGCGCCTCATGCGTCGTCACCTCGATCATCGGCACGTTCTTCGTGCGGCTCGGCGCCAACAACTCGATCATGGGCGCCCTCTACAAGGGCTTCTGGGCCACCGCCGTGCTGTCGGCCGTGGCACTGGCGCTGATCGTCTGGGGCTGGCTCGGCGCCGATACGACCTTTACCGCAGGCGATGTCACCTTCAGCGGCGCCTCCCTGTTTGCCTGCGGCCTCGTCGGCCTGGTGGTGACCGGGCTGATCATCTGGGTCACCGAATACTATACCGGCACCGGCAAGCGGCCGGTGGTCTCCATCGCCCAGGCGTCGGTCACCGGTCACGGCACCAACGTCATCCAGGGGCTGGCGGTATCGCTGGAGGCGACCGCGCTGCCGGCCATCATCATCATCGCCGGCATCATCGTCGCCTTCAACCTGGCCGGCCTGTTCGGCATCGCCATCGCGGTCACCACCATGCTGGCGTTGGCAGGCATGGTGGTGGCGCTGGACGCCTTCGGCCCGGTCACCGACAATGCCGGCGGCATCGCCGAGATGGCCGACCTGCCGGCCGAGGTCCGCTCCACCACCGACGCGCTCGACGCCGTCGGCAACACCACCAAGGCGGTCACCAAGGGCTACGCCATCGGTTCGGCCGGGCTCGGCGCGCTGGTGCTGTTTGCCGCCTATACCGAGGACCTTAAGTTCTTCGCCGCGTCGGCCGCGCCGGGCTCCTTCTACGAGGGGGTCGCGGTCGATTTCACGCTGTCGAATCCCTATGTCGTCGTCGGGCTGCTGTTCGGTGGCCTGCTGCCCTACCTGTTCGGCGGTATTTCGATGACTGCGGTCGGCCGCGCCGCTTCCTCGATCGTCGAGGAGGTGCGCCGCCAGTTCCGCGAGAAGCCCGGCATCATGGAGGGCAAGGACAAGCCCGACTACAGCCGCGCCGTCGACATGCTGACCAAGGCCGCGATCCGGGAGATGATCATCCCGTCGCTGCTGCCGGTGCTGTCGCCGATCGTCGTCTTCACGGTGATCTATTGGATCGCCGGCAAGAACGACGCGCTCGCCGCGGTCGGCGCCATGTTGCTCGGCGTCATCGTCACCGGCCTGTTCGTGGCGATCTCGATGACCGCCGGCGGCGGCGCCTGGGACAACGCCAAGAAGTCCTTCGAGGACGGCTTTGTCGACAAGGCCGGCGTCAAGCACGAGAAGGGCTCGGAGGCGCACAAGGCCTCGGTCACCGGCGACACCGTCGGCGATCCCTACAAGGATACCGCCGGCCCGGCCGTCAACCCGATGATCAAGATCACCAACATCGTGGCGCTGCTGTTGCTGGCGGTGCTCGCCCACGGCGCCTGATCACGGCGCCAAAGCCCCGCGGCGCCGCGCGCCGCGGGGCATTTTTTTCGCGCGCAATCAGACTGATGGAGCCGGTCGTGCCGGCTGCCGCTCAGATCCGCCCGGGCGTCCCCATCGGCTCCAGCGGCCCGCGCGGCTTGAGATTCTGCGTGCCGCCGAACAGGATCTGGCCGAGCAGGGTCATGTCGCGGCCGCCGGTCGGCGTCGTGCGCGAGATGAAGTCGAAAATCTTGCCGTCCTGCAGGCCGTAATTGGCCACCTGCGCCACCGTCTCGGTCTCGTCGAAATAGACCGCCAGCACCCGCTGGTCGACGATGCGCTGCTTGTCGTAGGCGAAGCGCTTCTGCGTTCGCTGCGAGATGTAGTAGTAGACGTCGTTGTCGAACTTGCCGGTCGTCGACGGCGTTCCGAGCGCCAGCAGCACCTGGTCCTTGCTGGAGCCGACCGGGATGAGGTCGATCTGGTCCTGGGTGATGACGGCGCCGTGCACGATCTCCTGGACCGGCGCGCACGCCGCCAGCGTCGCGGTGCCGAGCGCAACCGCCAGGCCCCAGGCGCCGACTGTGCGGAGCATGCCGTCTCGGGTGGCGCGTGGGCGCTGCTTCATCGTGTTCCCGTTCCCCTTCCGTCTGCGGCCTGCCGCGCGGGGCCAGTCCGGCGGGACTTCTTTGCTTTCCCGGACTGCTCGCCTATATCAGCCCACGTCCGAATTCAACCGTCGCGCCGGATCCGGCCTGGATCTGGCCGGCATTGCGAGCTCGCTAGGCCATGCCCGCGCAACTTCTCGGCCGGTTCCTGACCCCGTTCTGGCGGCCGGCCCGCTTCAGCCAGGAATCGCACGAAATTTATGGCGCGGTTGTGGCGCAGTCGCGCCGGCCGGCCCTCTATCTCGACTACGGCGTGCCTGACACGGTAACCGGCCGCTTCGACATGCTGTGCCTGCACATGTTCCTCTTGTCGAACCGCCTGGCACGCGAGGCCGAAGGGCCGGCCAGGCAGCTCGGCCAGCAGGTGTTCGACCGGTTTTCCGAGGATGTCGACCGGGCGCTGCGCGAGATCGGCGTCGGCGACACCTCCGTGCCCAGGCGCAAGCGGATGCTGATCCACGGCTTCTACGGCCAGATCGACGACTTCGCCGACGCGCTCGGTGCCGGCGACGCCGCCACGCTGGCGCTCAAGGCCGGCGAACGCTTCTGCCGCCTCGCCGCCACCGTGCAGGCCGGCCGCCTCGCCCGCTACATGATCGCCGCCCGCGACCGGCTGCTCGCCTTGTCGCTCGACGACATCGCCGCCGCGCGCCTCGACTGGCCCGATCCGGTGGAGACGCATTGATGGCGCCGTCGCTCCCCCGCCTCGACGTGCATGTCGCGGTGCTGCCCAGGGCCGGCCTGCCGCTGCGCCTTGTCGCCAGCGAGGCCGAATGCCTGCAGGTTGCGCAAGCCTGCGGCGTCCGGCGCGTCGCCAGCCTCGAGGCCGACCTTGACATTCGGCGCTGGCGTGGCGACGGCGTCGAGATCGCCGGCGAGGTGCGCGCCAGCCTCGAACAGGAATGCGTGGTCACGCTGGCGCCGGTGAGCCAGCGGGTCGTCGCGCCGGTCGAGGCGACCTTCCTGCCGCGGGGTTCGCCGCTCGACCGGTCGCGGTCGCAATCGGAGGAGCTCGTCCTCGACCCCGAAGGACCCGACATCCCCGAGACATTCGTCGGCGAGGCCATCGATGTCTGGCCGCTGGTCGTCGAGTTCCTGCTGCTGGCGATCGACCCGTGGCCGCGCGCCCCCGGCGCCGTTCTCGACCCGAAGCTGGCCGGCGGCGAGGATGGTGATGCCGCGCCGCAATCGCCCTTTTCGGTGCTGGCGGCGCTCAGGAAGGATCCCACCTGACGCCTTGGCCGGCTCCGTCGGCTGCTGAGCCGGTCAAAATCCAGTTGTTTGGGTCGGCCGGAACGGCTACTTGCGATACGCTCGTGGCGGTACACGGACCCCGGCCGGGGTCGGGGCGTCGATCCGGAACAAGAATCAGCGCATGGCTCATTCCCTGACCGTTTCGCTTGACGCCATGGGCGGGGATCACGGCTGCGCTGTCGTGCTCGCCGGCGCCGCGATCGCGCTGCAGCGCAAACCCGGCCTGCGCTTCGTCCTGTTCGGCGACGAGGCGGTGCTGAAGCCGGCGCTCGCCCGCCATCCACAGCTCGAATCCGCCTCCCGCGTCGTCCACTGCGACATCGCCATCGCCATGGACGACAAGCCCAGCCAGGCGCTCAGGCGCGGACGCTGGAAATCGGGCATGTGGCGCGCCATCGAGGCGACCAGGAACGGCGAGGCGGATGTCTGCGTGTCGGCCGGCAACACCGGTGCGCTGATGGCCATGGCCAAGTTCTGCCTGCGCACCATGGCCGGCATCGAGCGGCCGGCCATGGCGGCGCTGTGGCCGACACTGAAGGGCGAGAGCGTGGTGCTCGATGTCGGCGCCAACATAGGCGCCGACGCCAGCCAGTTGATCGACTTCGCGCTGATGGGCGCGGCGATGGTGCGTGCCCTCTACGATGTCGACCGGCCGACCGTGGGCCTGCTCAACATCGGTGTCGAGGAGGTCAAGGGCATGGAGGAGATCAAGGAGGCGGGCACCATCCTGCGCGAATCGAGCCTGCCCAACCTGACCTATCACGGCTTCGTCGAGGGCGACGACCTCGGCCGCGGCACGGTCGACGTGGTGGTGACCGACGGCTTCACCGGCAACATCGCGCTGAAGACGGCCGAGGGCACCGCCCGCCAGATCAGCGAATATCTGCGCGCCGCCATGAGCCGCACGCTGTTCGCCCGCATCGGCTATTTCTTCGCCAAGGGGGCGTTCGACCATCTGCGTGAGAAGATGGACCCGCGCAAGGTCAATGGCGCCGTCTTTCTCGGGCTGAACGGCGTCGTCATCAAGAGCCACGGCGGCACCGACGCCGAGGGCTTCGCCGCGGCCGTCGAGATGGGCCACGACATGGTGGCCAACGGCATCATCCAGAAGATCGAGAACGATCTGCGCTATTTCGGCGGCATCCGGTCGAAAGAGGCCGGGGCAGGCCAGCAGTGACGGGATAAAAGTGTGATTCGATCAGTCATTTCCGGCTGCGGCAGCTATCTGCCCGCCCGCATCATGAAGAACGCCGATTTCGAGGGCATGGTCGAGACCAGCGACGAGTGGATCGTCCAGCGCACCGGCATTCGCGAGCGGCGCATCGCCGCCGAGGGCGAGACCACCGCCGACCTCGGTGAGGCCGCCGCGCGCGCCGCGCTCGCCTCGGCCGGGCTGACGCCGGCCGACCTCGACATGATCATTCTCGCCACCTCGACGCCTGATCATACCTTTCCGGCGACGGCGGTGGAAATCCAGGCCCGCCTCGGCATGCACCACGGCGCCGCCTTCGACTCGCAGGCCGTGTGCTCGGGCTTCATCTTCGCCCTGACCACTGCCGACCAGTTCATCCGCACCGGCCATGCCCGGCGCATCCTGGTGATCGGCGCGGAGACCTTCTCGCGTATTCTCGACTGGACCGACCGCACCACCTGCGTGCTGTTCGGCGACGGCGCCGGTGCCGTCGTGGTCGAGGCCGCCACCGGCAGGGGCGACAATTCCGACCGCGGCATCCTTACCGCGCATCTACGCTCGGACGGCACCCACCGCGACAAGCTCTATGTCGATGGCGGCCCGTCCTCGACCGGCACGGTCGGGCATCTGCGCATGCAGGGCAAGGAGGTGTTCCGCCACGCCGTCGGCATCATCACCGATGTGATCGAGGCCGCCTATGCGGCGACCGGCCTGACGTCGGACGACATCGACTGGTTCGTACCCCACCAGGCCAACCGGCGCATCATCGACGCCTCGGCCAGGAAGCTCGGCATCCCGCCCGAGAAGGTGATCGTCACCGTCGACCGGCACGGCAACACCTCGGCCGCCTCCATTCCGCTCGCCCTGTGCGAGGCCGTCGGCGACGGCCGCATCCGCCGCGGCGATGTCGTATTGCTCGAGGCGATGGGCGGCGGCTTCACCTGGGGTTCGGTGCTGCTGCGCTGGTAGCGCTGGCGGTTGCCGCCATCGGTTGGCGGGGGCGGGCGGCCGATTGCCCGGTCGGCCGACTTGCGCCGCCGCTGTTGCCCATGCACCACACTGAAAACCTTGATGATTTGGCCCAAAGCAACTACTGTACCCCCGTGGTGAACTGGCTCGGCGGACGTGTTGCCGGCCTGATTGGGTATTGCCGGTTGGACAGGTCGGCCGGGGGGCCAGATTGGCGGCAATCCCGTTGGGCGGCTTGATTCTCGCGTCAAAGAACAAGAAGGCCCGGCCTCGAAGCCGGGACGGCAGTGTGGCAACGGGGCAGGCGCCTGGCGCCGGTTGCATCGTTCGTCGTTCAGGCTCTTTCGGGCGTGGAGAGGTTTGTCATGGGGGGAAGGACGGTTACACGCGTCGACCTGTCGGAGGCGGTGTACCAGAAGGTGGGTCTGTCGCGTACCGAATCGGCCGACCTGGTCGAAATGGTGCTGGAGACCATCTGCGACAAGGTGGTCATGGGCGAGTCCGTCAAGCTCTCCTCGTTCGGTTCCTTCGTGGTGCGCAAGAAGAATGAGAGGATCGGGCGCAATCCCAAGACCGGCGAGGAGGTGCCGATCTCGCCGCGCCGGGTGATGGTGTTCAAGCCGTCCAATGTTCTCAAGGACGCCGTGCTGAAGGGCCACGCCAGGACGAAGCGCAAGGCGTGAACCGGTGAGCGGCGCGCCCGGGAGTGACCGGTGATCAAGAGCCCCGACGCATTCCGCACGATTTCCGAGGTCGCCGAGGAACTCGACCTGCCCCAGCACGTGCTGCGTTTCTGGGAGACGCGTTTCAGCCAGATCAGGCCACTCAAGCGTGGCGGCGGCCGGCGCTACTACCGGCCCGAGGATGTCGATCTGCTGAAGGGCATCAAGCGCCTGCTCTATGACGAGGGCTACACCATCCGCGGGCTGCAACGCATCCTCAAGGAGCAGGGCAACAGGTTCGTCGTCGCCGTCGGCGCCGGCGAGATCGAGGCGGCGGCGGCCGAACTGCCGCCGACGACGGCCGTCGGCCTGGTCCAGACGGCGGCCGCCGCACCGGAGCCGCGCCATCCCGAGGAGCCGGCCCGCAAGGCGGTCGCCGTGGCCGAACTTACCGCCCGGGAAAAGCCCAAGCGGCTCATCGACCGGCTGGTCGGCCGCGAGGCCGGGCACGGAGCCACCGCCGGCAATCCGGCGCTGAGCGCCGACGATCGCCGCAGCCTGCAGGCAACCCTCTACGAACTGCTTGAATGCAAGCGCCTGCTCGACCAGGTGCGCGGCAACTAGGGGCTTCGCCCCGCCGAGCGGCGGGGAAGCGCGCTCGTAGGGCGGGCGCCATCTTTGCGGTTGAATTGCGCCAGGCCGCTCCCTATAGTCCGGCCCGGTTTCGGAGCGTAGCGCAGCCTGGTAGCGCACCTGCATGGGGTGCAGGGGGTCGTGAGTTCGAATCTCGCCGCTCCGACCATTCAATATGTTGCGGGTTTGGCCCGCGAAATCAGGCGTTTCCCTTCACCTGCGCTTGACGCGCGACTGGCCTTGCGGCGGCCGATGATGTCGCTTGCCCGGCGGTGTTCACGCGCCGGTCGCGCTGCCAGGCCTGTTCCAGGCCGATGCACCCCCAGATGATACCGATCATCAGGTAGAAGTGGCGCCAGTGGTCGGTGTCGATGACGTAGCCGATGATCACGTGGCCGACGAAGACGACATAGGCGATCTGGAAATAGGGCAGCCACGGCCGCTGGCGGAACAGAAGCTTGAAGCCGGCGATCAGCGTCCACAGGTTGATCGCCAGCCATGTGGCGAAACCGAGCCAGCCATAGTCCATCAGCGCCTTGACGAGATTGTTGTGGGTGTCCTCGCCGAAGATGTAGCCGAACTCCAGCGGGCCGATGCCGAGCGGACTGGTCAGCGCCAGCTCGTATCCGGCCAGATGCCGGGCAAAGCGGCCCATGCGGCCGGCATCGTAGTCCTGCACCGCCTTGAAGCGTTCCTGGAACAGGTCGGCCACCGCCTCGATGTTGAGGGCGACGGCCAGCATGGCGAACAGGATGAGCGCGCCGATGCCGGCCAGTACCAGATATTTGAGCCGTTCCCTCGCCGATCGTTCGTTGATGATCAGGAGCAGGTAGAACAGCGCCGCCGTGATCAGGAACAGTCCCCAGGCGGCGCGCGAGAAGGCGAGGAACAGCCCCAGCATCAATACCATGAGCGCGCCGATGCGGATCGGTGCCATGGTCGTCGAGCGGTGGACGATGCCGTAGATCAGATAGAGGCTCGGCGCCACCAGGAACGGCGCGAACACGTTCGGGTCCTCGAAGGCGCCCATCGCCCGCGAGTAGCGGGTGAAGATGTCGAAACCGGGCACCAGGGCGAAATAGCCGACGATGCCGAGCATCGTGGTGATCAGCGCCGCCGCCACATAGGCGCGGAAGATGAGCCGCAGCCGGCCCGCCTCCTGGCGGATCATGATGGCGAAGAACACCGAGGTCGCCGCCAGGAACAGCGACACCGCCACATAGATGATGCCGCGCTGCCAGTCGGCGATCTGGAACGAGGAGATGACGCCGCCGGCGTTGAACAGCACGAACAGCACCAGGAGCGGCAGCACGAAGCGCGGGATGCGCAGGCCGAGCGCCACGCCGATGACCAGCATCGCGGCCAGCATCAGTTCATAGGGTGCTGGCTCGAAGATGACGAAGCCGCCGAGGAAGACGGCGAAGGCGAGCGCGGCGTCGGTGAACCAGCGCGCCGGCACGTGGACCGGTCGCGCCGCCGCGCCGGCAGCGGCGCCTGCATGGGCGCCGGCATGCGGGGCGGCCATCACGCTCAATAGGCATGCTCCGTGTTGAGAAGGCGGATCGGCGTCATCAGCACGATGTAGAGGTCGAACAGCAGCGACCAGTTCTCGATGTAGTAGAGATCGCAGTTGACCCGCTCGCGGATCTTGTCCTCGCTGTCGACCTCGCCGCGCCAGCCGTTGATCTGCGCCCAGCCGGTGACGCCCGGCTTGACGCGGTGGCGGGCGAAATAGCCGTCGACGACATCGTCCCACAGCCGGTTCTGGGTGTGCGCGTTGACGGCGTGCGGGCGCGGCCCGACCAGCGACAGGTTGCCCTTCAGCACGTTGAAGAGCTGCGGCAGTTCGTCGATCGAGGTGCGGCGGATGAAGCGGCCCACCCGCGTTACGCGCGGGTCGTCGCGGGTGACGACCTTGCGCGCCAGCGGATCGGCCATCTCGTGATACATCGAGCGGAACTTGAGCACCTCGATGACCTCGTTGTTGAAGCCGTAGCGCTTCTGGCGGAAGATGACCGGGCCCTTGCTTTCGAGCCGGATGGCGATCGCCGTCGCCAGCATCAGCGGCGACAGCGCGACCAGGGCGATGGCCGAGAACAGGATGTCGAAGGCGCGCTTCGACAGGGCGTCCCAGTCGGCGATCGGCTTCTCGAACAGGTCGAGGAACGGGACCGAGCCCTCATAGGTGTAGGAGCGCGGCCGGAAACGCAGCTTGTTGGCGTGGGCCGACAGGCGGATGTCGACCGGCAGCACCCACAGCCGCTTGAGCAGTTGTAGCACCCGCTTCTCGGCCGACATCGGCAGGGTGACGATCAGCATGTCGACACGCGCCTTGCGGCCGAACTCGACCAGTTCCGGCACGGTGCCGAGCTTCGGATAGCCGGCCACGATCGCCGGCGAGCGCTCGCGGCCGCGATCGTCGAAAATGCCGCAGATGCGGATATCGCTGTCCTTCTGCGCTTCGAGCGAGCGGATGAGTTCGGCCGCCGGCGCGCCGCCACCGACGATCACCGCCCGCCGCTCCAGCCGCCCGTCGCTGACGGCGCGCCGCACGTAGAGCCAGACGGCGGTGCGCATCAGCAGGATGAAGCCGATGCCGAGCACGTACCAGTTGGCGAACCACAGCCGCGAATATTCGATCGCGATCTTGGAGAAGAAGCCGATCACCACCAGCAGCACCATGGCCAGGGTGAAGCCGGTGGCCGCCTTGGTGAACTGGATGGCGAAATGCTTGAGCGAGGAGATGTCGTAGCCGTCGATCGCCTGGACCAGGCAGAAGGTGAGCACGGCGCCGAGCAGCGTGGCCGGGCCATAGAGGGCGAGCTGGTCGCCGTCGCCGTAGAGCCAGTAGGCGCCGAGGCCGATGGCGACCAGGCCGGCGAATTCGATGAGCCGGGTGAGCCCGACGATGAGCTGCGGCGACACCGCGTCGGTGGAGAACAGTTCGGCGACCTGCTTGGCCAGTTCGTTGAGCTCGACCGTGCGCCGCTGGCCGGCCGGATCGCCGGCCATGGCTTCGCGCAGCGCCTCGGCCGAGAAGACCTGCGCCGTGTCGCTGCTCTTCCTTGTTTTCGTGATCATGGCTGCCAGCGGCCTCCGTCGTCTGGCTGGTAGCGCACAATCGCTAACAAATCTTGGATTCGGGCGGCCTGCGAGGCAGGTTGCGCGCGGTCCGCCGGCGCAGCCCGCCAACAGTGTTAACGGGAGGTTACCGTCACGGCAGGCAGGCGCGGTAGGCCGCCTCGATCCCGGCCGCCATCCCCGCGACGGTGAAGCGCGCGGCGATGTCGCCGTGCATCGCCCGTGCCCGCGCCGCCGCGCCGGCCGGATCGTCGAGGGCGGCCAGCATCGCCGCCGCCAGCGCCTCGGCATTGTCCGGTTCGACCAGCCGGCTGGCCTCGGCCGCGAAGATTTCGGGGATGCCGCCGACCCTGGTGGCGATCGTCGGCAGGCCGGCGCCGATCGCCTCAAGCACGATATAGGGCATCGATTCGGCCCGTGATGGCACCACCAGCATCCGCGCCATGGCGAAGGCCCGGCGCGCCGGCATGGCCGGGTGGACGGTCACCTGGCCATCAAGCCGCAGTTGCGCGATCATCCCTTCGTAGCGCGCCTTGTCGGGACCGTCACCGACGAAACGGGCGCTGGCGGTTCGTCCATGGCGGTCGCGCATGAGCGCCAGCGCCCGCAGGAACAGGTCGGGACCCTTCAGGTCGCGCATCATGCCGATATAGAGGAAGTCGGCCGCGTCCGCGCCGGGCGTGACCGGGCGGAGCTCCTCCGGCCGCAGGCCGTTGGCGACCAGCGTGACCGGGCAGCGCGGGTGGCCGACCTTGGCCGCATAGCCGTCGGCCTCGTAACGGCTGACGAAGATCAGCCGGTCCGTCATGCGTTCGAGCAGCCGCTCGAACGCGAAGTAGAGCCGACCTTGCCACGTCGCCGCGTCGTAGTGGATGGAGCCGCCATGCGGGCAGTAGAGGCGGGCGACGCGCGTGCCCGAAATGCGCAGCAGTGTTCCGACGATGCGCGCATAGGCGCCGCCCTTGGCGCCGTGCGCGTGCAGCACGTCCGGTCGCAGGTGGCGGATTTCGCGCAACGTGCGCACAACCGCCAGCAGGTCGCCCGGCGTGATGGCGCGGCGCATCGGGATGCGGATCAGCCCCAGCGCCAGGTCGGGCGCTACCGCCTCGAACAGCCGTTCCTCGAATTCGCCGCCGGTCGAGGAATCGCACAGGATGCCGACCTGGTGGCCGGCCGCCTTCTGCGCCGCGACGAGGTCGCGCACATGGCGGAAGATGCCGCCGACCGGCGAGCGAAAGCAGTGCACGATGCGCAGCGGCCGCCGGTCGCTCATGCCTCAGAAGAGCCGCTCGCGCACATAGATGGTGTCGCCGGGAACGATCGGGTCGCTGATCGGCACGCGGCCGGTCAGTATCTGGCCGTTCACCTGCCGGGTGATGTCGGCATTCTCCTGGCGCGCCCTGGGCGTGAAGCCGCCGGCAACCGCGATGGCGTTCTGCACCGTCATCCCCGGCACGTAGGTGTACTGGCCCGGCGCGCCGACCTCGCCCATGATGTAGAACGGCCGGTAGCGGTCGATCTCGACCGAAACGTCGGGATCACGCAGAAAACCGTTGCGCAGGCTCGCCGCCAGCCTTCCCTCCAGTTCGCTCGGCGTCGTCCCGCGCGCGGCGACCGGTCCGACCAGCGGGAAGGCAATGTAGCCGGCCTTGTCGACCGCGTAGGTGTTGGTCAGGTCCGCCTGTCCGAAAACGGTGACGCGCAGGCGGTCACCGGCGTCGAGCCGGTAGGGCTGGGTCAGCACCGCGTGAAAGGCCTCGCTCGCCGGCCGGTAGCTGGCGCAAGCCGTCAGCAGCAAGGCCAGACAGGCGATGGCCGCGACGGCTGGTCGGGTACTGCGCGACATCTGCATTTCCACCTTTGCGCCGCCGGCCCGGCCGGGCCCGCGCTTCTTCGGTCTTCGCCGTCGATTGATGCTTCATTAAGGTTAATGGCCGGTAAAGCCGGGCCATGCGGCTGTTGCCGACTGTGGAACAGCGACGCATGCGGCACGGACGGGCCACCGAAGGCGGCGGGGCGGCCTATTTTTCTTGCTGTTAACTTGCTGGTTACCATGCCCGTTCATGCTCCGGTTACGTTTGTTGACCCCCGTCCGCGTGTGGAGCAGCCTGATGCCGAGGGCCCGAGACCTGACCGCCGACGTCGACATCGACGTGGCGGGCCTGTTCGCCGAGGTGTGGAGGAAGCGCTGGCTGGTGCTGGCGCTGACGCTCTTGGCGGGCGCGGCCGTGTTCGCCCTGGCGCTCTCCGTCGACCCCCGCTACGAGGCGAGCACGCGCATCCTTATCGAGCGGCGCGCGGCGCCGTTGACGGGCCCCGCCGCCGACGGGGTCTCCGATGAAAGCCGCTTCGATGAACAGGCGATCGGCAGCCAGGTCCAGGTTCTGACCTCCGACGACATTGCGCTCAAGGTGATCGCCACGCTCGGTCTCGACCGCACGGAGGAGTTCGGCGCCGGGCGTTCGCGGCTGGGCGTTCTGCTGGCGCTGTTCGGCCTGGGCAGCGAGCCCGCCGCCGTGTCGTCGGCCGAGCGCAGCCTCAAGGCCTTCAAGCAGCACCTGACCGTGTACGCGGCGCGCGGTTCCCGCGTCCTCGTCGTCGAGTTCTGGTCGCGTGATCCGGAACTGGCCCAGGCGGTGCCCAACGCGGTCGCCGACGAGTATTTGCGGCTGACCAAGGAGGCCAAGGTCGAGGCCAATGCCGAGGCCGCCCAGTGGCTCGGTCCCGAGATCGACGATCTGCGCGAGAAGGTCCGCGCCGCCGAGGCGCGGGTCGCCGAGTTCCGCGCCAGTTCCGACATACTCGACGCCACCAACAACGCGCTGCTGGCGACCCAGCAGCTTACCGAGGTCTCCACGCAATTGTCGCAGCTTCGCGCCCAGGTCTCGGCGGCCGAGGCGAAGGCCGCCACCATCCAGGCGGCGCTCGACAGCGGCGCCTCCCTCGACGCCGTTCCCGAGGTGATCGCCTCGCCGCTGATCCAGCGCCTGCGCGAGCGCCAGGTTTCTCTGCAGGCGGAGATCTCCGACCTGTCGACCACGCTTCTGCCCAACCATCCGCGCATCAGGGCGCTGCGCTCGCAGCTCGCCGACTTCGAGCGCCAGATCACCGGGGAGGCCCGCAACATTCTGCGGAGCCTGCAGAACAGCGCCGATGTGCTGCGGCGCCAGGAGGCGGTGCTCGAACGCGAGGTCGACCGGCTCAAGGCCGAGGCGGCGCGCGTCGGCGGGGCCGAGGTCGAACTGCGGGCGCTGGAGCGTGAGGCGGCCGCCCAGCGCGACCTGCTGCAGACCTATCTGACCCGCTATCGCGAGGCGGCCGGCCGCCAGGCCAGCGAGTTCCTGCCCGTCGATGCCCGCGTCATCTCGCGCGCGGTGCGGCCGATCGAACCCTATTTCCCCAAGACGGTGCCGATGGCGGCGACCGGCATGGTGACCATGCTGGTGCTGGCAATTGTCGGCATCCTGACCTGGGCCCTGATGACCGGCAAGGCCTTCCGCCCGGTGGGCACGCTTGAGGACGACCTGATCCCCGAGCGGCTGACCATTCCCGAGGCGCCGGCGACGGTCGAACGGCCGCGCGCGGCCGAGCCCGCCCCGGCCCGCTTGCCGGACGTGGTCTTCGAAAAGCCCTCCGGTTCGCCCGCCGAATATGCGGAGGCGGGGGAGGGACTGGCGCAGGTGGCGCCACCACCGCTCGATGGCGGGTCGGGCGCCATGGCCGAAGCGGACGAACCCGCCCGCGCCGCGCCGGAGCCCGGCGCTGATGCCGAGCTGTTTGCCTTCGGCCACGCCTGCGAGGCGATCGAGAATCTCGGCAGGGCCAGGGTCGCGGTGGTCTCGCCCGCTGGCGATCCCGGTTCGCTGACCGCCTGGATGCTTGCCCGCCGCCTCGCCCGCCGCGGCAGGTCGGTGGCGGTGGTCGATCTCACCGGCTCGGGCGTCACCAGCCGCGAAATGCTGGGCGAGGGCGTGATGGCGGGCCTGCGCGAACTGCTCGCCGGCCGCATCCGCTTCGGCGAGGCGGTGCGGCGTGACCGGCTCACCTCGGCGCATGTGCTGGCCGCCGGCGGCGGCGACGTCGATCCGGCTGAAATCGACCTCGGCCGTCTCGCCGGCGTCATCGACGCCGTGGCCGACACCTACGATTTCCAGGTCTATGATTGCGGCTATGCCGGTGCCGACGCGCTGAAGCTGGTGGCCGACATCGACACCGTCATCATCGTCAGCAGCGAGGGCGCCTCGCCGGCCGAGGCCGCCGCGATGGTCGACGAACTGGCCGATGCCGGCTTCACCGAGGCGATCCTGGTGCACCTCGACCCCGCCGACCGCGAGACGGCGCTGGCCGGTGCCGCCTGAGGCTGGGCGCCGGCGTGTCCTTGCCAGCGCCGTTTGGGGAACGATAACGAAATCACGCTAGGGGTGGCGTCAGGATGGGATCGATCTTGGCCACGCGCATGGTGCTCGATGCGCTGTACTTCTCCGGAGTGCAGACGGCGTCGCGCTTCTGGATGGGTGGTCTCGGCGGCATCCTCATGCTGCACCGCGTGGCCGACCGGCGCCAGGCCGGCGGCTTCCGCCCCAATGCCCACCTGACCGTGACGCCGGCCTTCCTCGACCGGGTGATCGGGGTGCTCAAGCGGCGCGGCTTCCGTTTCGTCACCATGGACGGGCTGGTCGACGAGCTCAGGTCCTACGACGCCCGGCGCTGGCATGATCCGCTGGTCGCCATCACCCTCGATGACGGCTACCGCGACAACCTCGAAAACGCGGTGCCAATCTTCCGCCGATACGAGGTGCCCTACACGATCTATGTCGCCCCCGGCCTGGTCGACGGCCGCGCCACGCTGTGGTGGGAGGACCTCGAACAGGTCATCGGCCGGCGCGAGCGCTTCGTCCTCCATTCGCCCAAGGGCCATGTCGAGTTCGACGTGGCGACGCCGGCGGCCAAGCGCCGGGTGTTCGACGAACTCTGCCGTTTCCTTACCCGCGACGTCGACGAGGACCAGCAGCGCAAGATCGTCGCCGAGCTGGCCTGGCAGGCCGGCGTCGACCCTGAGGCCAACCGGGCCGCCGCCATCATGAACTGGCGCGAGATCGTCGAACTGGCCAGCGATCCCCTGTGCACGATCGGCGCCCATACCGTCCACCATTTCGCGCTGGCGAGGCTGCCTGATCGGCGCGTCGACGCCGAGATGGTCGAGAGCATGCGCATCCTCAAAATGGAACTGGGCGAACTGCCGCGCCATTTCGCCTACCCCTACGGCTACCCGCAGGCCGCCGGCGCACGCGAGTTCCGCCTGGCGCGCGAGGCCGGCTTCGTCACCGCCGTCACCACCCGCCACGGCGTCGTCTATCCCGGTCACGCCGCCCACCTGCACGCGCTGCCGAGGATTTCGCTCAACGGCAATTTCCAGGCGATGCGCTATGTCGACACGCTGCTGTCGGGCCTGCCGACCCGCATCCAGAACCGCGGCGCCGCCATGAGCGTCACCTGAACGCCCGGCTATCGCTCGTCGGGCCGCAGCATCCAGCGCACCACCAGCATGGCCGGCACCACCCACAGCAGGCCGGTCGCCAGGAAATAGAGCAGATGCGCCCAGGCCGGCGCGTCGGCCAGGCGCGCGACCGCGACGGCGGTTGCCACCAGCGCGTAGAGGACGACCAGCGCGATCAGCGCCACCGTCCCGACCAGCTTGCGCAGCGTCTGCGGCATTCCGCGTTGCTCCTGACGGGCTTCCCTGCGTGCCGCCACAAAGCGCGAAAACACACTGCCGTCAACGCGCGCGGCCCGACGCAGGCCAAATGCGCGGCCCAATGCGCGGTTCGATGCGCGACCGTGTGTCGCCCGCCGCCAGCCTTGCCGGGGCGCGGGCCTTGCGGCAAATGGGGCGCACTCAACCACGGTGCGCGATCATGGCGGAACCCCCGGCTGTCCTCTACACCACCGCGCTGGTCATGCGCGAGCGCCGCAACCGGGCGATCGTGCGCTGGTGGCTCTATCTCGTCTGCCTGCTTGTCTTCGCCATGGTGGTCGTCGGCGGCTCGACGCGGCTGACCGGTTCGGGCCTGTCGATCACCGAATGGAAGCCGATCCACGGCGTCATCCCGCCGCTCAGTCACGAGGCCTGGCTGGAGGAGTTCGACAAGTATCGCCAGACGCCGCAATACCGCCAGATCAACGAGGGCATGAGCCTCCTCGAGTTTCAGTTCATCTACTGGTGGGAGTGGGCGCACCGCTTCCTCGGCCGCATCATCGGCGTCGTCTTCCTGGTGCCGATGGTCTGGTTGTGGTGGTCGGGCCGGCTGGAGCAGCTCCTGAAGCCGCGCCTCCTCGTCCTGTTCGGCCTCGGCGCCGTCCAGGGAATTGTCGGCTGGTGGATGGTCAGGTCCGGCCTGGTCGATCGTGTCGACGTGAGCCAGTACCGGCTGGCCGTGCACCTGACGCTCGCCGCGATCATCTTCGCCTATTGCCTGTGGGTGGCGCGCGGGCTGGCGCCGCATTCGGGCGGCGAGGCCGGGGCCGCCGTACGGCTGGCCGCGCCGCTCATCGTCGGGCTGGTGCTGCTGCAGGTCTTCCTCGGCGCCCTGGTCGCCGGGCTCGACGCCGGGCTCGCCTTCAACGACTGGCCGCTGATGGATGGCGCCGTCATCCCGTCCGGGCTCACGATCCTCGAGCCGGTCTGGCGCAACTTCTTCGACAACCCGAAGACGGTGCAGTTCGTCCACCGGGCCAATGCCTACCTGCTGCTCCTGGCCGTGTGGCTCGCCTGGCTCGCCACGCGCCGGCCCGACAACGCCGAACGCCACCGCGCTCGCGCGCTCATTCTTGCCCTCCTCGTCACCCTGCAGGCGGCGGTCGGCGTCGTCACCCTGGTGCTGCAGGTGCCGCTCCACTGGGCGCTCGCCCACCAGGCGCTGGCCGTGGTCGTGCTCGCCTTCGCCGTCGCCCACTGGCGGGCGCTCGCCGGCCCCTATCCGCCGGTTACCGCCATCGAGGTCCGCGGGTAGGGCTTCAGCCCCTGCCGTTCAGCATGATGTCGAGGTTCTGCACCGCCGCCCCCGAGGCGCCCTTGCCGAGATTGTCGAGCGAGGCGACCAGGTTGACCTGGCCCCTGCCGGGCGTGCCGAACACGTAGAGGCGCATCTCGTCGGTGCCGACCATCTCCTCGGCGTCGACCCGCGGCAGCTGCGCGCACTGTTCGAGCGCCGCCACCCTGACCACGTCCTGACCGGCATAGTGCTCGCTCATCAAGGCATGGATGTCGGCCACGTCGGGCGCGCCGTTCAGCAGGTCGAGATGCAGCGGCAGGTTGACCAGCATGCCCTGCGCGAAGCGCCCGACATTCGGCGTCATCACCGGCCGGCGCGTCAGCCCGGCGCGCAGCATGATCTCCGGCACGTGCTTGTGGGCGAGGGTGAGCGCATAGAGGAAAAGGTTGGCGCCGATATGGTCGTCGCGCGAGGAATCCTCCATCTGCGCGATCAGCGACTTGCCGCCGCCCGAATAGCCCGACACCGCGTTGATGGTGACGGGATAGGCGGGCGGCAGCACCTGGCGCTCGATGAGCGGGCGCAAGAGCGCGATGGAGCCGGTCGAGTAGCAGCCGGGATTGGCGACGAACCGCGCCGCGGCGATCGCCTGGCGCTGTCCGCGGGTCATTTCGGCGAAGCCGAACACCCACCCGTCGGCCGTGCGGTGCGCGGTCGAGGCGTCGATCACCCGCGTGTGGCCGTTGCCGGCCGCCGCCAGCATGGCGACCGCCTCGCGCGCGCCGTCGTCGGGCAGGCACAGGATGGCGATGTCGGCCTCATTGAGCAGGCGCGCGCGCTTGTCGGCGTCGCGCCGGTCGGCCGCGGCCAGCGACAGCACCTCGACGTCGTCGCGGCCGGCCAGGCGCTGGCGGATCTGCAGACCCGTCGTGCCATGCTCGCCATCGATGAACACCTTCGGTTTTGCCGACATCGCGAATGCCCGATTATGCTTGCCCGATTATGCTTGAATGACAGTGGTTTGCCGGCGGAAGCGGAATCTGAATCAAATCTTCAGCTTGCTGAATCTGAATCAGAACTTCAACGGTTCCGCTCGGCCAGCCGCTCCGCCTGGAGGCCGAGCATATACATGGCGACGGTCGAGCCGGCAATGGCGGTCACGTCGGCGTGGTCATAGGGCGGCGACACCTCCACCACGTCGGCCCCCTTGATGTCGAGCGCGCCGAGCCGGCGGATCACCGACAGCATCTTGGCCGAGCTCGGACCGCCGGCGACCGGCGTTCCCGTGCCCGGCGCGAAGGCGGGGTCCAGACAGTCGATGTCGAAGGTGACATAGCACGGCATGGCGCCGACCCGCTCGATGATCGCCTCGGCGATCGCCTGGGCGCTCATCTCCTCGACATCGTCGCCGAACAGGATCTCGATGCCGTAATCGTCCGGCGCGATGGTGCGCACGCCGATCTGGATCGATGAGCTGGCGTCGATGACGCCGTCGCGCACGGCGCGGGTGACGAAGCTGCCGTGGTCGATGCGTTCGCCGTCATCGGGCCAGGTGTCCTGATGGGCGTCGAACTGAATGAGCGCCAGCGGCCCGTATTCGCCGGCATGGGCCTTGAGCAGCGGCCAGGTGACGAAATGGTCGCCGCCGAGCGACAGCAGGAAGGCGCCGGTCTCGATCAGGCGCGCCGCTTCCCGCTCGATGCGCTCGGTGACCTCCCACGGCCGGCCGAGGTCGAAGGCGCAGTCGCCATAGTCGGCTACCGCCATCTCCTCGAACAGGTCGATCGAGAACGGGTATTGCGGATCGTTGTCGAATATCGCCGAGGCGCGCCGGATCGCCTGCGGGCCGAAGCGGGCGCCGGGCCGGTTGGTGACCGCCGTGTCGAGCGGGATGCCCCACACCACCACGTCGGCGTCGTCGATCTGCTTGGTGTATTTGCGCCGCATGAACGAGGTGACGCCGGCATAGGTCGGGTCGCTCGCCGCGCCGCGCAGGTCGCCCGCCGTGATCGCGTGGTCGGTCGTCTTGTCGGCCATGCCGCCCGGCTCTCCTAGGGAACGAGCACCGTCTGGCCGGTGGTCCTGCGGCTTTCGAGCGCGGCGTGTGCCTTGGCGACGTCGGCGAGCGCGAACCGCTGGTTGACGGCGATCTTCACCTTGCCCGAGCCGATGACGGCGAATAGCTGGCGGGCGCGCCGCTCGAGGTCGCTCCGCTCGGCGATGAAGTGGAACAGTGTCGGCCTGGTCGCGAACAGCGAGCCGTTGGCGGCGAGGTCGGCCAGCTTGAACTCGCTCGCCACGCCCGAGGACTGGCCGAAGCTGACGAAGGTGCCGAAGCGCCGCAGCACCTGCAGCGAGCCGGGATAGGTGTCCTTGCCGACCGAATCGTAGACGGCGGCCACCCCCTTGCCCTTGGTGATCTTGTTCACCCGCTCGACGAAATCCTCCTTCGTGTAGTCGATGACGTGGGCATAGCCGTGGGCCTTGGCGAGCTTGCACTTGGCCGCGCCGCCGGCCGTGCCGATCGCGGTGACGCCCCTGGCCTTGAGCCATTGGCCGGCGATCAGGCCGACGCCGCCGGCGGCGGCGTGGAACAGCACCGTGTCGCCCTCGCGCGCACGGTAGCTGTCATGGATGAGATAGTGCACCGTCAGCCCCTTGAGCATGGCGGCGGCGGCCGCCTCGTCGCTCACGCGCGCCGGCAGCTTGACCAGCCGGTCGGCGGCGATCAGGCGATGGGTGGCATAGGCGCCGCCGGGCTGGGTGTAGGCGACGCGGTCGCCGGGCTTGAGCCAGGTCACGCCGACGCCGACCGCCTCGACCACGCCGGCCCCCTCCGAGCCGAGGATCGCCGGATAGTCGAGCTTGTAGAGGCCGGTACGCTGGTAGACGTCGATGAAGTTGACGCCGATCGCGGTATGGCGGATCAGCGCCTCTCCCTTCTTCGGCCTGGCCGGCTCGATCGGCTGGCGGGCGAGCACCGAGGCGTCGCCGGCCCTGACCGCCACCATTGCGAAGGGTGCCGCCGCCCTGGCGGCCGTTCGTCTTGCCCCTGAAGCCACCTTCTCTCCTCCGTGCGTTAGGATTGCCGGCCTGTCCCGACCTGGAAGGCCTCGTCGACCGGCAGCTGCATGGCGTTGACCAGATGGTTGGTCTTGGCCGCCAGCCCGACGATGCGCATGAGTTCGCTGTGCTGGGCGTCCGTCATGCCCTTGCCGCGCGCCGCCGCTGTGTGGCTGTGGATGCAATAGGTACAGGCATTGGCCACCGATACGGCGATGTAGATCATCTCCTTGGCAAGCGGGTCGATGCTGCCCGGCCCCATCACCGACTTCACCTCCTGCCAGACCTGGGCAAGCGCCTGCGGGTCGTTGGCGAGCCCGCGCCAGAAATGGTTGACATAGTCGGTGCCGCGCGTCGCGCGGATGTCGTCGAACACGGCCCGCGCCTCGGCCGTCGCCTCCTCGTCGCTCAGCAGTCTCACCGTCGCCATTTCGCTCCTCCGCGTGCAGGCGCGACTGTTCCGCAAATCGCGGCGCTTGGCAATCGCCGGCGGCGCCGCCGCCCGTGCGCCGGTACTTGTCAAGCCGGCCGCTCGTCCGTTGCGGTCGGCTTGACAAGTACCGGCGCGGCTTCGACAGTCGCCTTCCGGGAGGGTTGTGGCCAACGGACACGGCCGGGACCGGCAAGGAGGAAACGAAAATGTGCAATGCCTGCATTATCGATTCGGTGCGCGAGCGCATGCTCTCGCGGCGGCAGTTCTTCAAGGGCGCGGCGTTGACGGCGGCGGCCGGCTTCGCCGCCAGCGCGGTGGCGCCGCCGGCGCTTGCCCAGGGTGCTGCGCGGGTGGAGGACATGACGCACGAGCTGCACGAGGGCTTCCCCACCTTCTTCGGCGAGCAGCAATTCTTCAAGGACCAGAAGTTCAACTGGAACGAGCATAAGTTCAACCTGTTCGAGCTGCGCGTCAACGAGCATACCGGCACCCACATGGACGCACCGCTGCATTTCTCCGAAAACGGCCAGTCGATCGCCGAACTGCCGGTCGGCGCGCTGGTGACGCCGCTATGCGTCGTCGACATCCGCGCCAGGGCGGCCGAGAACGCCGACGCCCAGGTCACCGTCGACGACCTGAAGGCCTGGATCGCCGCCAACGGGCCGATCCCCGACAATGCCTGCGTGGCGATGAATTCGGGCTGGGCCGCCCATGTCGCCTCCGACAAGTTCCGCAATGTCGGTTCCGACCAGAAGATGCATTTCCCAGGCTTCCACATCGAGGCGGCGCAGATGCTGCTGGAGGAAAGTTCGGCCGCCGGCATGGCCGTCGACACGCTGTCGCTCGACTACGGTATTTCGGGCGACTTCGCCGTCCACTATGCCTGGCTGCCGGCCGGGCGCTGGGGGCTTGAGAACATCGCCAACCTCGACGCCATGCCCGCCGCCGGCGCCACGTTGGTGGTCGGCGCGCCCAAGCATCGCGGCGGCACCGGCGGCCCGGCGCGCGTCTTCGCCATGGTCTGAGGCGGTCCGTCCGCTGCCAGCGAACCGCCGGCGCGGCCGGCGGTTCTTCTTTGCGGCGCCCGCGTCCGGCGGGCCGCCACCATCCGAGAGGAAGATGACGATGGGAATGCTGCCCAACCGCAGGATCTGGACCTGGTTCGAGGGGACCTGGCAGGAAGGCAATGTGCCGATCATGGGCTCGGCCGACCACGGCACCTGGCTCGGCACGCTCGTCTTCGACGGCGCCCGCGCCTTCGACGGCGTGACGCCCGACCTCGACCTGCATTGCGCCAGGGTCAACCATTCGGCGGTGGTGATGGGGCTGAAGCCGACCATGGCCACCGGCGCCATTGTCGAACTCGCCCGTGAGGGCGTGGCGAAATTCCCGGCCGACGCGGCGATCTACATCCGGCCGATGTACTGGTCGCGCGAGGGCGGGCCGACCTCGGTCGACCCGGTGCCCGAATCGACCACCTTCGCATTGTGCCTGGAGGAGGCGTCGATGGGGGCGGCGACCGGCTACGCGGTCACCACCACCCGCTACACGCGGCCGACGCTCGCCACCAACCTGACCAACTGCAAGGCCGCCTGCCTCTACCCCAACAACGCCCGCATGCTGCGCGAGGCCCAGGAAAAGGGCTTCGCCAACGCAATCGTCTGCGATGCGCTCGGCAACGTCGCCGAGACGGCGACGTCCAACATCTTCATGGTCCGGCACGGCGAGGTGTTCACGCCGGTGCCGAACGGCACCTTCCTCAACGGCATCACCCGCCAGCGCGTCATCCGGCTGCTGCGTGAGGCCGGCTACCAGGTCCACGAGACTACGCTGACGCTCGACGATTTCCGCGTCGCCGACGAGATCTTCTCGACCGGCAACTACTCCAAGGTGGTGCCGATCGTGAAGTTCGACGATCACGAGCCCGGCCCTGGGCCGGTCGCGATGAAGGCGCGCGAGCTCTACTGGGAGTGGGCGCACGGCTGACCGGGCGCCGCCGGCATGGAATTCGCGCCCGACCTGTCCTATGCATGTCGGGCGCAACCAGGCGGCCGGGCGATGACCTACGGTGCCAAGGACGAGCTGACGATCCGCGAGCGCGTGTTCGAAATCCTCGAACGCGGCCGGCGCGGCACGGTCTCGCAGGCCTTCGACCTGTTCATCATCGCGCTCATCCTCGGCAATGTCGCCGCCTCGGTTATCGGCACCGTCGCCCACGTCCAGGAAGTGTGGGGCGTCCATCTGCGCCGTTTCGACAATTTCTGTGTCGCCGTGTTCGTCGCCGAATACCTGCTGAGGCTGTGGGCGGCCCCCGAGCATCCGCTCATGGCTGGCCACGGCGCCGCCTATGCGCGCCTGCGCACCATGATCATGCCGATGATGGTGGTCGACCTTGTCGCCATCCTGCCCTTCTTCATCGAGCTCCTGGTCGGCGTCGACATCGCCGCCATCCGCGTCATCCGCATCGTGCGCTTCTACCGGCTGGCGCGCTACGTGCCGGCGATCGCCACCATCGGCCGCGTGCTCGCCAATGAATGGCGCTCGCTGGTCGGCAGCGTCGTCGTGTTCGCCGGCCTGCTGCTGCTCGCCTCGGTCGCCATGTATGTTGTCGAGGGCCACCTCCAGCCCGATGTGCTGGGCGACGTCCCGTCCGCCATGTGGTGGGCGGTGGTCACGCTGTCGACGGTCGGCTATGGCGATGTGGTGCCGGCGACGGCGGCCGGCCGCGCCATCGCCGGCCTGGTCATGGTCACCGGCATCCTCTTCTTCGCCCTGCCGGTCGGCATCATCGCCACCGGCTTCCACGAGGAGATCCGCCGGCGCGACTTCATCGTCTCCTTCGCCATGGTCGCCCGCGTTCCGCTGTTTGCCCGTCTCGACGCCCCGACGATCGCGCGCCTCGCCGGCATGTTGCACGCGCGCCGGGTGGCGGCCGGCGCCGTCATCTTCTCGAAGGGGGACCCGGCCGACGGCCTCTATTTCATCGCCAACGGCCAGGTCGAGGTCGATGTCCCCGGCCGGCCGGTGCGGCTGGGCGAGGGCGACTTCTTCGGCGAGATCGGCCTGATCGAGCACGACGCCGTCCGCACGGCGACGGTGACCGCGGTGCGCTCGACCGACCTGCTGGTGCTGGCGGCGCCCGACTTCCGCCGGCTGATGTCGCAGAGCCCGGAGCTCGACCGGGCGGTGCGCGAAACCGCCGCCCAGCGCGCCGAGGAGAACCGCCGCATCGCCGCCGCCACACCCAGGGGCGGAGGGTCTTGACGCGGACGCCACGGGCGCGGGAGAGTGAGCCCCGGGGCTGGAACCCGAGGGCGTGCCGGTAGCTGGCACGCGGGCAAAACCGAGGAAACCATCATGAAGCGCTTGGCCTTTGCGACTGCCATCTGCGTGCTGCTGGCGGGGCTGCCCGCCGTCGCCGAGGAAATCGGCAGGGTCGATCTCAACGGCAGCGAGATCATCCTCTACGACGACAACACGTGGGAGTATTCGGGAGACCAGGTCGAGGCGCCGGACAACTGCACCACGGTCTCTTCGCAGGTCCTGCCCGTTTCCGTCTGCCTCGACCCCGACCAGTGGGCGCTGGCCAACCTCAACGGCGCCGAGGAGCATGGCTTCCGCCACAAGGTGGAGGACATGTACGTGCTGCTGATCACCGAGAAGGACGTGATCGAACGGGCGACGCTGAAGAAGGCGCTGCTGACCAACGCGCAGTCGGCCGCCGGGCTCAACAAGGTCGACACGCTCGAGGACGGCGCGGCCTCGGTCGACGGCTATCCGTTCGGGCGCATCGTCTACCGCACCGTCGTCGACGGCATCGATGTCACCTACGAGAATTACTACACCAGCTTCGAGGGCAAGGGCTCGCTGCAGATCGTCGCCTTTGCCGGCTCCGAGCGGTTCGAGGATGTGCGTTCGATCATCGCCGAAGTGATCGCCGGCGTATCGATCGACCAGTAGGGCCAGGCCCGGAGACCGCCGGAGCGCCCGTCACCGGTAGCGCACGCCCTGGCGGGCCAGCTCCGCCTGCACCTGGGCGATGTCGATGCGGTCGAGCGGCGCGTTGGCCCTGAGCGATACGGCCGCGGCGATGCCGGCGCCCTGGCCGGTCACCGCGCAGCAGCTCATGTTGCGCGTCGCCGCGTGGGCGATCCGGTCGCCGCCGGTCGCCCGCCCCGCCACCAGCAGGTTCTTCACCCGCTTGGGCAGCAGGTTGCGATAGGGAAGCTGGAAGTAGCGGCCGGTCGTCGGCAGGATCAGCACGCCGTAGCCGTCGATGAATTCGGGATAGATGCCGATTGAGTCCTCGAACCGGCCCTGTTCGCGCACGTCCGCTTCGCTCATGTTGTAGACGGCGTCGATCTTGCGCGTGTCGCGGATGCCGATGGTCATGCCGAAATTCCTGAGCCGCGCCCCCTCGCAGCCGGGCATGTAGCGCCGCAGCGCCTCGATCGCCAGCATCGCCTGGCGCCGACCCTCGATCTCGAAGCGGGTCAGGTCGACCGGATCGGTGCCGTCGCAGCCATCGAGATGGACCAGGTTCATGTAGGTCAGTTCGCCGGTGTCGTGCATCGCTCCCCAGGTGCCGGCGATGGTGTTGAGCCTGGCCGGGATGAGCCCGTCCCTGATCGCCTTGGCGAACGGCTTGCGGATGAAGGGCGAGAACATCGCGTCCTCCTTGCCGGAGGTCTCTATGTTCCACTCGCCGCCGCCGCCCCAGTCCTTGTAGGTCTGCGGGTCGGCGCGCACCCCGTCGAGGAACTTCCTCTTGTCGACACCGGCCAGGTGGAACATGACCGAAGCCGCCATCATCCGCTCCTTCGGCGTCGCCACCGTCGGCGCCCCGGCGCGATGGGCGACGTCAGCATCGCCCGTGGCGTCGATCACGCGTCTGGCGAGGATCGCCTCGCGGCCGGCCTTCGATTCGGTGACGATGCCGGTGATCGTGTCGCCGTCCATCACCGGGGCGACGAAGAAGCGGTGCAGCATCGGCGTGATGCCGGCTTCCTCGACTAGGCGGTCGGCGACGAGCTTGAAGCCTTCCGAATCGAGTTCGTAGGACAGCGACTGCGATTCGGGCACCGCCGCGCCCATCGCTTTCGCCCGTTCCTCGAATTCGCGGCCGATGCCGTTGGCCTCGACGGTCTGCTCGTGGCGGTACCACGCCATGCCCTCGACGCCGACGGCGGTGATGTTGCCGCCGAAGCAGCCGAACCGCTCGACCAGGGTGACCTCGGCGCCGGCGCGGGCGGCGGCGAGCGCGGCGGCGAGCCCGCCGGGTCCGGAGCCGACCACCAGCACATCGGTCTGGTGGACGATCTCGGTCTGGCGCGCCGGTTCGGTGATGGACATGCGCTGCATGATGCCTGGCCTCCGCTGCTGGGCGCAGGCTTAGCGCCCGGCCCTGTCACGCGAAAGCCCGGTCCGCGACATGGCGCGGCGCAGGCCAGGAAACGCAACGGGGCCCGCGCGGGGCCCCGTTGGTGGTTTGCAGGTGGCGGTGGCGCTCAGCGCTTGGAGAACTGGAACGAACGCCGCGCCTTGCGCTTGCCGTACTTCTTGCGCTCGACCACGCGCGCGTCGCGGGTCAGGAAGCCGCCCTTCTTGAGCACGCCGCGCAGTTCCGGTTCGTAATAGGTGAGCGCCTTGGAGATGCCGTGGCGCACGGCGCCGGCCTGGCCGGATAGCCCGCCGCCGACGACCGTGGCGATCACGTCGAACTGGCCGTCGCGGTTGGCGGCGACGATCGGCTGCTTCAGGATCATCTGCAGCACCGGCCGGGCGAAATAGGCCGTGTATTCCTTGTCGTTGACGGTGATCCTGCCGGAGCCGGGCTTCACCCAGACGCGGGCGACGGCGTCCTTGCGCTTGCCCGTGGCGTAGGCGCGGCCATGGGCGTCGAGCTTCTGCACATGGACCGGCGCGGCCGGCTGGGCGGCGGCCTGCGGCGCGAGGGCTTCAAGCGATTCGAGGCCGGACATGATCAGGCGCTCCTCTTGTTCTTGGGGTTGAGCCCGGCGATGTCGAGCTTCTCGGGCTGCTGGGCCTCGTGCGGATGTTCCGCGCCGGCATAGACGCGCAGGTTCTTGAGCTGGCGCCGCGCGAGCGGGCCCTCCGGCATCATGCGCTGCACCGCCTTCTCGACGACGCGCTCGGGAAAACGGCCTTCGAGGATCTCGCGCGCGGTGCGCTCCTTGATGCCGCCGGGATAGCCGGTGTGCCAGTAGTATTTCTTGTCGTGGAACTTGTTGCCGGTGAGCTTCACCCTGTCGGCATTGACGATGACGACGTTGTCGCCGTCGTCAACATGCGGGGTGAAGGTCGGCTTGTGCTTGCCGCGCAGGCGATTGGCGACGATCGATGCCAGCCGGCCGAGAACAACGTTCTCGGCGTCGATCAGCACCCATTTCTTCACCACCTCGGCAGGCTTCTGCGAGAAGGTCGTCATCGGCGTTTCCTCTGGATCGGGGCCGGCCGGCCAGGGCCAACGGCCCGGGCATCGGCACCGGCGCCTGCCTTGCGGCACCGGCGGGCCGGATTGGGCGCCTCTATAGGCCACGCGGAGATTTCCGTCAAGCCGTGCAATTCGCGTCGCTCTCCTAAAAAGCAAACAAATTCAGCTATTTAGCAACAAGGTATCATGATACCTCAAAATGAATACGAAAAAACCGGCGTCGGCAACCCGCCGCCGGTCTTCGCTTGAGAGGTCTTGTCGCCGCCTACCGGACGGCCGAAGCGCAGGCCTGCCACGCCGCGAAGCACTGCTGGGCGTGCTGGGCGTTCATCTGCATCTTGCTCATGCCTTCCGACGGCGAGGAGGCCAGCGCGTAGTCGGCCGCCGCCAGGCAGGACGAATATTCGGTGCTGCAGGCCGCATAGCCCTGCATCATCGTCATCGGATCGGCCTGGGCCAGACCGGCCGAGCCCAGAGCGAGAAGCGAGGCCACGCCCAGGCCCCTGATCATGGTCTTCATGAGTGTCTCCCTGTTTCTACACCGGACGTCGCCGGCGAAGTGCGGACGTCCTGCAAACCTTGCACCCCTGCCGACGCAGGTCGGCAGGATCGTTGCGCAAAATCCACGTTACCGCAATGGCAAATATGCCACAACCGGCCGCAGTCACGCATATGAGGCGGCTCGCTCCGCATGGCCGGGGTCGCGGCGCTACGCCTTGGCCAGCACGTAGCTGCCGGGCGCGTCCTCGATCGGTGGGTGCTTGTCCGATCCGACCTTGCGCGCCGCCACCTCGCGGGCGTCGTTGGCGCGTATCCAGTCGTGCCAGTGCGGCCACCACGAGCCCGGGTGTTCCTCGGCCGTCTTGAGCCAGCCGTCGAGTTCTCCGACCGGCTTGCCGCCGGTCCAGTACTGGTACTTGCGCGCCGCCGGCGGGTTGACCACGCCGGCGATGTGGCCCGAGCCGGTCAGCACGAAGGTTGCCTTGCCGCCGAAGAATTGCGAGCCCAGATAGGCCGACCGCGCCGGCGCGATATGGTCCTCGCGGGTGGCCAGGTTGTAGATCGGGATCGTCACCTCCGACAGATCGAGCCGCTCGCCGGCCACCTCCATCGCTCCTTGCGTCAGCCGGTTCTCCAGGTAGCAGGCGCGCAGGTAGAACGAGTGGTTGGCCGCCGGCATGCGCGTCGCGTCGGAGTTCCAGTAGAGCAGGTCGAAGGGCAGGGGGTCCTTGCCGCGCAGATAGTTGTTGACGACATAGGGCCAGATCAGGTCGCGCGAGCGCAGCATGTTGAAGGCCGTGGCCATCTTGGCGCCTTCGAGATAGCCCTTGGTCGCCATCGACTTCTCGACGCGGGCGATCTGCTCCTCGTCGACGAACACCTTCAGGTCGCCGGCATGGGTGAAGTCGACCTGCGTCGTCAGGAAGGTCGCCGTCTTCGCCCGGTCGTCCTTCCAGCGTGCCATCAGCGCCAGCGTCACCGCCAGCAGCGTGCCGCCGACGCAGTAGCCGACCACGTTCATCTCGCGCTCGCCGGTCACCTCCTCGACCACGTCGAGCGTGTGGACGATGCCCTCGCGCGCATAGTGCTCGAAGCTCTTGCCGGCCTGGCGCTCGTCGGGGTTGACCCAGGAGATGACGAACACCGTATGGCCCTGGTCGACGCACCATTTGATGAACGATTTCTGCGGGTTGAGGTCGAGAATGTAGAACTTGTTGATCCACGGCGGCACGATGACCAGTGGTCGCTGCAGCACCTTTTCGGTGGCCGCTTCGTACTGGATCACCTGGCAGACGTCGTTCTGCGCGATGACCTTGCCCGGCGTGTTGGCGACGTCGCGGCCGACCTCGAAGGCGGTGTGGTCGGCCTGGCGCAATTTCAGTTCGCCGTCGCCGCGGCGGATGTCCTCGGCCAGCATCTTCATGCCGCGCACCAGGTTCTCCCCATGGCTGGCGATGGTGTCGCGCAGCACTTCCGGATTGGTGGCGGGAAAGTTGCTGGGCGACAGCGAGTTGATGAGCTGCTGGGTGTAGAAGACCGCCTTGTGCTTGGTGTGCTCGTCGAGCCCCTCGGTGCGCTCGACCAGGTCGGCCGCCCAGCCCGAGGTGATGAGATAGGCCTGCTTGAGGAAATTGAAGAACTGGTTGTGCGACCATTCCGGGTCGGCGAAGCGCCTGTCGCCGGGGTCCGTCGCGACCGGGTCGGGCACCTCCTCTCCGGCCATGCGGCGGATCGAGCTGTTCCACAGCTCCATGTAGCGCGAGAAAAGCTGCGTCTGCGCCTGCAGCGCCCGTTCCGGGTCGGACAGCCAGTATTCCGAAACCTTGCCCAGCGTCTTGGAAATCTCGGCGACGCTTTCGGCCAGGTCGTCCTGGCGCCGGCCCGCCTCGCGCGGCCCGACCCAGGCGGCCGCCGCCCGCCCGGCCTCCTCGATCATGCGCGCCAGGTTGCGGGCGAACGCCTCCGGGTCCTTGAGCACGTAGTCGGCATAGGGTGGGCGGGTCGTCTGCGCCGGCTGCTCGCCCGGCGGCCTGGCGCCCTCCTGCCCGCTCTTGCGGGTCTGATCGTTCATCTTCGCCTCCCGTCGCCGATTATTACCCGAATTCAACCACATTCGCCATGTAGCAGGGGACCTTGGTCGGCTATTGGGTATAGCTAGGCAGGTTGCGCCGTTGTGACAGTGCCGGCGAGGAGGCCGGACCGGCTTGCGCAGGGCCCACCGATGCCGGCAGCAGATAGGAAAGACCCCGCGTGACCGCAAGCCTCAGCCTTGCCTTCTTGCGCCGCCGCCCGGGCTTTGCTCTTGTCGCCGCTGCGCTGGTTGCCGCCGGCTGCACCGGCACCACGTCGGCACTGCGCGGGGTGGACGCGCCGCGTGCCGCATCCGTGGCGGCGGTTGAAGCCGAGCCTGTGCCGGTGCTGGCGGCCGCCCCCGACGAAGCGCCCGCGCAGGCGGCCGCTCCCGACACCGGCGTTCCGACGGTGATCTTCGCCGAGACCGTGCCGGCCACGAATGTCGGCGCCGCCGATTCCGGCGTCGACCCGGCCTTTGCCGTCGCCGAGCCGGACGCCGGCCCCGCGCCGGTCATGGGCAGCCGCCCGTTCCTCGACGCGCCCGCGCCGCCGGCGCCCGACATGGGCGCCAGTCGCGACGTTGCCGTGCGCGAGATGCGCGCCAAGGGAGAGCAGTCCGGCCGCAACCGGCCGCATGCCTTCACTACCCGCCAGGCGCTCGCCGAGCCAGTGCCGAAGGAGGAGATCGACGAGCTGGCCGCCGAGATGACGGCGGCTGCCGCCCGCGCCCAGGCCGAGATTTCCGACGAGGAGGCGCAGGCCGTCGCCGCCCGGCGCAAGTCGCTGCGCGAGCGCGCCGCCCGCCACTACAGGGATGCTTTGAGTTCGATCGAGAATTAGACTATTGAGCGGCGCGTCGGTGGCGGCCGCCATTCGCCGGCGCCGGGCCGACACGGGACGACCATGGACGATTTCTACAAGATCCGCCGCCTTCCGCCCTACGTGTTCGAGCAGGTCAACCGCCTGAAGGCCTCGGCGCGCGCCGCCGGCGCCGACATCATCGACCTCGGCATGGGCAATCCCGACCTGCCCACGCCGCAGGCCATCGTCGACAAGATGTGCGAGGTCGCCCAGGACCCGCGCACCCATCGCTATTCCGCCTCCAAGGGGATCGCCGGCCTGCGCCGCGCCCAGGCCGGCTATTACGGCCGCCGTTTCGGCGTCAAGCTCGACCCGGAGACGCAGGTCGTCGCCACGCTCGGCTCCAAGGAGGGCTTCGCCAACATGGCCCAGGCGATCACCGCGCCGGGCGACGTTGTGCTCGTCCCCAACCCGACCTATCCGATCCACTCCTTCGGCTTCATCATGTCGGGCGCCGTCGTGCGCTCGATCCAGGCCGAGCCCGATGACGGCTTCCTGCGCGCGCTGGAGCGCGCGGTGCGCCACTCGATTCCGGCGCCGACGGCGCTGATCCTCAATTACCCGTCGAACCCGACGGCGCTGCTGGCCACGCTCAACTTCTACCGCGAGGTCGTCGCCTTCGCCCGGAAGCACGACATCATCATCCTCTCCGACCTTGCCTATGCCGAAATCTATTTCGACGGCACGCCGCCGCCCTCTATCCTGCAGGTACCAGGCGCCATCGACATCGCCGTCGAGTTCACCTCGATGTCGAAGACCTTCTCGATGCCCGGCTGGCGCATCGGCTTCGCCGTCGGCAATGAGCGCCTGGTCTCGGCGCTGGCGCGCGTCAAGTCCTATCTCGACTACGGCGCCTTCACGCCCATCCAGGTCGCCGCCGCCTTCGCCGTCAACACCCAGGACCGCGAGGTCGAGCGTGCCCGCCTCGTCTACCGCCAGCGCCGCGACGTGATGGTCGAGGCGTTCGGCCGCGCCGGCTGGCCGGTGCCGCCGCCGGCCGCCACCATGTTCGCCTGGGTGCCGATCCCGGAGAAGTTCCGCGAATTGGGCTCGCTTGAATTCTCCAAGCTGCTGGTCGAGAAGGCGAGCGTGGCCGTCGCCCCGGGTGTCGGCTTCGGCGAGCATGGCGACGAGCATGTGCGCGTCGCGCTGGTCGAGAACGAGCACCGCATCCGCCAGGCCGCCCGCAACATCCGCCGCTTCCTTGCCACGGCCGACGAAACGTTGCACAACGTCATCCCCATCGCCGCCAGGCGGTGAGATCGTCGGCAATTCGATCAGGGACGGACCGCAACCACCATGGCCGAACCATTGCGCCTGGGGATCGCCGGGCTCGGCACCGTTGGCGCCGCGCTGGTGCGCATCCTCGCCGCCAAGCACGACTTCCTGGCCGAGCGCTGCGGCCGGCCGGTCGAGGTCGTCGCCGTGTCGGCGCGCGACCGTGACCGCGACCGCGGCCTCGACACCAGCCGCTTTGCATGGTTCGACGACCCCGTCGCGCTCGCCCGCGACAGGGGCATCGACATCTTCGTCGAACTGATCGGTGGCGAGGACGGCCCGGCGCTCGCGTCGGTGCGCGCGGCGATCGCCGCCGGCAGGCACGTGGTGACCGCCAACAAGGCGCTGCTCGCCCGCCACGGCGTCGAACTCGCCCGCAAGGCCGAGGAGAAGGGCCTGATCCTCAATTTCGAGGCGGCCGTCGCCGGCGGCATCCCGGTCATCAAGACGCTGCGCGAGGCGCTGACCGCCAACCAGATCACCCGCGTCTACGGCATCCTCAACGGCACCTGCAACTACATCCTGACCCGCATGGAGCAGGAGGGGCTCGCCTATGAGGCGTGCCTGGCCGAAGCCCAACGCCTGGGCTATGCCGAAGCCGACCCGACCTTCGACGTCGAAGGCCACGACACCGCCCACAAGCTCGCCATCCTGACCGCGATCGCCTTCGGGACGCGCGTCGCCGCCGACGACGTCTATGTCGAGGGCATTTCCAACATCACCCCGGCCGACATCCACGCCGCCGCCGATCTCGGCTACCGCATCAAGCTGCTCGGTGTCGCCCAGAAGACCGACACCGGCATCGAGCAGCGCGTCCACCCGACCATGGTGCCGGTCGACGCGCCGATCGCCCAGATTCATGGCGTCACCAACGCAGTGGCCATCGACGGCGATATTGTCGGCCAGCTCGTCCTGTCGGGTCCCGGCGCCGGCGGCCAGGCCACCGCCTCGGCAGTGGCCGGCGACATCGCCGACATCGCCAAGTCCCGGCCCGGCCACCAGCAGGCGCCCGCCTTCGGCGTGCCGGCCCGCCACCTGGAGCCCTACCGCCAGGCCCGCATGCGCGCGCACGAGGGCGGCTACTTCATCCGCATGGTGGTGCACGACCGCACCGGCGTCTTCGCCTCGATCGCCACCCGCATGGCCGGCGAGGACATCTCGCTCGAATCGATCGTCCAGCACCGGTCGGTGGCGTCTCCGGCGCCGGCCGACGGCACCCAGACGGTGATCCTGCTCACCCACACGACGACCGAGCTGGCGGTGCGCAACGCGCTGAAGAGGATCGCCGCCGACGGCCATCTGGTCTCGGCCCCGCAGATGATCCGTATCGAAAAATAGCCGTTCGGCGGCGCCTTGCGCTTTCAATCGATTTTGTTGGATGGGCCCGGCGCCCGGACGTTGCAATTGCGGGCGGTTTCGCCGATAGCCTTGGCGACCTCGCTACCTGCACCTGCCGGGAGCCTGCCAAGATGAATGCAATCGTATCACAGCCCAGCGTGCTCGACCGCGTGCTCACCATGGAGCTGGCACGGGTCACCGAGCGGGCCGCCGTCGCCGCCGCCCGCCTGCGCGGCCATGGCGACGAGATGGCCGCCGACCAGGCCGCCGTCGACGCGATGCGCACCGAACTGAACAAGCTGCCGATTGACGGGCGCGTCGTCATCGGCGAAGGCGAGCGCGACGAGGCGCCGATGCTGTTCATCGGCGAGGAGGTCGGCACCAGGAAGGGGCCGGCCGTCGACATCGCGCTCGACCCGCTGGAAGGCACCACGATCTGCGCCAAGAACCTGCCCAACTCGCTGGCCGTCATCGCGCTGGCCGAGCGCGGCCGCATGCTGCATGCCCCCGACGTCTACATGGACAAGATCGCCATCGGTCCCGGTTTTCCGGCCGGCACCATCGATCTCAAGGCACCGCCGGCCGAAAACCTCGCCCGCCTCGCCGAGGCCAGGGGGGTCAAGGTCGGCGAACTGACCGCCTGCATCATGGATCGGCCGCGCCACGCCCGCCTGATCGAGGAAGTGCGCGCCACCGGCGCCGCCATCCGCCTGATCGGCGACGGCGATGTCGCCGGCGTCATCCACACCACCGATCCGCTGCAGACCGGTATCGACATCTATATGGGCATCGGCGGCGCGCCGGAGGGCGTGCTGGCGGCCGCCGCCCTGCGCTGCACCGGCGGTCAGATGCAGGGCCGGCTCATCCTCGACAGCCCGGAGAAGGTCGAGCGCGCCCGCCGCATGGGCGTCGAGGATCCCGACCGCGTCTACGACATGGCCGAGATGGCCGCCGGCGACGTGCTGTTCGCCGCCACCGGAGTGACCGACGGCAACATGCTGTCGGGCGTGCGCTTCCTGCGCGACGCCATCGTCACCCACACCATCGTCATGCGCTCCTCGACCGGCACCATCCGCGAGATCAAGGCGACCCACAAGGACATGGACAAGTTCACCTGACCGCCCCCTGCCGGCCCGTTGCCGGCCCCCGGCTGGTGTGACGCAAGGTCGAAATGGCCGGCGGACGATCGCGCGGGCAGGGGCTTCATCCCGCCGAGCGGACCAGATGACACGAAAAAACAGATAGATAGAACAAAATCCCGATTCATCCGGATCGGGTCTTGCGCTAGGCTCCGCCCGACGGGCTGCCGGAGGGGAGGGCATGTATCACGACGGCAATCGCGCGCTGCAGGAGCGCTTCGGATCGACCGCGCTCGCCGACCGCCTGCTCAAGGTCACCCACCGTACGGCCTTCACCGACGAGGACCGTGCCTTCATCGAGGCGGCGACCTTCTTCTTCCTCGCCACCGCCGACCCGCAGGGCCGGCCCGACTGCTCGTTCAAGGGCGGGCCGGCGGGCTTCGTCCGCGTCACCGGGCCCGACAGCCTGGTCTTCCCCGACTATGACGGCAACGGCATGTTCAAGAGCCTGGGCAACATCGCCGCCAACGCGAATGTCGGCCTGCTGTTCATCCGCATGACCGACGCCCCGAAGCGGCTGCGCGTCAACGGCACGGCGGTGATCGATCTCGACCGGGCGGCCTGCGCCGAGGTCGAGGGCGCCCAGGCGCTGGTGCAGGTGACCGCCCGTCACATCTTCCCCAACTGCCCGCGCTACATCCCCGACCAGGGAAACGGCGTCGAATCGAAATACGTGCCGAGGCCCGGCCAGCCGCGCGTCGAGCCGGCCTGGAAATCGTTCGATGCCTTCAAGGATGTGGTGCCCGAGCGCAAGGCCTGAGGCCCGACGTCGCCGTGAAGCCGCCACGCCCCTGTACCGAACGGGATGTTCGCCTATAGTCGTCATTGCATGCTGACAGTCGACGGTGAACGGCCCTTCCTCGGTGTCGAGCGCTCCGTGCTCGGCCAGTTCTGGCGCGAGCGCCTTGACCAGCGCGGCCGCAACACCGCGCTCGCCATCGCCCAGTCGGGCGCCATGCCCGAACTGGTCGCCCGCGTGCTGGCTGGGCGCGGCGTCGGCGCCGAGGAGGCCGCCGCCTTCCTGGCGCCGGCCATCCGCGATCTGATGCCGGACCCGTCGCGACTGACCGACATGGACCGCGCCGCCGCCCGCATCGCAGCGGCGATCGCGCGGGGCGAGCGCGTCGCCATCTTCGGCGACTACGATGTCGACGGCGCCGCCTCCGGCGCGCTGCTCGCCCGCTTCCTGCGCCATCACGGGCTCGAGCCGGAAATCTACATCCCCGACCGCATCTTCGAGGGCTATGGCCCCAGCCCGGAGGCGATCGCCGAACTGGCCGGCAGGGGGGCGAGGCTCATCGTCACCGTCGATTGCGGCGCCACTTCCTTCGAGGCGCTGGAGCATGCGGCGGGGCTCGGCGTCGACGTGGTCGTGCTCGATCACCACCAGATGGACGAGGCCGGCCCGCCCGCCGTCGCCCTGGTCAACCCCAACCGCCACGACGACCTGTCGCGCCTCGGCCATCTATGCGCCGCCGGCGTCACCTTCATGGCGCTGGTCGCCACGGTGCGCGAACTGCGCCGAACCGGACGGTACGGTACGGTCCCGCCGCCCGACCTTTTGCGCTGGCTCGACCTGGTCGCGCTCGCCACCATCTGCGACGTGGTGCCGCTCAAGGGTCTCAACCGCGCCTTCGTCGTCAGGGGGCTGGCCGCCATGCACACACGCGACAATGCCGGGCTCGCCGCGCTGGCGCGCGTGGCGCGGCTCGACGGGCCGGTGCGGCCCTATCATCTCGGTTTCCTGCTCGGCCCGCGCATCAATGCCGGCGGCCGCATCGGCGATGCCGGCCTCGGCGCCCGCCTGCTGTCGACCGAAGACCCGGCCGAGGCGGCGGCCATCGCCGAGCGCTTGGAGGAGTTGAACCGCCAGCGCCAGGCCCAGGAGAGCGCCATGCTGGCCGAGGCCGTCGCCGAGGCCGAGGCCGAGATCGGCGGGGGCGCCGGCCCGGCGGTGCTGGTCGTCGCCAGCGAGCGCTGGCATCCGGGCATCGTCGGCATCATCGCCTCGCGCCTGAAGGACCGCTATCGCCGGCCTGCCGTCGCCGTCGCCTTCGATCGCCTCGGCCGCGGCACCGGCTCCGGCCGCTCGCTGGCCGGCGTCGACCTCGGCGCCGCCGTGCGCCGGGCGCTGGCCGAGGGGCTCATCGTCAAGGGCGGCGGCCACGCCATGGCCGCCGGCATCACCGTCGAGCGCGCGCGCCTGGCCGAACTGCGCGGCTTCCTGGAGGAGCGGCTCGGCGCCGCCGTCGCCGCCGCCCGCGAGGTGAACGTGCTGAAGCTCGACGGCGCGCTCACCGCGCGCTCGGCCACGCTCGACCTGCACGACCTGGTCGAGAAGGCCGGCCCCTACGGGCCGGGCCACGCGCTGCCGATCTTCGCCTTTCCCGCCCATGCCGTGCGCGGCCCCCGGCTCGTCGGCCACGACCACGTGTCGCTGACCCTGCGTTCGGGCGACGGCGCCAGCCTGCGCGCCGTCGCCTTCCGCGCCGCCGACACGCCGCTCGGCCGCCTGCTGCTGGAGGCCCCGCCCAGCCTGCATGTCGCCGGCACCATCGCCGCCGACTGGTGGCAGGGGAGCCGCCGGCTGCAACTGCGCGTTCTCGACGCGGCGAGGCCGGGATATGTGTGAGGCGCCGGGTCGGCGGCGCCGGAGGCGGCGGTCCGCATGGCCGGTTCATGCGGCGCCGGACACCCGGTGCCAGCACCCGGTGCAAGGTCCGTCCCCGGCGCGCGCCAGCGCGGTCACTGCCGGCCGGTCAGCCTTCGCAGGTGATCGGCGATCTCGGCGAATTGGGCATAACCGCTGCGTGCCTGCGCATAGTCGAGTGGCGTCTTGCCGGATTTGTCGCGCGCTTGCGGATCGGCGCCTCGCTCGATGAGCAGTTCGATCAGCTCCGGGCCGCCCGCGTTTGAAAAGGAAACCGGCGTCGCCGCCAGGTGCAGCGCCGTATAGCCGGCATTGTCGGCGGCGTTGATGTCGGCGCCCGCCTCCAGCAACAGCAGCGCGATCGGCGTCTGCCCTGTCTCGGCGGCCTTGTGCAGCGGCCGCGCGCCGGTCAGCCCATCGCCGATGGTGATATCGGCGCCGCGTGCGAGCAGGAACCGGACCGCATCCTCTTTGCCGGCGACCACCGCCCGGTGAACGGCGGTCGCTCCCGGCTGATCGAGCGCATCGATGTTGGCTCCCTGTTCGAGCAGGATGGCAAGGATGTCCGCCTGGCCAGCCTCCGCCGCCAGGTGCAGTGGTCGGCTGGCGCTGTTCTCGCTGGCCGCCTCCACATCGGCGCCCCGCTGAACGAGCAGGGCGACCAGGGCCCGGTCGCCGACCGTGATCGCGACGTGGAGCGGCGCGCCGATGACGAAATCCGTGGCCTCGATGTCGGCCCCGGACGCCAGCAGGGCGTCGGTTCTTGCCGTGTCGCCGGAGCGGACCGCATCGTGCAGTTCGCCGGCGGCGCTGGGATTGGCAAGGGCAAGCAGCCCGATCGCCAGGCCGGTCAGGATTGGCCGGGCCGGAAAGCGGGCCGGCCGCGTGCGGTGCAACGCTTCCGCCAAGTGGGACATTGGCCCCCCTTTCGTCTCGCGCGGGCGTGGGGGACGAATTCTAGGCGAACTGTCCGGCTGGCGGAACTGTCGACAATGGCGGCCCCGGCGCGGCTCCCTTTGCCCTTCCCGCCCCATGCCGCGCGTGGTTCCGGCTCGCCGGCCACGACCAAATGTCGGCGAGGCTGCGTAGCGGGCGCCGCGCGCCCAACATTCGTGCGAGACCTGGAGGGGGATTGGTACGCCCTAGGGGAATCGAACCCCTGTTTGCGCCGTGAGAGGGCGCCGTCCTGACCGCTAGACGAAGGGCGCAGCCGAGGGCCTGACCTTATTTGGCCGGGCCGGAGCCTATATATCGTCGCCCGCCGCCCTCCGCAACGGCGGAATTGCCCGCGCACCAATCGCGTTCGAGCGCGGCAATGTCTGCCGCAGCTTGCCATTGGGTGGAGCGCCAAGCTGCTGTCATTGCTCTGTGCAATGCCGTGCGCGTCTTGACGTCGGGTGATATGCCTCGGCTGCGCGCCTTCGCCGGAGATACCTCGAATTGCAGCTATCTGGCCGACCAGCCCTTAAGGTCGCCGCGATAGGCTGTGCCTGCCATGGAAGGATAGAGGCCATTGACGAAGGCCGGGCCAGTTGAAGCGCGCGCCGGAACAGATCGACCAGTTGAATGCCGCCATCGACGCGGCCTTGGCCGGCCGCCGCCTCGATCTCTGGGGCCGGCGGTTCCTCGCCGACATGCGCGACCGGTTCGCCCGCTATGGCACCGGAACACGGTTGAGCGACAAACAGGCCGCCAAGCTCCGCGAACTGACCGGCATGCGTTACGATCGCCGGCCGGCTACACCGGCGACGGTCATTGCGATCGGGCCGCGACGCGTCTCGCGGCGGGTGGCGCTGGCGGTTGGTGAAGCGGAGATAACGGATCTTCGAAAGAGCACCACCGAGCGCCGCCGGCGGCATGGGATGGGCGTTCGAATTCCTTGGGGCGGCTTGCTGGCGCTGGCGATCGTGGCGGGCGTCGTCGGTTTTGCGATCGGCCCGCCGAAGGCCGGCTGCCGGATCAAGGGCAACATCAACCTGACCAGTGGGGAGCGCATCTATCACATGCCCGGCCAGAGGTACTACGACGTAACGAAGATCAACAGGTTGAATGGCGAACGGTGGTTCTGTTCGGAGAAGGCGGCGCGCGACGCCGGCTGGCGACGGTCGAGGATTTGAGCGGCGTGTTCGCCAGCGCAACGAGGAAGCGACCTGGCCCCCACATCAAATGTTGGATCAATCGGTCGATCAAACGGCTAAGTATTTGATTTTGCTGGTACGCCCTACGGGAATCGAACCCGTGTTTCCGCCGTGAAAGGGCGGCGTCCTGGACCGCTAGACGAAGGGCGCCCGGGCCTGGCCGGCCGGTTGGGCCGCGATCGCCGGGACCGCGCCGGGCTGGCTTATAGAGGCCGGGCCCGCCGCCTTCAACCGGAAAAATCGCCGCCTTCCCACTTTCGGGCAGGGTTCGCCGGGCTTGCGCCGACCCACCGGCCGCCCACGCGCGCCCGAGCCGCTTCAGCTCTTCAGCCGCACCAGCCGCCGGCACGGATAGTGCCAGTCGCGCTGTTCGCCGATGTCGATGTGGACCGAGCGGGTGCGGCAATAGGTGCCGACGCCGCCGCGGCCGGGCAGGGTGCGCAGATATTTGGCGAGGTCCCATTTCGACACGCCGTCGACCTGGATGTCGGCGGCCATGCAGGCCATGTGCAGCGATTGGCGGGCACCGCCGGCGCGCTGGTTGCGGCCGGCCGAGCGATAGCCGGAGGTGACGACCGGCTTGACCCCGTAGCGGCGCTCGACCTGGGCGATGAGCGCGACCAGTTCCGGCTTCAGGCAGCCGACCTCGACCTTGTCGGTCTGCACCAGCAGCCCGCCGGGCGCCAGCCGGCCATAGGCGCCGACCGCCGCCACCCGGTAGTCGGCCTCGGCCTCCTCGGCATGGTCCTCGTCTAGGTCGCCGAACAGCTGGCGCATCGAGCGCACGCCGGGCAGCCGCTCATCGTCCCTCCGGTCGCGGGCCGTCTGCGGCTCGTCGATGGCGACCGGGCCGAGCGAGGCGACGCGCGCCGGGCGCTGCCGGTCGCGGGTCTGCTGGCGCTGGAACAGCACCTCGAACAGGGTCGGCTTGGGCTGGGCCTGTGCAGCCGTCGGGTCTGCCGGCTGCGGCGCCGCGACGGGCACGATGGCGCCGGTATGGGCGGGCGCGTCTGCCTCGGCGAAGGCGAGCGCGATGCCGTCCTCGATCTGCGGGTTGCCGGCGCGGTCGCGCGGCGCCGGTTCGGGCACCGCGGCGACCAGCACTGCCTCGACCGCCTCGGACTCCTCCGCCGGCCCCCGCGCGGCGACCGGGCTGGCGGCGGGCTCGACCGCCGCGTCGGCCGGGCCGGTCTCGATTCCGGCCGCTTCGATGGCGATGGTCTGTTCGGCCGGACCGGCGAGCGACAGGCTGTCGTCGCCGAGCGGCGCCAGCGAGGATACGCAGCCGGCCAGCAGCGGCAACAGCGCCAGCAGCAGCCGCGGCGATGATCGGAAGATTGCGTTGCGCGCGTGCCGAGCGGCGGTCGCGTTGCTGCCTGCCAAAACCGTCACATCCCCGCCCGTGAGGGAATATCCCCCAGAACCCCTTGACGCGCCGTCGGCATGCCGCCGATCTCACGCAAGGCCTTGCCAATACTCGTCTTTCTTGTCGCCGCGGACGCCTGGAACCGGCGCCCGCCGCCGTCGGTGGTTTTGCCCCGACGCCAAGGCCATCGCCAATGGCTAGGCACGAATTGGGGCAAAACCGTGGTTCGCCCGATTGTCGCCGGTCCGCCTTGCCCGGAGCCTGTGGCGCGGCCTCGCCCCTACCAGGCGCCGGTATTGGGCATGCTGAGCCACGGCTCAGCCGGCGCCTGCGCCGCGCCCTTCTGCAGCAGTTCGATCGAGATGTTATCGGGCGAGCGGATGAAGGCCATGTGGCCGTCGCGCGGCGGCCGGTTGATCGTGACACCCTTGTCCATCAGCGACCGGCACAGCGCGTAGATGTCGTCGACGGCGAAGGCCAGGTGGCCGAAATTGCGGCCGCCGCCATAGGCTTCCGGGTCCCAATTGTAGGTGAGCTCCAGGCAGGGCGCCCGCTCCGTCGACTCGATGTTGCCCTGCGTGGTGGCAAGGTCGTCATCGGCGGCGAGGAAGATCAGCGTGTAGCGTCCCTGCTCGGATTCATATCGGCGCACTTCCTTCATGCCGAGCTTGTTGCAGTAGAAATCGAGCGACTGGTCGATGTCGCTGATTCGCACCATCGTGTGCAGATATTTCATGCGGTGTCCTTCCCTCGTCAGCGTGACGGCCAGTTTAGCCGGCCGGCGGCCGGCGGCAACCCGTTTGGCCCATTGGCGAAACCGGATTACCAACCGAAAAAATCGGCCCGGCCCTTGCGGCCACCGCGACCGTCGATGCTATGATCCGGCCGGGAATCAGTGCTACGGCAGTACGGCGTAACGAGGGCTCATAAGGCATGGGGGCCAAGGGTTCAGCGGGCCGCACCAGTCAAGCCGATGCCGACCGGGCGTCCGCCGGCGGCGGTCTCGCCTCGGGCGTCGTCGAGATTGCCGGCCGCATCAAGTGGTTCGATGTCTCCAAGGGCTTCGGCTTCGTCGTGCCGGACGGCGACCTGCCCGACGTGCTGATCCACGTCACCTGCCTGCGCCGCGACGGGTTCGGCACCGCGCTCGAGGGTGCCCGCGTCGTCTGCGAGGCGGTCTGGCGCGACAAGGGCCTGCAGGCCTTGCGCATCCTGTCGATGGACGATTCGACCGCGCTCGCCCCGGCGCTGGCGCGCCCGGCCCGCACGCATGCCGACGTCAAGCCCGAGAGCGAGCTGGAACGCGTCCACGTCAAGTGGTTCAACCGCACCAAGGGCTACGGCTTCGTCGTGCGCGACGGCGAGGACATCTTCGTCCACATGGAGACGCTGCGCCGCTTCGGCCTGACCGAGCTGCGGCCGGGCCAGTACGTGCTGGTCCGCTTCGGCCGCGGCCCCAAGGGGCTGATGGCGGCCGAGATCTATCCCGACGACCCCCGCCGCCGCCCCGTCGCGCACTGAAGCGGGTAAATGCCGGCCGGCGGTATCCGGCCACGGCGTCGTCCTCGTGCTGCCTTGGTTCGGCCGCAATTGCGGTGCCTGCCTTGGCTCGCGCCGCGTGGCGCCGGCCGGTTTCGGGTCATGGCTGGCGGCCGGCCTGTGGCGGCGCGGTCGGTAGGAAGGGATTGCCTCAAATGAACAGGAACTGGATCATCGGGATCGTCGTCGTGGTCGTCGTCGTGGCGCTCGTCGGCTGGTACGCGGGATGGTTCGGTGGCGCCGCACCGCAGCAGGCGGCCACCCCGCCCGCGGCGACCGAGCCGGCACCGACGCCGCCTCCCGCGGCCACCGATCAGAGCGGGACGGCTCCGGCGACGACCGAGCAGCAGACCACGGAGCCTGCGACCGAAGGCCAGACCGGCAACTGACGCTTCTTCTCTTCGCCGGTGCGCGTTTTTCACCCGTGGCCGTCTTGCGGCGGCCGCGCCGCGGTCGCAAATTGGCGGCGATGAAGGTGCCGCCCGCCATGCCCGCGCCTTTGCGACGGCTAGCCGCCGCACTGCTGGTGGCGTTCGCCGCCGCCTGCTGGCCGGCGGGCGCGGGTGATCACGCCGGCCCGGCCCGCGCCGAGGAAGCCGCGGCCGCCGCCCCGCTCGCCGAGGACCGCGTCTTCGTCCACACCGCCTTCGGCGTCCACGCCTTTTCCGTCGAGATCGCTGACGAACCGGCCGAGCGCGCCCGCGGCCTGATGTTCCGCGAAACGATGGCGCCCGACCACGGCATGCTGTTCATCTTCGGCGACAGCCGGCCGGTGTCCATGTGGATGAAGAACACGCCGATGTCGCTCGACATGGTGTTCCTGCGCCCCGACGGCACCGTCGCGACGATCGCCGAGCGCACCGAGCCGTTCTCCGAAACCGTCATCGATTCCGGCGAGCCGGTTTCGCATGTGCTCGAACTGCGCGCCGGCATTGCCCGCATGATCGGGCTGAAGCCCGGCGACCGGCTCGATCATCCCTCCTTCGCCCGCTAACGCGGCAGCGCCATGTCGCGCGCCGCCTGCCGTGGCCTTGTCGCGACCTTTTCGCTCTTGCCAGCTCGGTGCAAATCGGCCAGAAAGCCGCGGAAATCCGGCCCCGGGGCGTAGCGCAGTCTGGTAGCGCATCTGGTTTGGGACCAGAGGGTCGCAGGTTCGAATCCTGCCGCCCCGACCAGCCGCGCTTCCGGGGCCTCGGCCCGGCCCGTCGGGTCGTGCGCCTTCGGCAGGGGGAACGCCAAATGCCAGCCCGCATCTACCGGCCAGCCAGGACCGCCACGCAGTCGGGTTGGGCCCGGACCGACGAATGGGTGCTCGAGTTCGAGCCCGAGCAGCCGCGCCGCATCGAGCCGCTGATGGGTTACACCGCCTCGGCCGACACCCGCGCCCAGGTGCGCATGACCTTCCCCACCGCCGAGGCGGCGGCCGCCTATTGCGAGCGCAACGGGCTCGCCTACACCCTGTTCAGGCCGCGCGAGCCGCGCCGGCGCCGCGCCGCCTATGCCGACAATTTCAGCTACGCGCGCAAGCAGCCCTGGACGCATTGAGGCCCGCGCCGGGCGATGGCGCAAGTCGGCTCTGCGCGGCCGGCCGCCGCGCCGGGACCGATCACCAGCCGGGCGACGCTCAAGTCACGGTCAGGCCCCGGTCAGGCCCCGGTCAGGCCCCGGTCAGGCCCCGGTCAGGTCCGCCTTCCTGGGCCTCGCCGCCGCCTCAGATCAAGGATCGCGAATTGCGATTCGCCGACAAAACCTGCTATGCGCGGGGCGGGCGGCAAGCGCGTGCGCCGCACGGCCCCGTAGCTCAGCTGGATAGAGCACCGGCCTTCTAAGCCGATGGTCGCAGGTTCGAATCCTGCCGGGGTCACCAGGTCCATAGGGGTCCGTTCCGGAGACATGGGTAACAGATTGTCCCCAGGAGATGGGTGACGGCGTGCGCCACGAACCTCGGCCACGGAGGCGTCCCGCCGCGGTCGGCATCCTCAGCGGCTGATTTTCGACAGCTTATGCCGCGAAATTGTCCGTTGCCGCGCCTGGCCGGGTTCATAGTCGCCGCTTGAGATCGGCCGCGCCGCCGCCTGGCGCGGCCGTGCCGCGGAAGGCGCCCGATGGACACCCCCGAAACGAGCCAGATCGAGACGTTGCAGGACGCGCTCGACAAGGCGACCGCCGGCGCCGAGCCGCCGGCCGCCCGGCGCCGCCATGGCGGCCGCGCCGGCAATGTGCGCGGCAAGGGAGCGGCGATCAGCCAGCTGCCGTGGACGCTGCCGGTCAACCCCGACCGGCCGACCGAGCCGCTGGGCGAGGACGGCGTGGCCGCCATTCATGACGGCGCCATGCGCGTGCTGGAGGAGATTGGCATCGAGTTCCTGCACGCCGAGGCGGTCGAAATCCTCGGCCGCGCCGGCTGCCGCGTCGACGGCACCAATGTGCGCATGGGCCGCGACATGGTCATGGAGATGGTCGCCAGGGCACCGGCGACGTTCACGCTGACGCCGCGCAATCCGGCCCGCGCCATCGCCATCGGCGGCCGCAACGTCGTGTTCGGCAACGTGTCGAGCCCGCCCAACTGCTCCGATCTCGACCGGGGCCGGCGTCCCGGCGACCGCGAAAGCTACCGCGACTTCATCAAGCTGACACAGTATTTCAACTGCATTCACTTCGCCGGCGGCTACCCGGTCGAGCCGGTCGACATCCATCCCTCGGTGCGCCATCTCGACTGCCTCTACGACAAGCTGACGCTGACCGACAAGGTCGTCCACGCCTACTCGCTCGGCCGCGAGCGGGTCGAGGACGTGATGGAAATGGTGCGGATCGCCGGCGGCCTGAGCCATGAGGCGTTCGAGGCGACGCCGCGCATGTACACCAACATCAATTCCTCATCGCCGCTCAAGCACGACTATCCGATGCTCGACGGGGCGATGCGGCTCGCCCGCCGCGGCCAGCCGACCATCGTCACCCCGTTCACGCTTGCCGGCGCCATGGCGCCGGTCACCATCGCCGGCGCCGTCGCCCAGTCGGTCGCCGAGGCGCTGGCGGCGATCGTCCTCATCCAGCTCATCCGGCCGGGCTGCCCCACGGCGATCGGCACGTTTACCTCCAATGTCGACATGAAGACCGGCGCGCCCGCCTTCGGCACGCCCGAATACATGCGCGCCACCCAGGTTTCGGGCCAGATGGCGCGGTTCTACCGCCTGCCGCTGCGCGCGTCCAACGCCTGCGCCGCCAACTGTCCCGACGCCCAGGCCGCCTGGGAGAGCGCCTTCTCGCTGTGGGCGGCGATCTCGGCCGGGGTCAACGTCATCTATCACGCCGCTGGCTGGCTCGAGGGCGGGCTGTGTGCTTCCTACGAGAAGTTCGTCATGGACTGCGAGACGCTGCAGCAGCTCATCGTCTACCTGCGCCCGGTCACCGCCGGCGCGGACGACGTTGCCGTCGAGGCGATCCGCGAGGTCGGCGCCCACGGCCATTTTTTCGGCGCCTCCCACACCCAGGCCCGCTACGAGACGGCCTTCTACAGCCCGTTCCTGTCCGACTGGTCGAACTTCGAGAACTGGCGCGAGCGCGGCGCCCTCGATACCGCCCAGCGCGCCAACCGGCTGTGGAAGCAGATTCTCGCCGAGTTCCAGCCGCCGCCGCTCGACCCGGCCGTCGACGAGGAACTCACGGCCTTTGTCGAGCGGCGCAAGCGCGAGGGCGGCGCCCCGACGGATTTCTAGTTGGCGCGCCGGTTGCGGCCTGCCGCGCGCGTTCCTTGTGTCCCGCCGGGCTGGCGTCGACACGCCCGGCCGGGCGGCGCGAAGCGGCCGGCGCGGTGGTCGCTTGCGGCCGCCGGCGCCGGCTTCTGCACCGCCGCTGGCCGCGCGCTGCCGTTTATGCGCTTGACGCGATAGGCATTATCCAGTGTGATGTGGCCTTGTTCGGGGTGGCTATCGGGCTTCGGCCCATGGGCCTTGCGCCGGTCCCGGGAGGTTCGGTGCGCAGGCCCGCCAATCGCATTCCCGACGCGTCGAATGCTGCGGTCGCCACGTTGCTTGGCGGCCGGGGCGGAAAGAACAAGCAACCAGGGAAACAGAAAAGGCTGTTGTTCATGAAACGAGAGATTCTGACAGCTGCAATGGGTGTCGCCGTCGCTGGCCTGATGGTCACCGGCGCCTCCGCGGCAACGCTCGACGACGTGAAGGCCAAGGGTTTCGTCCAGTGTGGCGTGAGCCAGGGCCTTCCGGGCTTCTCCAATCCCGACGACCAGGGCAACTGGTCCGGCATCGACGTCGACCTGTGCAAGGCGCTGGCCGCCGCCGTCTTCGGCGACGCCACCAAGGTGAAGTTCACGCCGCTTTCGGCCAAGGAGCGCTTTACCGCGCTGCAGTCGGGCGAAGTCGACCTGCTGTCGCGCAACACGACCTGGACGATGAGCCGCGACACCACGCTCGGCCTCAACTTCGCCGGCGTCAACTACTATGACGGCCAGGGCTTCATGGTCCGCAAGTCGCTGGGCGTCAAATCGGCGCTGGAACTGTCGGGCGCCTCGGTGTGCACCAACACCGGCACGACGACCGAGCTGAACGTCGCCGACTATTTCCGCGCCAACAAGATGGAATACGAGATCGTCGCCTTCGAGAAGGCCGACGAGGTTGTCGCCGCCTATGACGCGGGCCGCTGCGACGTCTACACCACCGACCAGTCGGGCCTCTATGCCCAGCGCCTCAAGCTGACCAATCCCGACGAGCACGTCGTCCTGCCCGAGATCATCTCCAAGGAGCCGCTGGGCCCGGCCGTCCGCCAGGGCGACGACCAGTGGTTCGACATCGTCAAGTGGACGCATTTCGCGATGGTCAACGCCGAGGAGCTCGGCGTCACCAAGGCCAATGTCGACGAGATGGCCAACTCGGAGAACCCGGAGATCAAGCGCCTTCTCGGCAAGGAAGGCGAGTTCGGCGCGGCGATCGGCCTGTCCAATGACTGGGCCTACAACATCATCAAGCAGGTCGGCAACTACGCCGAGGTGTTCGACGCCAATGTCGGGCCCGCCACGCCGCTGGCGATCGCCCGCGGCAAGAACGACCTGTGGACCCGCGGCGGCCTGCAATACGCCCCGCCGATCCGCTAGCGATCAGATGGGCCGGCCCGGCAGGGGGAAGTGCCGGGCCGGTTGCCACGCATCCGGGGTGACGGGGCAACGACGTAGCGTTGCGTACCTGACATGGGCACCGGCCTGCCGCCGGAACAAAATCAAAGCCTTCAGGTGAGGGGAACATGGCTGCAGTCGAGCATGCTTCCGCGGGCGGCGCGCCCAAGGTCGCCATCTTCAACGACCCGCGGATCAGAGGGGCGGCGATCCAGATCCTGCTGGTGGTGCTGATCGTCTTCCTGATTTGGGGGATGGTCTCCAACGCCGCCACCAACCTCGCCCGGGCCGGCATCGCCTCCGGTTTCGGCTTCCTCAACGTCACCGCCGGCTTCGGCATCAACATTTCGCCCTTCGTCGAATATTCCGAGACATCGAGCTATGGCCGGGTCTACCTGGTCGGCCTGCAGAACACGCTGGTCGTCGCCATCACCGGCATCATCCTGGCCACCGTCGTCGGCTTCATCGTCGGCATCGCGCGGCTGTCGACCAACTGGGTCGTCTCCAAGCTCGCCTACGCCTTCGTCGAGGTGATGCGCAACATCCCGCTGCTGCTGTGGATCTTCATCTGGTATTTCTCGGTGCTGCGCCTGCTGCCCGACAAGGCCGCTCCCATCGATTTCGGGCCATTCGGCCTGCTCAACATCGCCGGCTACTACGCGCCCAAGGCGGTGTTCGGCCCGGGTGCGGGCTGGATTGGCCTGGCGCTGCTCGCCGGCATCCTCGCCTCGATCGTCATCTACCGCTGGGCGCGGGCCGGCCTGATCGTCGGCCTGCCGCTCGTTGCCTATGTGCTGACCGGCTTCCCGCTGTCCTTCGAGTTGCCGACCACCTCGCGCTTCGGGCCGCGCGGCGGCGCCCGCATCTATCCCGAATTCCTCGGCCTGCTGGTGGCGCTGTCCTTCTATACGGCCGCCTACATCGCCGAGATCGTGCGCGCCGGCATCCTCGCCATCAGCCATGGCCAGACCGAGGCCTCCTACGCGCTCGGCATGCGCCGGGGCCACACGCTGCGCCTGGTGATCATCCCGCAGGCGATGCGCGTCATCATTCCGCCGCTGACCAACCAGTACCTCAATCTGACCAAGAACTCGTCGCTGGCCGTCGCCATCGCCTATCCCGACCTCGTCTCGGTCTTCGCCGGCACCACGCTCAACCAGACCGGCCAGGCCGTCGAGGTGCTGCTGATGACGATGCTGACCTATCTGGCGCTGTCCCTGCTGACATCGCTGTTCATGAACTGGTTCAACGCCAAGATGGCGTTGGTCGAGCGCTGAGCGGGGAGGCGATCACATGGCCAATTCGGTCTCCCCCGCCGCCGCTGCCGCAGCCGCCTATGTCCGCCGCGACATGGCGCCGGCCGAGCCGCCGCCGATCACCGAGGCCGGCGTCATCGGCTGGATGCGCAAGAACCTGTTCTCCTCCATCCCCAACACGATCCTGACCCTGTTCTCCATCTACCTGGTCTGGATCATCGTGCCGCCGCTGCTGCAGTTCGGTCTCTTCAACGCGGTGTGGACCGGCCTCGACCGTTCCGCCTGCACCAACGCCGCCCAGGGCGGCCTGCAGCCGGCCGGCTGGTTCGGCGCCTGCTGGCCCTATGTCGGCGCCTATGTCGAGCAGTTCATCTACGGGCGCTATCCCAAGGGCGAATACTGGCGCGTCAACGCCGTCTTCTTCCTGTTCGCCGCCGGCCTCGTTCCGATCCTGATGCCGCGCCTGCCCTACAAGGGCCTCAACGCCGCCTATCTGTTCGGCGTCTTCCCCGTCGCCGCCTTCGTGCTGCTGACCGGCGGCCACATCAGCCTCGACGGCTTCCTGCTGCCCAATTTCGTCCTGGCGCCGTCCTTCGCCAAGTTCATCGTCGATTTCGCCGTGCTCGCCGCCCTGGTTGCCCTCGTTGCCTTCGGCATCGCCCGTGGCACCGAATCGCCTGCCTGGCCGATGGTGCGCGGCGTGCTGATGGCGATGGGCGTCCTGCTCGCCGTGCTGCTCGTCTTCGCCGCCGATCTCGGCCTCTCCCATGTCGAGACCGAGGTCTGGGGCGGCCTGCTGGTCACTCTGGTCATCGCGGTGACCGGCATCGTCGCTTCGCTGCCGCTCGGCATTCTGCTGGCGCTCGGCCGGCGTTCGCAGATGCCGGCGGTGCGCCTGTTCTGCGTGATCTTCATCGAGTTCTGGCGCGGCGTGCCGCTGATCACCGTGCTGTTCATGTCGTCGGTGATGCTGCCGCTGTTCCTGCCCGAGGGGGTGACCTTCGACAAGCTGCTGCGCGCGCTGATCGGCGTGGCGCTGTTCTCGGCCGCCTACATGGCCGAGGTCGTGCGCGGCGGCATCCAGGCGTTGCCCAAGGGCCAGTACGAGGGCGCCATGGCGCTCGGCCTCAGCTACTGGCAGATGATGCAGAAGATCATCCTGCCGCAGGCGCTGAAGCTGGTCATCCCCGGCATCGTCAATTCCTTCATCGCCCTGTTCAAGGACACCACCCTGGTGCTGATCATCGGCCTGTTCGACTTCCTCGGCATGATCCAGTCGAGCTACACCGATTCGAAATGGGCAAGCCCGGTGCAGTCGCTGACCGGCTACCTGTTCGCCGCACTCGTCTTCTGGGCGTTCTGCTTCGGCATGAGCCGCTATTCCCTGTTCATGGAACGCCGTCTGGACACCGGCCGCCGCTAGCCGGCGCGCCCTTCCGCACGCGATCGCGAGAGACCGACATGGCCAAGACCAGCAAGCCGACCACGACCAAGACGGCAACCGGAACCAGGACGCCCGCGGCGCGCAAGACCGCCGCCGCCGTGACCGCCACCGACGGCGCCGGGGCAACCGCCGGGCGCAAGGCCAAGGCCGCCCAGAAGGAGCCGGCCAAGACCGCCAGCGTGCCCAATGTGCGCGCCGCCCGGGCCGAGCCAGGCAATGGCGCCGCCGCGGCGCCGGCGGCGCCCGCCAAGAAGCCGATCGGCGGGATGACCGTGTCGGCCACTGACGTCGCCATCGATATCATCGACATGCACAAATGGTATGGCGACTTCCACGTCCTGCGCGACATCAGCCTGAAGGTGATGCGCGGCGAGCGCATTGTCATCTGCGGCCCGTCGGGATCGGGCAAGTCGACCATGATCCGCTGCATCAACCGGCTGGAGGAGCATCAGCGCGGCACCATCATCGTCGACGGCATCGAGCTGACCAACGACCTGAAGAACATCGACGAGATCCGCCGCGAGGTCGGCATGGTGTTCCAGCACTTCAACCTGTTCCCGCACCTGACCATCCTGGAGAACTGCACGCTGGCGCCGATCTGGGTGCGCAAGATGCCCAAGAAGGAGGCCGAGGAGATCGCGATGCACTACCTCACCAAGGTCAAGATTCCCGAGCAGGCGCACAAATATCCGGGCCAGCTCTCCGGCGGCCAGCAGCAGCGCGTCGCCATCGCCCGCGCCCTGTGCATGAACCCGCGCATCATGCTGTTCGACGAGCCGACCTCCGCGCTCGATCCGGAGATGATCAAGGAGGTGCTCGACACCATGGTTGAGCTCGCCCAGGAGGGCATGACCATGCTGTGCGTCACCCACGAGATGGGCTTCGCCCGCCAGGTCGCCAACCGCGTCATCTTCATGGACCAGGGCCAGATCGTCGAGCAGAACGTGCCGTCGGAGTTCTTCGATCATCCCCAGCACGAGCGCACCAAGCTGTTCCTCAGCCAGATTCTGCACTAGCGCTTCATCCCGCCGGGCGGGACCGCGAGGCGGACAGGATTACGTGACAAGACAAATGTTCGGAACGAGAGCCCGATTCACCCGGATCGGGTCTTTTTCTGGGGAGGCGCGGCAATGAAAGTGACGCTCGATCTCGATCGGCTTCTGGCCGACGGCAGCATCGACAAGACCGAATACGACAAGCTCCTGCGCCTGTCCTCGCAAGGCACCGCGTCGCTCGCCTTCAGCATCATCATCGGGTTCGGCGTCGTCGCCGTCAGCCTCGGCCTGATCGCGCTGGTGCCCGACGCCATCACCGGCCTTGTCCTCGGCGTGGCGCTGCTCGGCGGCGGCCTCGCCCTGCAGCTCGGCCAATCCGGCCGCTGGGACGTCGTCGCCCATATCTGCGTGCTCGTCGGCGCGCTGTCGCTTGCCGGCGGCATTGTCGTGCTGGCGCAGGCCTCGATTCCCGCCTTCCTCGCCATTGCCGCCGGCTTCGCCATTGTCGGCGTGCTCGCCCGCAGCGGCCTGCTCGTCGTGCTGGCGGTGCTGGCGCTGTCCTCGTCGATCGGCGCGCGCACCGGCTATGAGCACGCCACCTACTTCCTCGGCATCGAGGAGCCGACGGCGACGGTCATCCTGTTCGCGCTGCTGGCGCTGGCGGCCCTCCTCGCCTCGCTGCGGCTGCCGGCCGACTATTCGCGCTTGGCCATCCTTGCCGCCCGCACGTCGGTCTTCCTGGTCAATTTCGGCTTCTGGATCGGCTCGCTGTGGGGCGACACGGTCAACCCGTTTGGCCTGCTGTCATCCCTCCCGGTCGCCGAAGGCGTCGAGGGTGAAGTGGCCGCCGGCATCGACATCGACCGCCAGGTCTTCGTCATCGGCTGGGCGGTGGCGCTGGTGGCGACCGGCATCTGGGCGGCGATGGCCAACCGCCGCTGGGTCGTCACCGTCGTCGCCGTGTTCGCCATGATCCATCTCTACACGCAATGGTTCGAATGGCTGGGGCCACATCCCTTGAGCATCCTGCTGGCCGGCCTGGTGACACTCGCCGTGGCGATCGCGCTGTGGAACTTCAATCGCGGCCTGTGGAGCTGGCGCGGCGCGGCCGGCGCCTGACCCGGAGCTGGCGGACGGTGGCGTCGGCTGTGGTCAGGCGTGGGCTGCGGCTGGTGCTGGCGCTGGCGGCCGGCCTGTTTGCCGTCGTCGCGGTCTATCTCGGTGCCACGATCGTCGGCGCGGCGGTCCCCGCCGACCCGCCGGCACCGCCGCGCCCGGCCCCCCCGGCCTCAGGCGGGCAGACCGAGACGGTCTACCTGCTGACCACCCTGCTGCATGCCGATTTCGCCCTGGCTGTCGACGGGCCGACGCGGGCCCGCTTCGCCTTCCTTGCCGAGGCCGGCGTACCGATCGACCATCCGGCGCTGAAGTTCCTCGTCTTCGGCTGGGGTTCGCGCGCCTTCTACACGCAGACGCCGCGGCTCGCCGACATCCGGCCCGGTCCGACGCTCACCGCCATCACCGGCGACGAGTCGGTGCTGCGTGTCGCGCCGGCGGGCGACGTGCGCGCGCTGCCCAATGCCGTCGCCATTGCCTTGCCGCCGGGCGGGCTGGCGCGGCTCGCCGATTTCATCGAGGCAAGCTTCGCGCGCGACGGCGGCGACGGCGTCCGCCTCGTCCGGCCGGGCTTCGGTCTCGGCGACGCCTTCTTCGCCGCCCGCGGCGCCTTCAATATCCTGCGCCCGTGCAACGTCTGGGCGGCCGAGGGCCTGCGCGCCGCCGGCCTGCCCACCGGCTTGTGGACGCCGACCACCCAGTCGCTGAAGCTCGGCCTGTGGCTGCACGCGCCCGAGGCGATCGGGCAATAGGGGGCCGCCCCCGCGGGGGGCTGCGCGGCGATACTACGGCGCCGGCTTCCAGCCGTAGAGCCAGTCCTGGCGGGCGAGCAGGCGCCGGCCGCCGATTGCCTGCATCGCCAGGTTGCGTGCCAGATCGAGTGGCCTCGGCAGGTGGTAGAGGTAGCGGTTGGCGAGCGCCAGTCGCCCCGCCCGTGCCGCGCGCCGTCGCCGCTCGCCCTCATAGGCGGCGAAGGCGGCGCTGGCGTCCCCGCCATTCTCATGCGCCGCCTTCAGGCAGCGGGCGATGACGGCGGCGTCCTCGATGCCCATCGCCGCGCCCTGGGCGGCGAAGGGCAGCATGGCGTGGGCGGCGTCGCCGGCGAGCGCGGTCGGTCCCTCGCTCCACCGGCGCAGCCGTGGCGCCGCATGCAACGGCCAGCGCGTCCAGCGCGCCTTGTGGTCGAGCAGCCCGGCGAAGGCCGGGCTCCAGCCGGCAAGTGCCTGCCTGAGCTCGCCCACCTCGCCGCGGTCGGTCCAGCCTTGCGGCGCCTGCAGGGCCGCCAGGACGACGACGACGTTGAGGTGCTGGCCGTGGCGCACCGGATAGCTCACCGCGTGCGCGTTCGGCGCCAGCCAGAGCTGCACGCTCTCCATGTCCTGCGAGCCGGGCAGGCGCTCGGCGGCGATCAGCGCCCGCCAGGCTGCAAGCCCGCTGTAGACCGATGGCCGCGCGTCGAAGTGGACGTTGCGCAGCCGCGACCACACGCCGTCGGCGGCGACGAGGCCGATGCCGCTGAACTCGGTCATCTGGCTGCCCTGGTTGACGAGCGCGGTGACGCCGTTGGCGTGGGCGGCCACGTCGTCGACGCTTGCCGCCATGTGCAGCGTGACGTCGGGATCGTCGGCGCAGGCGCTCGCCAGCACCTGCTGCAGATCGGCCCGGTGGATCACCAGATAGGGCCGGCCGTAGCGTTCGACCGCATGGTGACCGAGCGGGATGCGCACGATCTCGCGCCCGCTGGTCGCCGACATCACCCGGATGGCCGTCGGGCCGACCGCGACCGTCTTGATGCGGTGCAGCAGGCCCAGCCCGTCGAGCACGGCGAGCGCGTTGGGCGAGAGCTGCAGGCCGGCACCGATGGTCTCGAAGCCCTCCGCCTGCTCGAACAGATCGACCCGGAAGCCGGCGCGCGCCAGCGCCAGCCCGGCCGTCAGTCCGGTGATGCCGCCGCCGGCGATCAGTACGGTCCTGCTGTTGCGGCTCACCGCGCGGGTTCCGTGGTTGCCCTCGGGATGAGGGCCGGGTCGATCAGGCCGCCTTCTCGTAGAGGCAGCCGGCCGGCCGGGTGTCGAAGGGGCCGAGTTCCGCCTTGTGGCGATAGAGCGTCGAGCAGTAGGGGCAGACGATCTCATCGTCATCGCCCATGTCGAGATAGACGTGCGGGTGGTCGAAGGGCGCGCTCGCGCCGCAGCACATGAATTCCCTGACGCCGATCTCGATGACCGCGACACCCTGGTCGTTCTGGAAGTGCGGGACGGCGTGATCGCTCATGGAGGTCGGTTCCGGCTGAGGGTTGGCGCTGCTGGCGCCTTTCTAGAAAGATCGGCGTCGCCCTGCAAAGGTTTTTGTTGACCGCGCTCGCCCCATTCGCTTTGCAGGCCCTCACGACATCAAACAGGATCTGGCGCCATGCCCGTCGCCACCATCGTCAACGCCGACCGCCGCCTTGACCTTGCCTATGTCGACGCGGGCGAGGGGCCGGTGGTCCTGCTGGTTCACGGCTTTGCCTCCAGCAAGGAGGTCAACTGGGTCGCCACCGGCTGGGTGAAGGCGTTCGTTGCCGCCGGCCTGCGCGTCATCGCCTATGACAACCGCGGCCACGGCGCCAGCACCAAATTCTATGACGAGGCCGACTACGCCCTCGAGACCATGGCCGGTGACGCCGTCGCCCTGCTCGACCGGCTCGGCATCGCCCGCGCCCACATCGTCGGCTACTCGATGGGCGCCCGCATCAGCGCCACGGTCGCCGTCCACCATGGCGACCGGCTGGGTCGCGTGGTCCTGTCGGGCGGCGGCTGGTCGATGGTCGAGGGGTCGGGCGACTGGACGCCGGTGCGCGACGGCCTGCTGGCGGCCTCGATCGACGAGGTCACCGACCCGCGCGCCCGCATGTTCCGGGCCTTCGCCGAACAGACGCGCAGCGACCGGCGGGCACTCGCCGCCTGCGTCGTCGGCGTCCGCCAGCGGCTCGATCCCGACGAGCTGCGCCGCATCGCCAATCCGGTCCTGGTCGCCGTCGGCACCGAGGACGAGGTGGCCGGCTCGGGCGAGCGCCTCGCCGAACTCTTCGCGCACGGGCGCTTCCTGCCCATCCCGCGCCGCGACCACATGAAGGCGGTCGGCGACCGCGTTCACATCGCCGGCGTCATCGATTTTCTGCGAAGCTGATGCAGCGATTGTTCACCGGCCGACAAAATTGTTCACCGATGGCCGCCTTGTTTGGGCGCCCGCTGCTCCTATACTAGACGAAATGACACCGATCGGGCCATCGCGGACAGCCCGCCGGCCGGAGGAGCTCAAATGACCAAGCATGCGGTTTCACGCGTTGCGGCCGGCGACCGGCCCCTGGCGGTCGACCCGGTCTGGCGGGCCGTGCGCGAGGAGGCCGAGCAGGTCGTCGCCACCGATCCGGTGATGTCGACCTTCATCTATTCGACCATCCTCAACCACGCCCGGCTGGAGGATGCCGTCATCGCCCGCATCGCCGACCGGCTGCATTCGCGCGAGATTTCCGGCGAGATATTGCGCCAGAATTTCGAGCAGATGGTCGAGGACTGGCCGGACTGGTCGGAGATCGTGCGCATCGATCTGGCCGCCGTCTACGACCGCGATCCCGCCTGCGAGCGCTTCATCGAGCCGATCCTCTACTTCAAGGGCTTCCACGCCATCCAGACGCACCGGCTCGCCCATTGGAGCTGGAACCGCGGCCACCGCGACTTCGCCCTCTATCTGCAGAGCCGCTCCAGCCAGGTGTTCCAGACCGACATCAACCCGCAGGCGCGCATGGGCAGGGGCATCTTCCTCGACCACGCCACCGGGCTGGTCGTCGGCGCCACCGCGGTGATCGGCGACGATGTCTCGATCCTGCACGGCGTCACGCTTGGCGGCACCGGCAAGGAATCGGGCGACCGCCATCCCAAGATCGGCTCCGGCGTCCTGCTCGGGGCCGGCGCCACCGTGCTCGGCAATATCGCGGTCGGCCGCTGCTCGCGCGTCGCCGCCGGTTCGCTGGTGGTCAAGCCGGTGCCGGCCAATGTCACCGTTGCCGGCGTTCCGGCCAAGGTCATCGGCCAGGCCGGCTGCGCCGAGCCGTCGCGGTCGATGGACCAGATCCTGGCCGAGGACAAGGACATCCACTGAGCCGCCGCCGGCGGTCGTTTCAGGCTTCCTGCGGCTTCCATCGGGGCCGGCCTTTACAGGCCGGCAGCGCTTTGCTCTACAAGCGGCAGTTTTCTGGCCCATATAAGCCGGATCGCACCGTCACGGGAGCCATAGCGTGAAACCAGACGAACTCAGAAAACTGGACGCCTATTTCAAGCGCGTCTTCATGACGCCCGGGCTCGAGGTGCGGGCCCGCCCGCGCAAGAGCGATTCGGCCGAACTCTACCGCGACGGTGAGTTCCTCGGCGTCATCTACCGCGACGACGACGAGGGCGAGCTGTCCTACAACTTCTCGATGGCCATACTCGACATCGACCTCGACGGCTGACCCTCAGCCGTCGGCGCCGCCGGCCAGCATCGCCGCGGCGAGGTGGCGCATGGCCGCCTCCAGCCGCCGCCAGTCCGCCATCAGCGACAGGTGGAACCGGTAGGTCAGCGACAGCGACCGGCCGACATGGATGTCGCGCATGCAGTAGGCGGCCATCGCCGGCGCGCCGGCACGCACGCAGCGCGCCACGAACGGGTGGCCGGCTTCGGCCTCGTAGAACAGGTCCTCGTCGACGAAGCCGGCCGCCGCCGACAGCGCCCGCCTGCTCAGCCCGAAGCCGGCATTCGCCGCCTCGCCAACCAGGAACTTGCCGTAGAGCGGTCCGGCGCGCCCGCTCATGTCGAGGCTCGTCTGCCGCGGCTCGACGGTGAGGAACAGGATCGACGGGTCGATTCCGGCCGCGCTGAAGGCTGCGCTCAATCCGTCGGAATAGCCCGACAGCGTTGGCCAGTGCAGATAGAGGTCGAGCCGTTCGGCGCTGGCCGCGCGCCGCTGCGCGCCAAAGCGGATCATGTTGGTCGGCACGACGAGCACGTCATTGCCGACGACCACCTCGTGTGGGCTGGCGTCGGCCGAATGGCCGGCCCGCGCCAGCCGGTCGCCGGCGCACTGGGCGAGGCCGGCGAGTCCGGCGGCCATGGCGAGCAGGGCGAGCGACAGCCGCCACGGCCAGCCAGAGGCATTGCCGCCTTGCGCCGGCCCGGTCGCGCCGCCGCCGGCCGCGACCTGTCTGGCGATTGCGTCGGGCGAAGCCGCCTGCATGTCCCGTTTCGGTCCGCACTGTGCGCCGGCGGGACGGAATCGCCCGGCATGGCGCTTGCTTGCAGGCCGATGGTTTCGCAATCGCGGTAAAGAAAGGTAAAGCGTGTCCACCCTGGCACTGGTGCTGTTTGCCACCGCCTGCGGCTTCACGACCGCGGGGCTGCTGTCGAGCGTTCACCGCCTTGCGCTGGGCGAGGCTGAAACCAGGCCCGTCGGCCTGTCCTTTGCCTCGCCGCCGGCCATGGCCTGGTCGCTGCTGATCTGCGCCCTGGCCGGCCCCTATCTGGCACTGGCGCTCGCCTGGCCGTCCTGGCGGCGCGGCGACCTCGCCGGCCGTCACCTGCTGGCGCTCGCCGCCGTCTGCGCCGTCTGGAGCTTCTGCTCGGGCGTCTTCGTCATCGAGGCCGGCCTGATGATCGGCCATCTCGTCGCATGAAAAAGGGGATGGGAGCCGGTTCAGGGGACATTGAACCGGCTCCCGGACCCGGTCTTGGGGACGGGGAGGGTGGGGACGCGACCGGGTCAGCTCGTTCGCCTCGCGGCGATGTCTAGTTGCTCACGCTGCCGACCAGCACCGGGCGGGCGTCGTCGATTCCCTCCCACATGCCCGAATGGCTGGCCGCCTGGCGCTTGAGGTAGCGATATTCCGTCTCGTGCCACGCCACGATGCGCTCATCGAGATTGTCGAGCACATAGTCGGCGCGGTCGGTGCGCACGGTCAGCACGGCATGGCCGTCGCCATTGCGCTGGCGCACGACCGTGATCAGCAGGCTCGACGCCGGCCAGCCGAGCTTGATGAGCTGGCGGCGCTTGAGCAGCGCATAGTCCTCGCAATCGCCGAAACGGTCGGGAAAGGTCCAGTATTCCTCGACCCCGTAATATTCGAGGTCGGTGACCGGCGTCACCTGCGTGTTGATTTGCTGGTTGACGCGCACCAGCTCGTCCCAGCGCTGGCGGGTCAGCCGCATCGGCCGCGTGTCGGCGCTGACGACGCGGCACTCGGCTGGATGGACCTTGCAGAATTCGTAGTGCCCGATCGGCTGTGTCGTCCTCCCTGTCACGATCATGTGGTCGAATCCGTCGCTGGCGATTGCCGTTCCCGCCGCCCCCGACAGCCCCGCCGCCACAACAATGGCAAGTACTATTCTATTCTTTTTGTGCATCTTGTGGTTCCCCGTTAACAAGGGCAAGATGACACAAATAGTTTTAGCTTATAGAAAAAGAAGAAATCGCTATTTATTCAAAGTCACTTCAAATTGTCGGCAATCGTCCTTGCCGGCCGGTAAGCGCATTGGCGGGCGATTGAGGCGAATTCGCCGAAAATTTTAGCGATTGCGAGGGGTGCCTGGAGGGATGAGGCGGCCGGCGCGGCGCCAATGCAAAAGGCCGCCGAAGCGGCCGAGCGAAATTGCCTTGTCAGGCGCTGCCGGACCGGGCCGCCGCCTGGCGCGGCGCCGGGCATCCGGCTCAGTTGGGGATGCCGACCAGGAAGCGTTCGAGCGAGTCGCGGCTTTGGACCACGGCGAATTCGACCGCCACGCCTTCCTCGAAATGGCGCACGACGCGGCCGCGCATGTTGCCGATCCACAGCACCGTGCCGATCGCCGGGCGCACGTCGAGTTCGATCGCCGCTCCCGACAGCGACAGGTCGATGATGCGCGTGCGGTAGCTGCGCCCGTCCTCGAGCCTGACCACCGCCTCGCGCTGGCGCGGCACGATGCGCTCGTGGCGCCGGTCCTCCGGCAGGTTCAGTTCGTGCCGGTTGGCGAGCCAGGTGAGCTGGGCGGCGAGCTTGTCGCGCTTGCGCTCGGTGGCGCTGATGCTCATGGCGAAGCCGCCGTCGAAGTGGCGCAGTATGACGCCTTCCAGCCGGCCGACATGGTCGACATAGGCGATCACGCGCTCGCCGATGCGGCCCATATGCGGTGTCATCATCGCGGCGCTGCCGGGCGACATGTTGAGCACCTGGCAGGGGAATTCCTGCCGGTTCGACAGCATGTAGCGGCCGAACAGCGTCAGCTCCACCCGCTGGAACTGGCGCTCCTCGTTCGACAATCCGTTGAGGTCGGTTCTTTCGCCTAACAATGCCATCGCCGCCCGGCCCGTCTGGTTTGACGCCATTATTACCGGGCGCGGTTAACGATTGGTAAGAAACGGCCGGTGCTCGGCAAGCGGGTATCGGCTGGCCATTGCGGCGATGGGCTGTCGTCCGGCGGCCGCCCGGCCTCCGCTTGGCCCCCGCCCGGCCCCGCTTTGCCCCCGGCTCAGGCCTTGCCGCGGCCGCCGTCGAGCACGGTCAGATGCGCCACCCGGCGCCGCCTGTCCTCCGCGGACGGCGCGCCGGCCTCACGCACCTCGGCCGGGGCGAGCGGCGGCGCCGCCACCGTTGTCTCGATGGTCCGCAAATGGCGCAGATGGTTGACGACCAGCGGTTCGGCGCCGAACCAGTAGGGCACCTTGCGCGGGCTGGCCAGGCCAAGGATGCGGGCATTGCCGTCGGCGACCGGCATCAGCGGCAGCAGTACCATCTCGAACTCGACGAAGTGGCCTTCGGCCGTCGCCGCCGTGTAGCTGACCAGCATCGGCTGGTAGTCGCGGTAGACGCGGCGCACCGTCTTGGCGATCGCGAAATTGGCCTCCTCGTCCCACAGCGCCAGGAAGCCGAGGCCCTTCAGTTCGCGCCCGTAGGCCGCGCACAGGCGCGTGCCGGCGAGGCGGAAGGCGATGGTGCGCATCTGCGCGGCCACTTCGAGGATGAACGTGTCGCCGAGCATTTCGCGGATGTCGCCCGGCTCGATCTCGCCGCGCTCGGGCGCCGGCCGGGTGCCACGCAGCGTGTTCCAGTACTCGAACAGCCTGTTTGAACCCTTCTGTCTCAAAATCGCACCACCCGTGCTGTGCTGGCCGGCGGACCGCCATCCCGTCGGCGGGAAGCGGCGCTGTGTCCCGAAAGTGGACACTCCGTCGGCTGTTGCGTTGCCGATGGCAGGGCCGTTGCATGTCTTGTGCCAGAAGCCGATCCCGTCCGCCTATGCCGGCGACCGCGCCGTTCACAGCCTTGGCCGACTTGCCCACAGGCGCGATCGGTTAACCTTAACGATTGGTTTGCCTTGCCTATCCGTCTGAAAAACCGGATATATCTGGCCGCTCCTCGGGCCCAATTCGTTAACAGGGAGGCGGCCCGGCACTTGTCGGCTCCGCCCGCCCGGCGCAGATCGGGGACGGGTTTGACAGGGGACCTGACCATCCGCCTGGTCGCTGCCGCGATCAGGCGGATTTTTTGTTTGGCCCCGCCCGCCCCGCCCGCTACAGCCTCATCCCGTCGGGGGTCGAGAGTTGGAGCAAGCGTTGATGGACCAAAACGACGACGATGGCGGCCGCCTGGCCGGCCGGTTCGGGCCGTCGCCGCCGGTCGGTGGCGCGCGCCGCCGCGAGCCGGTGTTCAACCTGCCCGCCTTCGTCTGGGTCCTTGCCGGCCTCATCGTCGCCATCCATGTCGCCGGCGTGGTGCTGGCCACGCCGTCCGTCGACCGTTGGGTGCTGATCCTGTTTTCCTTCATCCCGGCCCGCTACGGCGGGCTGGCGGCGGAACTGCCGGTGCCGGCCGCAGCGTTGTGGAGCCCGCTCACCTATTCGCTGCTGCATGCCGACTGGGCGCACCTGGCGATGAACCTGATGTGGCTGGTCGCCTTCGCCAGCCCGGTCGCCCGCCGGCTGGGGGCCGCCCGCGCCGGCGCCATCGCGCTGCTGGCCTCGCTCGGCGGCGCGCTCGCCCATTGGCTCGCCTATCCCGGCGAACTGGTGCCGATGGTCGGCGCCTCGGCGGTGGTGGCGGGCTTCATGGGCGCGGCGGCGCGTTTCGCCTTCGTCGGCGGGCCTGGCCCCGGGCTCAACGTCGACGGGCCGGCGCTGCCGCTGCTGGCGAGCTTCGCCAACCCGCGCTTCCTCGCCTTCGTCCTGGTGTGGCTGGCGCTCAACTACCTGTTCGGCACCGGCGTCGTCGCCATTGCCGGCGAGGGCGTGGCGGTCGCCTGGCAGGCCCATGTCGGCGGCTTTGCCGCCGGGCTCGTCGCCTTCTCGCTCTTCGACCGGCGCTGACGCCGCCATCCGGCTTGTCAAGTCCCGGCATTGCAAGCATGATGCGGTCGAGGGTGGGCCGTTGCGGCTTTGCATCTTGGATCCGTGGCGGTCTCGCACAGCTTGGAGGAGACCATGACGGTTGCATCGATTCTGGCCGCCAAGGGCAGGAATGTCTTGACCGCCGGCCCGGACACGCCGCTGTCCGCAATCATCGATTCGCTTGCCCGCCACAAGGTCGGCGCCATCGTCGTGACCAATGCCGCCGGTGCGGTCGTCGGCATCGTGTCGGAGCGCGACATCGTGCGCGAGATCGCCGGCCGCGGCGCCGGCGTGCTCGACGAGCCGGTGGCCAACTGCATGACGCGCAAGGTGGTGTCGTGCGCGGAGAGCGACACGGTCAACGACGTGATGAACGTCATGACGGTCAACCGCTTCCGCCACCTGCCGGTGGTGAGCAATGGCCGGCTGGCCGGCATCGTGTCGATCGGCGACGTCGTCAAGCGCAAGATCGAGCAGGTCGAGCGCGACGCCGAGGAGATGCGCAACTACATCGCCACGGCCTGAGCGGGGTCCGCTCAGACGGCCGTCTCGAACTCGCCCTGGTCGATCAGTTCGCGGATGCGCGACTTCGCCTCGGCATAGCCGATGGCGATCGCCTCGTCGGCCTTGTGGAAGTCGGCGAGCCCGATGCCGTAAAGCTTGGGCCGGATCGTGTAGTCCGGCGGGTCGCCGGCGAGCCGTGCCCGCGCGATGCGGTCCTGGATGATGTTGAACGCCTCCATCATCACGCCGGGCAGGCCGATGCGCGACTGCGGCTGCACCTGCGGGTTGAGCAGCGAGCGGATCGGCCGCTTGTCCGGCCGGGACGGGCTGGATTCGTGGCTGGTCGAGTGGAGGAAGGCGAGCCACCAGGAGGCGGCCGGCTCGGCGCCGTCGGGTGCCACCGCCGCGGCGGCGTGGCTGTCGTAGTGCGACGAGCGGATCACCGTGCCGCGCCCGAAGGTCTCGCTGTTGAGATCGACGGCGATGACGACGTCGGGCTCGTAGGCGCGACACACCGACACCGGCACCGGATTGACCAGCGCCCCGTCGACCAGCAGCCGGCCGTTGTGGCGGATCGGCGCGAACACCCCCGGCAGCGCGTAGGAGGCGCGCATGGCCTCGATCAGCGGGCCGTCATGCAGCCAGATCTCGTGTCCGGTGCGGATATCGGTGGCGACCGCCACGAACCCCCGGTCGAGGTCCTCGATGCAGGTGCTGCCGAGCTTCTCGGCAAGCCGCGTCGCCAGCCGCTGGCCCGAGATCAGGCCGGCGCCGCGCAGCGAGAAATCCATGTAGCGCAGGATGTTGGAACGCGTCAGCGTGCGGGCGAAGGTCTCCAGCTCGTCGAGCTTGCCGGCGAGATAGCAGCCGCCGACCAGGGCGCCGATCGACGTGCCGGCGATCGTCGTGATGCGCACCTTGGCCTCGTCGAAGGCGCGCAGCAGGCCGATATGGGCCCAGCCCTTGGCGGCGCCGCCGCCGAGCGCCAGCGCCACCCCGCCGCGCGGCTTGGCCGGCCCGCGCGAAGCGGGCGGGCCGGCCCGGCTGGTGGTGAGGTCACGGGAGCGGTCGAACCCGCCCGGGGCGGCCGGCGCTTCGCCCGGGCCCATTGCCGCTTCGGTCTCGGAGTTGGCTACTCGGTACGACATTGGTGCACGCTCACGCAAAAACCCGCGCAATTGAAAAGGATACGCCACAGAATCTAATCAAATTGTGAATTGGGCGCGAGCGTGGCGTGCCGTTCACCTCTTGTAGACCTCGCCGGGATCGAACAGCGCCGGCGCGTCGTCGAAGACGAGGCGGCCGCCACCATTGTCGTCCGGCTCGACGCGGCGGTAGAAGCAGCTGCGCCGGCCGGTGTGGCAGGCCGCGCCCTTGCCCTGTGGCTCGACCTTCAGCCACACGGCGTCCTGGTCGCAGTCGACGCGCACTTCGACGACGCGCTGCGTCTCGCCCGAGGTGGCGCCCTTGTGCCAGAGCTCGCCGCGCGAGCGGCTCCAGTACCAGGCCTCGCCGGTCGTGAGCGTGCGCGCCAGCGCCTCGGCGTTCATGTGCGCCACCATCAGCACCGTGCCGGTCGCCGCGTCGGTGGCGACCGCGGTGATCAGCCCGGCGGCGTCGAAGCGCGGCGCCAGCTCATTGCTGTCCTCCGGCTTGGGATGGTCGGCGCCGACGGCGGGTCGGGTCATGGGCAGCCTGGCCTGGCCCGGCGGACGGGGAGGGGCGGCTTCATTTGCGGCCGAAGCGCAGCAGCGTCAGCAGGTTGGCCTGCTCGCTGGCATTGTCGCGGAACTCGCCGGTGAAGCAGGTGGTGGTCGTAGTCGAGCCCTGCTTGCGGATGCCGCGCATGGCCATGCACATGTGCTCGGCCTCGATCATCACCGCCACGCCGCGCGGCCGCAGCACCGCGTCGATCGCCTGGGCGATCTGGGCCGTCATGTTCTCCTGGGTCTGCAGCCGGCGGGCGAAGATTTCGACCGTGCGCGCGATCTTCGAAAGGCCCAGCACCTTGCCGTCGGGCAGGTAGGCGACATGCGCCTTGCCGATGATCGGCACCATGTGGTGCTCGCAATGGGAGTGGAAGGTGATGTCCTTGACCAGCACCATGTCGTCATAGCCGCCGACTTCCTCGAAGGTGCGCCCCAGCGCCTCCTCCGGGTCCTCGTCATAGCCGGAGAACATCTCCAGATAGGCCTTGGCGACGCGCGCCGGCGTGTCGACCAGACCTTCGCGCTCGACATCCTCGCCGATCCATCTGAGCAGCGTGCGCACCGCCTCCTCGGCCTCGGCCCGGCTCGGCCGGCTCGAGCGCGGCAGCACCTTGCGCCGCGACGCCTTGTCGAGTTTTCCGAGGACGACATCCATGTTCATCTCCCGCATGTCGGTTCCACTGCTCGGTTTGGTGATCGTCTCGGACCAGTCGCAGCCAGGCGGCATAGCGCGCGGACGGTGCCGCCATTGCGCTGATGCAGGAGTTCGGCTTTGGCCGGGGTTCGTGGGCTTTCGGGGATGGGTTCCTTCTCCGGCACGGATGACCAGACGTCTCCTAATATAATGTGCGGCCGGGCCGTGGCAATCGGCTGCCCGGCCGTTGAACGGCCGTTCGCGGGCCGTTTCCAGGCCGCCACTATGGGCCGGCGACGCCGTCTGCTCACGCAAAATCATGTCGACGCCACCCCGTCGCGGCGAAAAATCGGTTCAGGCCCGGTTCATCCGGCCTGTGCTCAAATGCACCGTATCGGCCGGGATTCGTCGTCATATTGATCCGACCGGCGCACGAAAACCGGTGCATCGAAGACAAGCCTGACCAGGAGAAGACCCATGACCCTCGCCAAGTTCCGCAATTCCGCGATCGCCGGCCTCGCCGCCATCGCCTTTGTCGCCGCCGGCTCGCTCGCCGCGCCGGATGAAGCCAATGCCAACGGCAAGGTTGCCGCGGCGCTCATCGGCGGCGCCCTGCTCGGCGGTCTGATCGCCAGCCAGACCCCGGTCTATGCCGCGCCGGTCTATCCCGCCCCGGTCGTCTACCAGACCTGCTACTGGCAGAAGCAGCAGGTATGGTACCCCAATCCGGGCTACTATGCCTGGCAGAACGTGAAGGTCTGCTACTGACCATTTCGGGGGCTTGTCCTTCGATCTTCTCCGGAAGCCCCGGCCCCGCCGGGGCTTCTGGCGTTTCCGGCGCCGCCCCGGGAGCCGCCGCCGTTGTGCCGCTCATTGAGCCCCCGGCGTCCCTCGACGGGGCGGGTGCGAGCGCCTATATTCCGGCCAGTTCAGGCCGGACCGTTCACAATGCTCGACAACGTCTACAACGCCAGGATCCTCGACTACGCCGGCAATATCGAGCGCATCGGCCGACTCGACAACCCCGACGCGACCGCCAGGGCCCATTCCAAACTGTGCGGCTCGACCGTGATCGTCGATCTGAAGATGGACGGCGACACCGTGACCGATTTCGCCCACGAGGTCAGGGCCTGCGCGCTCGGCCAGGCATCCTCCTCGATCATGGCGCGCACCATCATCGGCGCCACCGCGGCCGAACTGAAGGCGCTGAAGAAGACCATGTACGCCATGCTGAAGGAAGGCGGTCCGCCGCCGCAAGGCCGCTTCGCCGAGTTCCGCTTCCTCGAGCCGGTGCGCGACTACAAGGCCCGCCACGCCTCGACCCTGCTCACCTTCGACGCGGTGGTCGACTGCATCGAGCAGATCGAGGCGACGCGCGCCGCCGCCCGCGCCGACAAGCAGGCCCGGGTCAAGGCCGCCGCCGTCGACGCGCTGAACGCGGCCGGAATCAAGTTCGGTGTGCGCTGAAGGGGACCCCGCGCCATGCGACCGTCTGAGGCACTCGCCCGCAATCGCGACAAGATGCTGGCAATCCTCGCCCGCTACCCTGTCAGCAATCCGCGCGTGTTCGGCTCCGTCGCCCGTGGCGAGGATGGCGAGGACAGCGACCTCGACCTGATGGTCGAAAAGGACGGGCCGCTCAGCTATTTCGACCTTTGCAGGATCGAGGATGAACTCGCAACCGTTGTCGGCGTGAAGGTGAGCGTGCACACGGCCGGCGAGTTCGGCCCCCGCGCGCGCAGGCGCATCGACGCCGATCTCAGGGCGCTGTGATGGGCAAGGCAGGCCGCGAGCCCGCCGTGCCGTCCTTCATGGCCCGGTGCCGGCAAGTGATCAAGCAGCTTGCAGCCGATGAGTCATAGTCATCTGCAAGGTCGCAACTATTCCGGACCGTGGCCGAGGACGCCGGGCCGCCTCGCCGGTATCGGCCTCGTCCGTCTCTACCAGCTCACCCTGTCGGGCTTCGTCGGCAATGCCTGCCGCCACCAGCCGACCTGTTCGGAATATGCCTATGAGGCGATCGCCCGCCACGGCCTCCTTGCCGGCGGCTGGCTCGCCGCCGTGCGGGTCGTGCGCTGCAATCCGTGGGGAACGAGCGGCTACGATCCGGTGCCGGAGAAGATGCGCTGGTGGCGCGGGAAGGACAGCGCGACCTGATGCCGTTCCCGCGTGAATATTCGACGGCGTCCGCCGACTTCGAGCGGTTTCTCGATGAGGTCAGGACGCAGGCGATGCGCCAGACGCGCAACCAGGCCTACGCCATGACGCGTGCCGTGCTCCACGTCTTTCGCGACCATCTTTCGGTGCGCGACGCGCTCGATTTCGCCGACCTGCTGCCGCCGCTCCTGCGAGCGCTATACATCGACAACTGGCACCCGTCGCCGGCCCCGCCGCTCTTTCCGGACAGGGCTGCGCTGCTGCGGCAGGTCCTCGACGTTCGCCAGCCGCACAATACCGCGCCCCAATCTGCCATATCCGATGTCGCCACGGTCCTGCGCCGTCACGTCGACCAGCGTCGTTTCGACCAGTTGCTGGCGCGCTTGCCGGCCGGCGCCGTCGACTATTGGGCGCCGTGACGCCGCGCGCTTTTGCGGTGACAATCGCGCGGCCGCCGGCTACAGCGGAAACATCGCGCAGGGAGCCGGAAAACACCGATGAAGCACCTTCCCGCCGCCGTCGTCGAGGTCACCCGCGGCCCGCTCGTCGAGAGCCGCCACCGCGTCGACATTGTCGTCGCCGATGCCGGCGGCGCGCTGGTCGCCGTCCATGGCGAGGCCGAGCGGCCGACTTTTCCCCGTTCGGCGATCAAGGCGCTGCAGGCGCTGGCGCTGGTGGAAAGCGGCGCCGCCGACCGCTTCGGCTTCGCCGAGCGCCACATCGCGCTCGCCTGCGCCTCCCACAATGGCGAGGCGATGCATGTCGCCGCCGCCGGCGAGATGCTGGCCGCCGCCGGCCTGGCGCCGCGCTGCCTCGAATGCGGCGCCCAGTGGCCGGCCCTGCGCGACGACGAGACGCGCCTGATCCTGGCCGGCGAGGAGCCGCGGCCGATCCACAACAACTGCTCGGGCAAGCATGCGGGCTTCCTTGCCTTCGCCGCCCATATGGGCTTTCCGACCGAGGGCTATGTCGGCTTCGACCACCCGGTGCAGCGGGCGCTCGCCGCCACGCTCTCGGAGGTGACCGGCGCCCGCCACGGCGACGACAATTGGGGCATCGACGGCTGCTCGATCCCGACCTGGGCGATCCCGCTGTCGAAGCTTGCCATCGCCTTCGCCCGCTTCGGCGCCGGCGAGGACCGCGACCCGGCCCGGGCCAAGGCTTTCCGGCGCATCCGCGATGCCTGCTTCGCCCATCCGGAGATGGTGGCCGGCACGGGCCGCGCCTGCACGGCGATCATGACGGCGCTGAAGGGGCGCGCCTTCGTCAAGACCGGTGCCGAGGGCGTCTTCGTCGCCGCGCTGCCGGAAAAGGCGCTCGGTGTGGCGCTCAAGGTCGAGGACGGCGCCACCCGCGCCGCCGAGGCAGCACTCGTCGCCACGCTTGAATCTCTGCTGGAACTTTCGGAGGCCGAGGCCAAGGCATTGGCGAGATTCGGCAATCCGCCGATCCTCAACCGCCGCGACAAGGCGGTCGGCGCGGTCAGGATGGCGCGGCCGGGCTAGAGCTTCATCCCGCCGAGCGGGATCGCGAGGCGGACGAGATGATGCGACAAAACAAACAGATAGAGCAAGATATCCGATTCATCCGGATCGGGTCTTGCTCCAGGCGGCGAACCCGGCCGGTTCCCCTTAACATCGGCTATCCACGGCGATATATACGGATATCAACCAAGGGATATCCGCCATGCCGTTTCACATCCGCAATCGCGAGACCGACGCGCTGGCGCGCAAGCTGGCGGCGGCCAAGGGCGTTGGCTTGACCGAGGCCGTGCACGAGGCGCTGGCCAACGAGCTGGCGCGCGAACGGGCGAAGCCGTCCCTGGTCGAGACCGGCGTCGCGTTCCTTCACCGCCTGAAGGCGCGCGGCGACCCGCGATCGGCCATGCCGGCGGACAAGGTGTTCATCGACAGCCTTTACGAACGCGAGTGATGTTCGTCGACGCCTCCGCGCTCACCGCCATGCTGAGCGACGAGACCGACGCGCGTGAACTGCTGGCGCGCCTTCAGCGGGCGAGGCGGCGGCTCACTTCGCCGCTCGCGCTGTGGGAAAGCTCGGTCGCGCTCGCCCGCTCGCTCGGCCTGTCGCTCGCCGAGGCCGGCGACGCGGTCGAAGAATATTGCGGGCTCATGGATATTGCGGTCGAACCGGTGCCGCCGCAGGCCTTTCCGCTCGCCCTCGATGCGTTCGAACGCTACGGCAAGGGGTGGCATCCGGCTCGGCTCAATATCGGCGACTGCTTTGCCTATGCCTGCGCCCGCCACTACGGCACGCCGCTTCTCTACAAGGACGGCGATTTCGCCCTGACCGACATAGCGCCCGCTTGAGGCGGGGGCGGGCCGGGACCGACTCGGCGCGCCGCCAAACCCCCTTGCCGCGGCCGCCGCGCTTGGCCTATATGCGGCGCACAATTCCGATCAACCACCCGCGTCCGTAGGCGGGACTGGATAGGAGAACGCCATGGCCGCCGCCATCACGCTCACTTTCCCCGATGGTTCCAAACGCCAGTTCGCCGCCGGTGTCACCGGCGCCGAGGTCGCCGGGTCGATCGCCAGATCGCTGGCGAAGAAATCCGTTGCCGTGGCGCTCGACGGCCGGCTGCGCGACCTTTCCGAGCCGATTTCGTCCGATGGCGCGATAGAGCTCATCACCCGCGACGATCCGCGCGCGCTCGAACTGATCCGCCACGACGCCGCCCATGTGCTGGCGGAAGCCGTGCAGGAACTGTGGCCGGGCACGCAGGTCACCATCGGTCCGGTCATCGACAACGGCTTCTATTACGATTTCGCTCGCAACCAGCCGTTCACGCCCGACGACCTGCCGGTGATCGAGAAGAAGATGCGCGAGATCATCGCTCGCGACCGGCCGTTCACCCGGGAGGTGTGGGGCCGCGAGCAGGCGAGGCGCTTCTTCCGCGACAAGGGCGAGCACTACAAGGTCGAGCTCGTCGATGCCATTCCCGCCGACCAGGAGATCAGCCTCTACCGCCAAGGCGATTGGCTGGATTTGTGCCGCGGGCCGCACATGCGCTCGACCGGTGATGTCGGCACCGCGTTCAGGCTGACCAGCGTGGCCGGCGCCTATTGGCGCGGCGATTCCAGGAATGCCATGCTGAGCCGCATCTACGGCACCGCCTGGGCGCGCCAGGAGGAGCTCGACGCCTATCTGAGGATGCGCGAGGAGGCCGAGAAGCGCGACCACCGCAAGCTCGGCCGCGAGATGGACCTGTTCCACTTCCAGGAGGAGGGGCCGGGCGTCGTCTTCTGGCACGCCAAGGGCTGGCGCTGCTTCCAGAACCTGCTTGCCTACATGCGCCGGCGGCTCGGCCGCGACTATCAGGAGGTCAACGCCCCGCAGGTGCTCGACCACGCGCTGTGGGAGGTGTCCGGCCACTGGGGCTGGTACCGCGAAAACATGTTCTCGGTGCAGTGCGCCGACGCCGAGGCCGAGGACACCCGCGTCTTCGCGCTGAAGCCGATGAACTGCCCCGGCCACGTGCAGATCTTCAAGCACGGCCTGAAGTCCTATCGCGAGCTGCCGATCCGGCTTGCCGAGTTCGGCACCGTCCACCGCTACGAGCCGTCCGGCGCCCTGCACGGGCTGACCCGCGTGCGCGGCTTCACCCAGGACGACGCCCACATCTTCTGCACCGAGGACCAGCTCGAGGCCGAGATCTTCAAGATCAACGACCTGATGATGTCGGTCTATGCCGATTTCGGCTTCGACGACGTGGTGGTCAAGCTCGCCACCCGCCCCGACAAGAGGGTCGGCACCGACGCCATGTGGGACCATGCCGAGGACATCCTTAAGCGGGCGCTCGCCCGCATCGAGGCCGAATCGGGCGGCCGTATCAAGGCCGGCATCAACGAGGGCGAGGGCACCTTCTACGGCCCGAAATTCGAGTACACGCTGAAGGACGCCATCGGCCGCGAATGGCAGTGCGGCACCACGCAGGTCGATTTCAACCTGCCCGAGCGCTTCGGCGCCTTCTACATCGATTCCGATTCGGCCAAGAAGCAGCCGGTCATGGTCCATCGCGCCATCGTCGGCTCGCTGGAGCGCTTCCTCGGCATCCTGATCGAGAACCATGCCGGCCACTTTCCGCTGTGGTTTGCGCCGGTCCAGGTTGTCGTCGCCACCATCACGTCCGAGGCCGACGGCTATGCCGGGGAGGTGACGGCAAGGCTGCGCGCGGCCGGCCTTGAGACCGAGACGGACCTGCGCAACGAGAAGATCAACTACAAGGTGCGCGAGCACAGCCTCGCCAAGGTGCCGGTGATGCTGGTCTGCGGCCATCGCGAGGCGGCCGAGCGCTCGGTCTCGATGCGCCGGCTTGGTTCGCGCGAGCAGGTTTCGCTGGGCCTGGACGAGGCGGTGGCGATGCTGGCCGACGAGGCGACGCCGCCCGACCTGCGCCGGTCGCGCGCGGCATGAGGTTCACCCCGATCGACCGCAACGCGAACCACGGACGGAGGACGGCCTACTCGATCAGCACCTCGATGTCCTGCTCGACGCCGGAGATCACCCTGAAATCGCGGGTGTAGAGCTGGTCCCTGTTCTTGGCGATCGCCGTATAGTCGCCTTCCGCCAGAACGAAGGTCGGAAAGGCGCTCGAACTCTCGGTGATCACGTCGCCGCCCTCGGTGATGATCGACCAGGCGGTGTCGGCGATGGCGTCGCCGCCGGCCGTGCGCACCAGGCGGAAGCTCATGCGCGCGGCGTGGTGCTGCAGCGTCGCCTGCGTCACCTTGCCGGGCTCCACCCGCAGGTCGGCGCGGATTTCGGCGTTGAGATTGCCGTAGCGCGACACCACGTGGTAGATGCCGGCGTGGAACGGCACGATCTCGCCCGGCTTGATCTGGCGGGCGATGAGCTGGTTCTCGCCGCGCTGGTCGATGTCCTTCGAATAGATGTCGAAGCGCAGATAGTTGGACGGGATGCGCATTTCGCCGGTGGTCACCGCGTTGAGCTGCAGCGCGCCGGCGTTGAGCGTGAAGACTTCCTCGTTGGCGCTGCCGTCGACGACGACACGCTTGACCGCGCCGGCATAGCCATAGGCGGCGTGGACGTAGTATTCGCCGTCGGTCATCTCGAAGGAGCGGCTGCCGCCCTGCGCCTCGGCGAGCAGCGGCAGCTGGCCGCTGGCATCGATGGCGGTGGCGAACACACGCCATTCGACGCCCGATTCGAGCGGCGCCCCGTCCTCGGTCAGCCGCGCCTGGAAGGTGACCCGACGTGTTGCCGCCGCCTCGGGGGTCCCGGTCTGCGCCGCCGCGCTCTCCTGAGCGCCGGCCCGCGGCGGAGCGGCGGCGAGTAGCACGGCCGCGACCATCATGCCGAGGCCGGTGACCAGCAGGGGCGTGCGAGCGCGGTCGCGCATGGGCTGTCCTCCGCCGTTCTTCAACCGCGCCATGCCGGCATTTTCAAGGCGCCAGCCAACCTCTATATGCAAGTCCGCCGCACCGACCAAGAGGGCCTCATGCACGACAGCACCGCTGCCAACCGCCGTCACGACGAGGTTATCGAGTTCATGCGCACGCGCCGCTCGGTGCCGGCCAGGGTGCTGGCGGCGCCCGGGCCCGACGAGGCCGAAATCCGCCGCATGGTCGAGATCGCCATGCGCGTGCCGGATCACGGCAAGCTCGCTCCGTGGCGCTTCGTGCGCTATGATTCGGCCTATTGCGAGCGGCTGGGTTCGCTGTGCGAGGCGCGGGCGGTCGAGCTGAACGGCGCGTTGGGCGAGGAGTTGCGCCAGGCAGAGCGCGAGCGCTTCACCCGCGCGCCGGTGGTGATCGCCGTCGTCAGCCGCGCGGCGCCGCATCCCAAGATTCCCGAGTGGGAGCAGGTCCTGTCGTCCGGCGCTGCCGCCATGAGCCTGCTGATCGCCGCCAACGCCATGGGCTACGACGCGCAATGGCTGACCGAGTGGGTTGCCTATGACGAGGCGATGGCGCCCGCCCTCGGCCTTCGCCCCGGCGAGCGCATCGTCGGCTTCCTGCAGATCGGCACCCGCACCCTGCCCAAGACGGAGCGCGAGCGCCCGGTCCTGGAGGATGTCTTTTCGGTGATGAAAGGATAGGCCGGTGTTCTATGAGACTGCCCGTCGGGATCATGGCCTGCCGCACGATCCGTTCAAGGCGATCGTCGCCCCGCGCCCGATCGGCTGGATCTCGACCGTTTCGGCCGATGGCCGGTTCAACCTCGCTCCCTACAGCTTTTTCAACGCCGTCTCCTCGCGGCCCGAACTGGTGATGTTCTCCTCGGAAGGGGAGAAGGACTCAGTCACCAACATCCGCGCCACCGGCGAGTTCGTCGCCAATTATGTCAGCGCCGACATGGCCCGGCTGATGAATGCCACCTCGGTCGACGCGCCGAGCGGGGTCAGCGAGTTCGACTATGCCGGGCTGAAGACCGAGAAATCGATCCTGGTTGCGCCGCCGCGCGTGGCCGGCATCCTGGCGGCGCTCGAATGCCGGGCGACGCAGATTTTCGCCCTCACCGACCTTGACGGCAAGCCGGCCGGCGCCACCATGGTCGTCGGTCAGGTGGTCGGCGTCCATATCGACGAGCGGGCGCTCCGCAACGGCCGCTTCGATCCGCGCATCGCCCATCCGGTCACCCGTTTGGGTTACCGCGATTTCGGCGGTCCGGACGGCTATTTCGAGATGATCCGACCGGTGTGGGGCGGGCAATCCTCAACGGGAACTTAGCGTTTATGGTGAACCGAACGTTAACGCTTTCGGTGCCATGATCTTCCGGACCCCCGCCGTACAGCCTTTGCGGCGTCCGTTCCGGAGAAACGCATGCTCGTCCAGAGGCTTCTGGCCTGGATCGACACGGCCCCGCCCGACCGGCGGGCCGAGGCCGCGTCCGCGCTGGCGCGTGCCTATATGCATAGCCCGCTTGCCCAGCCCGAGCGCCAGCTCGCCGAGTCGGCGATGGTGGTGCTGCTCGAGGATGACTGCGCCGAGGTGCGGCTGGCGCTGGCCGAGGCGCTGGCCGGCAATCCGTCGGCGCCGCGCCACGTCGTCATGAGCCTCGCCGTCGACACGCCCGAGGTCGCCGCGCCCGTGCTGGCGCGTTCGCCCGTCTTTGTCGACGCCGAACTGGTGGAGTTCGTCGGTGGTGGCCGGGCCGAAGCCCAGATCGCCATCGCCTGCCGGCCGGCCGTGTCGGCCGTGGTCGCGGCGGCAATCGCCGAGGTGGGCGAGGCCGACGCCTGCGAGGTGTTGCTCGCCAACCCAGGGGCCGACATCCCGGCAGATTTCCTGCACCGCATCGCCGAACGCTTCGGTGAAGCGGCGCCGATCCGCCGGCTGTTGCTGCACCACGACCGGCTGCGGCCGCGCACCCGCGTGCTGCTGATCGACCGGCTCGCCGAGGCGATGGTGACCGACGCGGCGCCTGGCGCGCTCGTGCCGGCCCCGCGGCTGAAGGCGCTGTCGCGCGACGCAGCCGACAAGGCGGTGATCGCCTATGCCGCCCGCGCCGGCGAGGCCGACCTCGCCGAGATCGCCGAGACGCTCACCGCCGCCGGGCGGATGACGACGGCCTTCCTGCTGCGCGCCACCTGCATGGGCAACCTGTCGCTGTTCGCCCATTGCCTCGCCGCGCTCACCGGAGCGCCGCTGGGGCGCGTCGAAACCGCGCTCGCCCGTGACCGCCGCAATGTCCTGCGCGCGCTCTGTCGCAGGGCGGGGCTGCCCGACATTGCCTTCGGGGTCGTTGCCGGCGCCGTCGAGGCCTGGCGCCGGCTGTTGGATGAGCCTGGTTCGGTCGAGCCGGGCCGGCTTGCCCATCTGGTGACACGCCAGGTGCTCGCGGCCTATGACGGTGGCGCCGATCGACGCCTCGATCCGCTGCTGGTGCTGCTGCGCCGCTTCGCCGCCGACGCCGCCCGCGACCATGCCCGCCGCGAGGCGGTCGAACTGGCCGAGGCGCGTCGCCAGCCGGCGCCGGAGGAGGCGCCCGACGCGCAGGCGCCGAGCGAGGTCCACGCGGCCGAGGCGCCAGCGGCCGAAGAGCTGCCGCAGGCGGTCGTCACCGCCTTCGCCTACTTCTTTGCCGACGAGATCGCCGAACTCGAGGAGGAACTGGCCGGTTCCGATGGCGAGGTCGCGGCGGCCTCCGCCACCGGCGCCGGCATCGAGGCCGGGATCGGCGAGTTCGAGCCGATCGCCGTGCCCGGGGACGCCGCCAATGATGACCGGCCAGTGCCGGCCGTACGCGCGGTCGATCCGTCGTTGCCGGAATTCGCGCCCGGCGAACCGGCCGCCGCCATGGTCGAGAAGGTCCGCCTCTTCATGCGGGCCCGGGCGGCGGCATAGCCCCGTTCCGGGTCAGTACTGGAACTGCTCGGCCAGGATGCGCTCCTCCCAGGAGTGCTCGGTGTCGAACAGGATGATGCCGGCCGAGTGGCGGTCGAGCCTGACACGCACATGCCGCACCGACTTGACCTCGGTGTGATCGGCCACCGCGTTGACCGGACGCTTGGCCGCCTCGTTGACGGTGAGTTCGATGGTGGCGCTGTCGGGGATCAGCGCCCCGCGCCAGCGGCGTGGCCGAAACGCGCTGACCGGAGTGAGTGCCAGGAGCGGGGCGTCGAGCGGCAGGATCGGGCCGTGCGCCGACAGGTTGTAGGCGGTCGAACCGAACGGCGTCGCCACCAGGATGCCGTCGCAGATCAGCGGATCGAGCCGGGTGCGCCCGTCGATGCGGATGCCGAGGCTCGCCGCCTGGTAGGACTGGCGCAGCAGCGACACCTCGTTGATGGCGATGGCGTGATGGACCTCGCCGGTGACGTCCTCGGCCTCCATGTCGAGCGGGCGGATGACGCGCTTTTCCGCCTGGGCAAGCCGTTCGGGCAGGTCGTCGACGCCGTACTCGTTCATCAGGAAGCCGATGGTGCCCTTGTTCATGCCGTAGACGGGGATGCCGCTGTTCATGAACCGGTGCTGGGCGGCCAGCATGAAACCGTCGCCGCCGAGCGCCACGACGATGTCGGCCGTCTGCGGATCGCAATTGCCGTAGCGGGCGACCAGCGTCTTCAGCGCCGATTGCGCGTCCGGCGTCTCGCTCGCAAGAAAGGCGATTCGTTCGTGCAAGTGGAAGTCTCCCCGTTCAGCGCGCGGCCGCCGCCGGCCGCTTCCCCTATAGCGCGCGCCGGACCGGTGGGAAACCACGCGTGCCGTCCTGCCTTCGCGTGGCATTTGCCGGATTCCGGTAACCGTTTGTTCAGCATGTGCCGCGACAATCGGGCCTCGCGTCCGTGCCGGAACCGCCGCGGCGACCGCCCGGCCACCGGCGGGCCCTGTATCTCGTCAGAAGGGGACATCCAATGATCCGACCCGCCAGCGAAATCGAGTATCCGGCCTCCGAAGCCCAGCGCCATCGCGCCAGCATGCTCCAGCGCATGGAGGCGCTCAAGAACGCCAGCAACGCGCTGATGGCCGTCATCGCCGAACGCATCGGCGCCGAGATGGCCGAGAACGAGTTCAAGGTCGTCGAGCTGACGGCCGAGCAGGAGCGGCTGATCGACAACATGCGGCGCCTGGCCCGCAGCTGAATCTGGCGGGACTTCCGCTCACTGGCCGAGAGCGACGCCCTCGCGGCGCGGGTCGGCCGCCCCCTCGATCACGCCGTCGGCGAGGCGGATGGCGTTGAGGCCCGAGCTCATCTCGGCCAGCCCGATCTCGTAGCCGAGCGCTTCCAGCGCCGGCGCCAGCTGCTCGGCCGGCGTGCCGGCCTCGATCTCGAAGACGCCGAAGCGGTTGACCAGATGCGGCATCGCCATCGCCTGGTCGAGCGGCATCCGCCAGTCCAGGACAGCGATCAGCGCCTGGGCGACGAAGCCGATGATGCGGCTGCCGCCGGGCGATCCGAGCACCAGATAGGGTTCGCCATCCTTCAGCACGATGACGGGCGCCATCGACGAGCGCGGTCTCTTGCCCGGCTCGACCCGGTTGGCGACCGGCCTGCCGTCGCGCTCGGGCACGAAGGAGAAGTCGGTCAGCTCGTTGTTGAGCAGGAAGCCGCGCACCATCAGCCGTGAGCCGAAGCCGTTCTCGATCGTCGTCGTCATCGACACGACATTGCCGTCAGCGTCGACGATCGAGAAATGGCTGGTCGACGGGAGTTCCGGCGTCAGCCCCGGCGGATGCGCCATGGCCCGGTCGAAGGGCGGCTGGCCGGGCCGCACGGCCTCGGCCGGCAGCGCCCGCGCACCGGCCAGCAGCTTCGACCGCTCCTTCAGATAGTCGCGGTTGAGCAGTCCCCTCGGCATCGTCACGAAATCGGAATCGGCCATGTAGGCCTCGCGATCGGCGAAGGCGAGCCGCGAGGCCTCGCCGACCAACCGCCAGCTCTCGGGGCTTTCTGGACCATGCCCGGCGATGTCGTAGGGCTCGATCAGTCCGAGGATCTGGCCGACGGTGAGCGTGCCCGAGGAGGGCGGCCCGATGCCGCAGATCTCGTAGGCGCGATAGGCGAAACAGATCGGCTCGCGCTCCTTCACCTGGTAGCCGGCAAGGTCTCCGGTCGACAGCAGGCCGGGATTGTCGTCGGCTCCGCGCACCGACGCGACAATGTCCGCGGCGATCGGACCCTGATAGAAGGCCCGCGCTCCCTCGGCGGCGATCGCGCGCAGCGTGTCGGCGTAGGCCGGGTTCCTGAGCCGGGTGCCGGCAAACAGCGGCACCCCTTCCTCGCTCAGGAAATAGTCGCGGGTCGGCAGATAGCGGTACAGGCTTTCGGCCGCCGCCGAGATCGCGGCGTTGAGTCGGGGGGAGACCTCGAAACCTTCTTCGGCGAGCCGGATCGCCGGCTCGAACAGCGACGCCCAATCAAGCCGGCCGAAACGGCGATGCGCGGTCTCAAGGAGGGCAGGGGTGCCGGGCGTGCCGACCGAGCGCCCGCCGATGACGGCATCGAAGAAGCCGAGCGGCTTGCCGCTGCCATCGAGGAAGAGGTCGGGCGTCGCCGCGGCGGGCGCCGTCTCGCGTCCGTCGAAGGTGGTGATGATGCCCGAAGCCTTGTCGCGGTAGACGAGGAAGGCGCCGCCGCCCAGACCGGACGACTGCGGCTCGACGAGGCCGAGAACGAGCTGGACCGCGACCATGGCGTCGATCGCGTTTCCGCCGCTGGCCAGGATCGCGCGTCCGGCCTCGGCCGCCAGCGGATGGGCGGCGACGACCATGAATTGGCGCGCTGTCGCCAGCTTCGGCTGCTTCGCCGCCGTGGCGATTTCGGGGGCGAGGCGGTCGCCCGCCTCCTGCGCCAGTGCAGGCGACACGGCCGCCAGCATCGTCGCCAACGCCAGCACGGCCGTCGGCAACCAACCCCTCGCGAAGCGCCCGGATCGCAGGCGCTGGTGCGCCTGGAAAGCAGGCATCATCTGCTGAACAGTGTGGCCGGCCGGCAGGTATAGCCGATGCGGCAACGCGGATTGTCGAGCGAGGGGACGACCTTCAACTGCGTTTCCTCGCCCGGGCCGCAGAAGCCGCGGTTGTGGACGATCCGGTCATAGGTGAACTGGCCGGTCGTCATGACGATCGAACCGTACTGGGCGACGATCGCGCGCCCCTGGTCGCAGGTATAGGCCCTCGTGTCCGGCCGGGCCGCCAGTGCCGGGCCGCCGGCCGCCAGCAGGATGATGAGCGCCATCGCCGGCCGCCCCGCCTTGTGCCTGAAATCCATTTCCTCAAACCGCCTTCATCGGATGTGACGCCGCCCCGTCGGCCCAAACAGTCTCACACGACGGCGGATCAATGCAAGCCCGGCGGGCGCGGCAGGGGCGAGGCCGGGCAGCGGCGGCGCTGCGCGAGGCACTGCCCGCTTTTTCGGCAGAGGGGATAGTTGTCGCTTCGTTTTGCTTGATGATAGCCTTGTCGGACGGCAGGCAAAGAGGCGCGATTGTACAGCACCGTTCCCGACCGATATTTTGACGAGATGGTCGCCCCCGACGGCAGCGTCAGGCCGGCCTACCGCCAGATCGCCGATTGGCTGCGGTCGCAGACCCGCAAGGACCTCAGGCAGACGGCGGCGAATGCGGAAGGAATTTTCCGGCGGCTGGGCATCACCTTCGCCGTCTACGGTTCGGACCAGTCGAACGAGCGGCTGATCCCCTTCGACATCATCCCGCGCATCCTCTCTGCCGCCGAATGGCGGCGCCTCGAACGCGGTATCGAGCAGCGGGTGCGCGCGCTCAACGCCTTCCTGCACGACATCTATCACCGCCAGGAGATCATCCGCGCCGGCCGCGTGCCCGAGAAGCTGATCGTGCTCAACTCCGCCTTCTGCCCCGAGATGCTGGGCCACGACCCGGCGCGCGGTGTTTATACGCACATCATCGGCATTGATCTTGTGCGCGTCTCGGAGAACGAGTTCTACGTGCTCGAGGACAACCTCCGCACGCCCTCCGGCGTCTCCTACATGATCGAGGACCGCGAGGCGATGCTGCGGCTGGTGCCGGAGCTGTTCGCTCGCTACCGCGTTGCTCCGGTCGAATCCTATCCCGAGCACCTGCGCCGCACCCTGCAATCGGTGGCGCCGCCCGGCTGCAAGGGCGACCCGACCATCGTCGTGCTGACCCCCGGCATCTACAACTCGGCCTTCTTCGAGCACTCCTTCCTTGCCGACGAGATGGGAATCGAACTGTGCCAGGGCGACGATCTGTTCGTCGACGACGGCTTCGTCTACATGCGCACGACGCAGAAGCCCAAGCGCGTCGACGTCGTCTACCGGCGCATCGACGACGACTTCCTCGATCCGCTGACCTTCCGCCGCGACTCGACCCTCGGCGTGCCGGGCCTGTTCTCGGCCTACCGTGCCGGCAACGTCACCATCGTCAACGCGCCCGGCACCGGCATCGCCGACGACAAGGCCGTCTACACCTACGTGCCGCAGATCATCGAGTTCTATACCGGCGAGAAGCCGCTGCTCAGCAACGTGCCGACCTACAACTGCGCCAACGAGGAGGAGCGCGCCTATGTGCTCGACCACCTGGAGGAACTGGTGGTCAAGGAGGTGCACGGCTCGGGCGGCTACGGCATGCTGGTCGGTCCCACCTCGACGAAGAAGGAGCGGACCGAATTCGCCCGGCGCATCAAGGCGCGGCCGCACAACTACATCGTCCAGCCGACGCTGGCGCTGTCGACCTGCCCGACCTTCGTCGAATCGGGCATCGCCCCGCGCCATGTCGACCTGCGTCCGTTCGTGCTGGTCGGCGACCAGATCCGCATCACGCCGGGCGGCCTGACGCGGGTGGCGCTGAAAAACGGCTCGCTGGTGGTCAATTCCTCCCAGGGCGGCGGCACCAAGGACACCTGGATTCTGGAGGACTGATGCTCGGCCGCACCGCCTCCAGCCTCTACTGGATCTGCCGCTATGTGGAGCGCGCCGAGAACATGGCGCGCCTGTTCGATGTCGGCCACCGCATGTCGCTCGGTCCCGGCCAGGACGGGCGCCACCGCGAGCACTGGGATTCGACGCTGCAGGCGGCCGCCATGGCCGAGGCCTTCCACCGGCGCCACGAGCGGGCGCAGCCGCCGCAGGTCCGCGACTTCATGCTGTTCGACGAGGCCAACCCGTCCTCGGTGCGCAACTGCCTGCTTGCCGCCCGCTCCAATGCGCGCGCGGTGCGCACGGCGATCACCACCGAGATGTGGGAGAGCATCAACGGCACCTGGCTGGAATTCGCCGCCATCCGCCCATCGCGGGTCACCTACAACGACCTGCCGGCGCTGCTCGAATGGATCAAGCGCAATGCCGCCCAGTTCCGCGGCGCAATGCTCAACACCATCCTTCGCGACGACGGCTACGCCTTCTGCCAGCTCGGCACGTTCAACGAACGCGCCGACAACACTGCGCGCATCCTCGACGTGAAATATTACGTGCTGCTGCCGCGCAGCGACCTGGTCGGCTCGGAACTGGACAACGACCAGTGGTCGATGATCCTGCGCGCGGCTTCCGCCCACCGGTCCTACCGCCACGTCTACCGCGACCGCTACCGGCCGTGGAACATCGCCGACTTCCTCATCCTGCGTGAGGAGATGCCGCGCTCGCTCGCCCACTGCTATGCCTGGATGACGCGCACGCTGGCCGATCTCGAAAGTTTCTACGGGGCGCGCTATGGCTGCCACGACATCGGCGACAGCATCTATGAGCGGCTGAGCCGCAGCGACATGGACGCCATATTCCAGAGCGGCCTGCACGAGTTCCTGACCGAGTTCATCGCCGCCAACAACGCGTTGGGCCAGGCCATCGCCGAGAGCTACAACTTCTACTGACAGCCGACCCGGAGCCATGCAGATCAGGATCGAGCACGCGACCGCCTATTCCTATGACGAGCCGGTGCGCTATGCGGTGCAGGAGCTGCGGCTCACCCCGGTCGACACCCGCGGCCAGAAGATCGTTGACTGGCGGATCGAGGCGCCGGGCATCGAGCGGGCGGGCACCTGGATCGACGGCTTCGGCAACCGCGTCCACCTGATCAGTCAGAACGGCGACCATGGCGGCCTGCTGATCCGGGCGTCCGGCCTGGTCGAGACAGCCAATTGCGACGGGATCGTCGGCCACCTGCCCAACATGCCGCCGGCCGGCGTCTTTGCCCGCGTCACCGCGCTGACCGAGGCCGACCGCGCCATCGAAGCGCTGGCCGCCGGCTTCCGCGGCCGCCACCGCGACCCGATAGCGCTCTATCACGCGCTGATGGCGGCCATCCGCGAACGCATGAAATTCGATACCGGCCACACCGATGCGACGACGACGGCAGCGGCCGCCCTGAAGGCCGGCCACGGCGTGTGCCAGGACTTCGCCCACATCTTCCTCGCCATCTGCCGCCGGCTCGGCCTGCCGGCCCGCTACGTCACCGGCTATCTGGTGGCGGACGAGGGCGAGGCCGAGGTCGAGGCCAACCACGCCTGGGTGGAGGCGGAGGTGGCCGGGCTCGGCTGGGTCGGTTTCGATCCGGCCAACGGCATCTGCCCCGACGAGCACTATGTGCGCCTCGCCTGCGGCCTTGATGCCACCACGGCCGCGCCGGTGCGCGGCATCCGGCGCGGCGCCGGGCCGGACCGGCTGGAAGTGAGGGTGACGCTCAAGGTGCCGACGGAGCAGTGACGCGGCCACCGCAACCGTTGCGGGCCAGGGCCCATCGACACCGGGCCGATTCCAGCTAATATCTGGCCGCCGACCCGACGGAATCGACCGACAGCCATGACTTATTGCGTGGGCCTTCGCCTCAATCGCGGCATCATCTTTGCGTCCGACACCCGCACCAATGCCGGGTTCGACAACATCGCCTGCTTCCGCAAGATGTTCATCTGGGAGAACAAGGGCGACCGCGTGCTGGTACTGCTGACCGCCGGCAACCTGTCGGTTGCCCAGTCCGTCGTCAGCATCCTCAACGAGGAACTGGCCGGCGCCGCCGAACACGACCGCCACACGCTGATGAACGCCGCCACCATGTTCCAGGCCGCCCGCGTGGTTGGCGCCGCGCTGCGCGAGGTCCACCGTACCAATGGCGAACAGTTCGGGCCGGAGGCGGCCGCCTTCTCCGCCTCCTTCATTCTAGGCGGCCAGATCAGGGGCGAGGCGCCGCGCCTGTTCCAGATCTACAACGAGGGCAATTTCATCGAGGCCACCCAGGACACGCCCTTCTTCCAGATCGGCGAGCACAAATACGGCAAGCCGATCCTCGACCGCGTTGCCGTCGCCGAGATGCGCATGGGCGATGCCGCCAAGCTGCTGCTGATCTCGTTCGATTCGACGCTGCGCTCCAACCTGTCGGTCGGTATGCCGATCGACATGCTGATCTACCGCACCGACACCTATGAGGTGGGCGAGGAGCGCCGCATCGGCGCCGACGACCCCTACTTCCGCTCGCTGTCGACCGGCTGGTCGGAGGCGCTGAGGCACGCCTTCGCCAACATCGAATCCTACACCAATGGCGATTAGCAATTGTCGCGTCATCTTGTCCGCCTCGCGTTGCCGCTCGGCGGGATGAGGCTCCAAACGGCGCGCCGCCGGCCGTCGCGTGTGAAGAGGCGTTGGATTCGTCCGATTGCCGCGGATTCCACGGGGACTTTCGTCACAGCCTGGCCGCGGTGGTCTTTTCTGGCCGGAATGCGGGACCTAGATAGCCAACACAGGGGCGAGGGAAGCCGCCCGAGTGTCGGTCTCCCGCAACGCTTGAAAGGAAACTGGAAGATGAGAAACCTCGTGACGAAGGCCGTTCTTGCCGGCCTGGTCGTGGCTGGCGCCGCCACCGCGGCTTCGGCGGCGAGCCCGTACTTCTACTACAACCCGTACTACCATGACGGCAGCCAGGCGTTCCATTCGCGGGCCATCGCCGGCGCGGCGCCCAACGCCTACAGCACCTTCATCTACGGGGTGCGCTGTTCCTACGAGTACCGCAACATCGGTGGAGCCCGCGTCCGCTACCAGGTCTGCAACTGACCGCCGGTCAGCGGACGCCCAAAAAGGCCCCGGCGCGCTGCGCCGGGGCCTTTTCTTTTGTGTGGGTGGGGCGGATCGCCGAGGTGTCGCAAACGAAAAACCCCCGGGCCGTGCGGCCCGGGGGCTTGATCCGCGACAAGCGGGGCGGTGGGTCAGCAGCCCATCAGCCGGCAGGTGACGCCCAGCGTGATGGCGCCGCCGATGAACTGGCCGAGCGGGTTGACCTGGCGCGGCTGCGGCTGCTGCACGATCACCTGCTGCGGCGGCTGCTGGACAATGACCTGCTGCGGCTGCTGCTGGATGATGACCTGCTGCTGTTCGACCGGCTGCGGCTGCTCGACGATCACCTGCTGCTGGCGGCGCGTGGACCGCGACTGCTGCTGCGGCTGTGCCGGCTCGGTGCGCGCCTCGCGTTGCGGTGTGAAGCAGTTGCCCTTCGAACTCATGCGCTGGCCGGCCGGGCAGGTGCGGGCGACCGGGCAGCCATTGCCGTCATAGTCGCGCAACTGATCGAGCAGTTCCGGCGTCGGCTCGGTCGATACCAGCCTGACCTTGGCAGCGCGCGCGAACTGGTCGAGCGCGCCCTGGCTGCGCCGCCCCCACAGCCCGTCCGGACGGCCCGGGTTGCACGACAGGCGCTGCAGTTCCTGCTGGATGCCGAGCGCGACCTGGCGCGGATCGACCTGCACCTCGATCTTGCGCGTCTCGGTGGCCTTGGGCTGTTCGAGGCTGGCGACCTCGGTCGTCCCGCTCGGCTCGGTCGGCGTCGCCGCCGTATCGGTCTGGGCCGGCGCCGGCTTGGCCGTCTCCTCCTTGAGCGCGCGCAGGCGCAGGCGGGCGAGCTTGCCGTAGAAGCTGTTGCCGTATTCGGCGATGAAGGCTTCCAGTTCGGCTGCGTTCTTGGTGTCCTTGACCGTCTCCCAGGCGAGTGCCTCGATCTGGGCCGCGTTGACGGCCGAAGAAGAGGAGTTGCTGCTGGTCGACGGCGACGTGGCGGTGTCATCGAGAGCCGCCACCTGCTGGGACGTGTCGGACGCGGATTCGCTGGTGCTGGCGGGCGCGAAGTAGAAGCGGCCGAGCAGCGAGGAGTTGATCCACGGCGTCTGCTGCTCGTTGGTCTCGTCATGCACCTCGCGGCGCACGTCGGTCATCATGGTCTGGATCTCGACATCCTTGCGCGAGATGTTGTTGAGCATCGCCTTGGTGAACGGGCTGTTGCGGCCCTTGCCGTCGAGCGCGACATTGTTGGGATCGGTGGCGAAGGCGATCAGCGTGCCGGCCGCCGACTTGACCTCGGCCAGGCCCTTGCCCGGACCGCTCGAACGCGACGAGGCACGGAAGCTGCGCGTCAGCGGGTTGTCGCGGCAGGCGTCGAGGAACAGCAGCACCGTCCGCGCCTCGCGCTCCATCTGGCGCTGCACGAATTCGAGCGGGATGGTCTCGAAGTCGAGATCGCTCTCGAATTCCAGGCGCGCGTCGACCGGGGCGAGGTAGTTGCGGCCGTTCACCTGCAGTCCGTGGCCGGCATAGTAGAGCATGCCGACATCGGCGCCGCGCAGCTCGTTGGCGAACTCGCGGATCTTCTCGCGCATGCCGCGGTTCGAAAGGTCGGTGCCCTCGATCACGGTGAAGCCGAGCGCCTTGAGCTCGACCGCAATGTCGGTGGCGTCATTGGCCGGATTGGCCAGCACCGGCGCATGCTGATAGGCGCTGTTGCCGACGATGAGCGCGACGCGCTTGCCCGTCGATGCGCCGGCCTCCGCCAGCATGAACCCTGCGATCAACAGGAAGGCACCGACAGCGACCCCGAGAATCTTCAGCCAGGGGCGGGTGACAATTCCTGCACTAGCGAATGCCGTCATGGTCGTCTTCCCTGTTCTGCCGCCCGCTGAATTGATCATCCTACCATGCGGGGGACCGATTCCTCAAGCTTGGCGCCGTCTCGCGGACCCTGGGGCGTCGGGATTTCCTTCACGTTTCCGTCACTTCCCGCACGCGGCTGGCGCCGACCCATTAACACGCATCTGAGATGGGGCCGTGTGAGAACCATGCGTGTGCCCTTGGTCACAGGCCGCTCCGGCGCCTAGCAGCGCGCCAGCCGGCAGGCGATGGCCGCGCCGACCACGGTTCCGATCACCCGGCCGACATCGACGCCCTGCGTACGGTGGCGGCGCACGCGCACGACCTGGCCGGGCGCCGGCTGCTGGCGGACGGCGACCGGGCAGCCTTCGCCCTGGTATTCGCGGAGCTGCTTCAGCAGATACCCGTCGGGATCCGGCGAGGCCAGGTTGACGCCGGCGCTCGAGGCGAACAGGTCGAGCGCGCGCTGGCTGCGGCGACCCCACACGCCGTCGGGCCGGCCGGGATTGCACGACAGCCGGACGAGTTCCTGCTGGATGCCGACCACGATCTGGCGCGCGTCGAGCTGCGGCTCGATGCTGGCCTCCTGCTCGACCGGCGGAACAACGACCGACGGCACGACGACCTTCGGTCCGTCGTCGACCCGCTGATCGAGAACGGCCACGTCGGTCTGGCTCTGTCGCGTCTGGTCGTCCTGCCCATACTGATCGAGCCGCGCCCGGGCGTCGGCCAGCCGCGCCTGTTCGCCGAGCGCGTGCAGGCGCAGTTCGGCCAGTTCGGCGAAGAAGCCGTCCGGGTAGGTCGAGATGAACGCTTCCAGTTCCCTCGGATCGGTGGTGTCCTTGACCGAGTCCCAAGCCACCGATTCCGGCTTGACCGGGCTGGCTGGTCTGACCGACAGGCCCCGTTCCGCCGGATCGGCGCTGGTTTCAAGCGCCGCCACCTGCTGCGCCGTCTCGGCGCCGGGCTTGAAATAGAAGCGGCCGAGCAGCGAGGAACTGACCCAGGGAGTCTGCTCCGCGCTGGTCGCCTCATGCACCTGCTGGCGCACGTCGGTCATCATGGTCTGGATTTCGAGGTCCTCGCGCGCCAGGTTGGCAAGCAGCGCCCCGGTGAACGGGCTGTTGCGCTCGCCCTTGTCGGCGGCCGTGCTGTCGGGATCGGTGGCGAAGGCGACGAGCGTGCCGGGGCTCGAGCGGACCTCGGCCAGCCCCGGCTCGGGCCCGCCGGAGCGGGCCGCCGCGTTGAGCGCGCGCGCCAGCGGATTGTCGCGCGAGGCGTCGAGGAACAGCAGCGCGGTCTTGGTCTCGCGCTCCATCTGGCGCTGCACGATTTCGAGCGCCACCGTCTCGAAGTCGAGATCGCCCTCGAACTCCAGCCGGGCGTCGACCGGCGCGAGGTAGTTGCGGTCATTGGCCTGCAGCGCGTGGCCGGAATAGTAGAACAGGCTCGCCTCCGCCCCGCGCAGCTGGTTGGTGAACTCGCGGATCTTGTCGCGCATGTCCCGGTTGGTCAGGTCGACCCCGTCGATGACGGTGAAGCCCAGCGCCCGCAATTCGGCCGCCATGTCGGCGGCGTCATTGGCCGGTGTGGCCAGGGCGGGCGCGTTCTGATAGGCGCTGTTGCCGATGACCAGCGCCACCCGCTTGCCGGTGGCCGCCTCGGCGCTGGCGAGCGCCAGCGCCGTCACGATCACGGCCGCCGCGGCAGCGAGCTTCAAGACCTTGTTGGCTGCATGAATGCCTGCCGATGCAAATGCGCTCATCGTCGATTCCCCTCAATCGGTCCCGTCGCGGCAAGGCCGTTCGGCGGGCGGATCAGCCACTCTTTGCTACGCAAGATGCTTGACGGGCAGATTGGCACGCCGCTCCGCCCTCCGTTGTGCCTTTTGCCACACGCCGGACAGGCTGCTGCAAAAGGACCCGATTTCGCCGCATTTCGGCTAGGATGGCCGCGCCGATGCGGTCTAGCTTCGGCGGCCATACTACACCAACGGGCGGGAAAACGCCATGAAGAGCCATGCCAGGGCCGTCGTCATCGGCGGCGGAGTCGTCGGTTGTTCGGTCCTCTACCACCTGGCGCGGGCCGGCTGGACCGACATCTTGCTGATCGAGCGCTCGGAACTGACCTCCGGTTCGACCTGGCACGCGGCCGGCGGCTTCCACACGCTGAACGGCGATCCCAACGTCGCCAAGCTGCAGGCCTACACCATCGGTCTCTACGAGGAACTGGAGAAGCTGACCGGCCAGTCCTGCGGACTGCATCTCGTCGGCGGCTTCCAGATGGCCGACACGCCGGAACGCATGGATTTCCTGCGCCTCGTCCACGCCAAGTGCCGCTATCTCGGCATGGACACCGAACTGGTGACGCCGGCGGAAGCCAAGGCGATGTTCCCGATCATGGACGAGACCAATTTCGTCGGCGCGCTGTGGGACCCGGTCGAGGGCCATCTCGACCCGTCGGGCACCACGCACGCCTACGCCAAGGCGGCGCGCCAGCTCGGCGCCGAGATCGTGCTGAGGAACCGCGTGACCGAGCTGACGCAGGACCCTGACGGGACGTGGAACGTCGTCACCGAGCAGGGCACGGTCAGGGCCGAGCATGTGGTCAATGCCGGCGGCCTGTGGGCGCGCGAGGTTGGCCGCATGGTCGGCCTCGAACTGCCGGTACTGGCCATGGAGCACATGTATCTGCTCACCGACGACATGCCCGAGGTCATCGAGTTCAACCGGGCGACGGGGCGCGAACTGTGCCATGTCATCGACTTCCGCGGCGAGATCTACACGCGCCAGGAACGCCAGGGCATGCTGCTCGGCACCTACGAGAAGGCGTGCAAGCCGTGGTCGCCGGTCACCACGCCGTGGGATTTCGGCCACGAATTGCTGGCGCCCGATCTCGACCGCATCGCGCCGTCGCTGGAGGTCGGCTTCCGCCATTTCCCGGCGATCGAGAAGGCGGGCATCAAGCAGATCATCGCCGGGCCGTTCACCTTCGCGCCCGACGGCAACCCGCTGGTCGGCCCGGTCCAGGGGCTGACCAATTTCTGGTCCGCCTGCGCGGTGATGGCCGGCTTCAGCCAGGGCGGCGGCGTCGGCCTGGCGCTGACCAACTGGATGGTCGACGGCGACCCGGGCTTCGACGTCTGGGGCATGGATGTCGCCCGTTTCGGCGAATGGGCGAGCCTGCGCTACACCAACGCCAAGGTGCGCGAGAACTATTCGCGCCGCTTCTCGATCCGCTTCCCCAACGAGGAACTGCCGGCCGCCCGGCCGGCGCAGACGACGCCGCTCTATGACGTGATGGTGCGCGACAACAACGCGGTGATGGGCGATTCGTGGGGGCTGGAGACGCCGCTGTGGTTCGCGCCCAGGGGGACCGACGCGAAGGACATCGTCTCCTTCCACCGCTCCAACGATTTCGCCCATGTCGGCGCCGAGGTGCGCGAGGTGCGCGAGGGCGTCGGCGTCACCGAGATCGCCAATTTCGCCAAATACCAGTTCAGCGGACCGGGCGCGGGCGCCTTCCTCGACCGCATCCTGACCAACCGCATGCCGCATGCCGGCCGCATCGCGCTCTCGCCGATGCTCAACGACAATGGCAAGCTGATCGGCGACTTCACCATCGCCAATACCGGCCGCGACCGCGCCGGCGATCCGCGCTTCATGGTGTGGGGCTCCTCGGCGGCGCAGAAATACCACATGCGCTGGTTCGAGCAGCACCTGCCGGGGGATGGGTCCGTTCGCGTCCACCGCTTCGACCAGACCCTGGTCGGCCTGTCGATCGCCGGTCCGAACAGCCAGGCGCTGTTGCAGAAGCTGGTCGACGTCGATGTGTCGACGGCGGCCTTCCGCTTCATGGATTTCCGCGAGATGGCGGTGGCCGGCGCGCCCTGCATGGTCAACCGGCTCAGCTATACCGGCGATCTCGGCTACGAAATCTGGATGCAGCCCGCCTATGAGCGGCGTGTCTACGAGGCGATCAAGGCCGAGGGCGCCGAGTTCGGCATCGTCGATTTCGGCATGCGGGCGCTGCTGTCGATGCGGCTGGAGAAGAACTTCCCGACCTGGTTCCGCGAGCTCAGGCCGATCTACGGTCCGTTCGAGGGGGCGATGGACCGCTTCGTCCGGCTCGACAAGAACGATTTCATCGGCCGCGAGGCGGCCGCCCGCGAGAAGGCCGACGGTCCGCGGCTGCGGCGCGTGTCGTTCGTGGTCGATGCGCTCGACGCCGATGTCATCGGCGATGAGCCGGTCTGGGCCAGGGTCGGCGACACCGACTACGGCACGGTCGAGCCGCCGCACGGCCACGGCCCGCGCCGGTTCGATGCACAGGGCCGCGAGGCGGCCGCCTCCACCGCGGCGCGCGACGCCTCGGCCATCCGCGGCATTCGCGACGGCGACTGGCGCGTCGTCGGCTGGGTCACCTCCGGCGGCTATGCCCACTTTGTGCGGCTGTCGATGGCGCAGGCCTATGTGCCGGCGGCGCTGGCCGGGCGCGCCGAGGCGGGCCTGTTCGAGATCGAGATTCTCGGCCAGCGCCGGCCGGCCCGGATCGCGCTCGAGCCGCCCTTCGACCCGACCGGCGCGCGCATGCGCGGCTGAGCCCGTCCCTTTCCGGCTGACTCTTGCGGTGTGCCGCGCGTCCCGGCGCCAGGCGGGATTTCGCTTGCCGGTCCGCCCGTGATAAGACGGCCCCTCCGGAGGGCAGCACGATGAGTCGGAAACTCGTCTCGCTCATGATCCCGGGTCTGCTGGCGATCCTTCTGGTGGCCGCCGGCCAGTCCGGTGCGTCGGCCGAGAAGCGGGTGGCGCTGGTCATCGGCAACTCCAAATATGTCCACGCCGCCGAACTGCGCAACCCGTCCAACGACGCCGAGGCGATGGCGGCGGCGCTGGGCGACCTGCAGTTCAACGTGATCAAGGGCATCGATCTCGACGAGAACGGCATGCGCGCGGCCGTCAACGCGTTTGCCCGCGCCATCGACGACGCCCAGGTGGCGCTGCTGTTCTATGCCGGGCACGGCCTGCAGGTCGACGGGCACAACTACCTGCTGCCGGTCGACGCCGAGTTGAACAACGAGATCGACCTGCAGTTTCAGGCCGTGTCGATCGACTTCCTGCTGCGCGTGATGGAGCACCGCAACCGCACCAGCATCGTGCTGCTCGATGCCTGCCGCGACAACCCGCTTGCCACCCGGCTCGCCGGCTCGATCAGCTCCGCCCGCGGCCGCTCGATCGCGCCCGGCCTTGCCCGCGTCGAATCGGGCGTCGGCACCTATGTCGGCTTCGCCACCAGCCCCAACAGCGTCGCCCTCGACGGTCCCGGCCGCAACAGCCCGTTCACCGCCGCTCTGCTCAGGTACATCGGCGAGGAGGGGGCCGACATCGGGGCCGTGATGCGCCATGTCCGCGAAGACGTGATCCGGGTCACCAACGGCAGTCAGGTGCCGTGGGGCAGCTCCTCCCTCATCGGCCGCGGCTTCGTGTTCAGGCCCGCCGCGACCGAAGCCGACGCGGCGGTTGCCGGCGCAGACGAGCCGGTCGCGCATTCGCAGACCGATGTCGCCGAACTGCTTGAAGCCGCGGGCAACAGGCAGGCGCGCTCGCCCGCCGACAAGCAGGTCGAACTCACGTTCTGGAACTCGATCAAGGATTTGACCGATCCCCGTTTCTTCCAGGCCTATCTGGAGGCCTATCCCGACGGCGTCTTCTCGGGCCTAGCCCGCCTGAAGATCGCCATTCTGACGGGCCAGCGTCCCGGCAGCGAGTCCGTCGCGCCCGCGCCCGATGCCGCCACGGCGGCGGCGGACCGGCCGGCGCCGCCGGATGCCGAGGAGGCCAGCCTCGACCGGGACGACGCCAAGCCCGAGCCGGCGCCGGCGATCGCCGGGCCGACCCGCGAGCAACTGCGCGCCTTGCAGGAGGAACTCAATCGGGTCGGCTGCGCCGTCGGCGCCGTCGACGGCCTGTGGGGCAGGCGCAGCCAGCAGGCGCTGGAGGAGTTCGTCCGGCGCGGCGGCATCGAGGTCGCCTCGGTCGAGCCGTCGGTCGAACTGCTCGACCTCATCGGCCAGCAGCGCGGCCAGATCTGTCCCCGGCCGGCGCGCGCCAAGCCGGCGGTGCGTTCGCGCCCGAAAGCGCCCAAGGCGGCTACCCAGGAGGCGCGCCCGGACCAGGGCCCGTGCGGCTTCGACTGCATGCTGCGCCGGTTCCGTGAATCCAACCGGCGCAGGCCGCCGGGCGTCGATGCGAAGGGCGGCTAGCTGCGGGCGTACGGCCGCGTGGCGCCGGCCGCCGGGGACACGGTTGCCGGCCCGCTTCTTGCATGCGGCCGGCCCGTGAACGCGCCGCCACCAACCGCCAGCATGCAGCGCGTCGCCGCGCGCGGGCTTGTCGCCGTGCACCGCGACGGCGACCGCACCCGTCTCGCCGAACTCTATCAGGAAGGCGCGGCGCAAATCCGCCTGCCGGCCGGCACCGGCGAGATGGCCGAGGCGATCCTGATCAACACCGCCGGAGGCATGACCGGCGGTGACCGCCTGTCGTGGGCGGCGCGCGCCGGGGCCGGGGCCGGGCTGTCGCTCACCACCCAGGCCTGCGAGAAGGTCTACCGCTCGGCCGGCGGCGCCGCGCGCGTCGATGTCCGCCTCGAGGCGGGACCCGGCGCCCGGCTGGCCTGGCTGCCGCAGGAGACGATCCTGTTCGACCGCGCCGCCCTGGAGCGCCGGCTCAGCGTCGACGTCGCCGCTGACGCCACCTGCCTGCTGGTCGAGGCGGTCATCCTCGGCCGGGCGGCGATGGGCGAGACGGTGCGCGCCTGTTCTTTCCGCGACTCCTGGCGCGTGCGCGTCGCCGGCCGCCTGGTCCATGCCGAGGAACTGCGCCTTGCCGGCGACGCTGCCAGCCTGTTCGCCCGCGCCGCGGTCGGCGGCGGCGCCGCGGCGATGGCGAGCCTGCTGCTGGTCGGCGCCGACGCGCCGCAGCGGCTCGATGCGGTGCGCGACGTGCTTTCCCGCATCCCGGCCGCGCGCGCCGGCGCCAGCGCCTGGCGGGTCGGCGGGACTGGCAAGCTTCTTGCCAGATTGCTGGCCGCCGACGGATACCATCTGCGCGGAGCGCTCAAGCCGCTGATCGAACTGCTCAACGGCGAGGCAGGTCTGCCCAGGATTTGGTCATTGTGAGGAGGAAGCAGGGGCGCGATGCATCTGACGCCAAGGGAAAGGGACAAGCTGCTGGTGGCCATGGCGGCCATGGTGGCGCGGCGCCGGCTGGAGCGGGGGGTGAAGCTCAACCATCCCGAGGCGATCGCGCTCATCACCGACTTCGTCGTCGAGGGCGCGCGCGACGGCCGTTCGGTCGCCGAACTGATGGAGGCCGGCGCGCGTGTCATCACCCGTGCCCAGGTGATGGAGGGCGTGGCCGAGATGATCCACGACGTGCAGGTCGAGGCGACCTTTCCCGACGGCACCAAGCTCGTTACCGTCCATGACCCGATCAGGTAGGGAGGAAGCCCGATGCTGGAACTGCGCCCCAACTGCGAATGCTGCGACCGCGACCTGCCGCCCGACAGCCACCTGGCGATGATCTGCTCGTTTGAATGCACGTTCTGCGCCGATTGCGTCAAAGGCGTGCTCGGCGGCAGATGTCCCAATTGCGGCGGCGAGTTTTCCCGCCGGCCGGCGCGCCCGGTGGGCAAGCTCGCCAACAATCCGCCTTCGCCGACCCGCGTGCTGTCCGGCCGGCCGGACTGCGCGGCGCGGCGGGCAGCTTGAGGTGAAGCCGATGATTCCGGGCGAGATCATCACCGCACAGGGCGATATCACGCTGAACGAAGGCGCCGAGACGGTTACGCTGAAGGTCGCCAACACCGGGGACCGGCCGGTCCAGGTCGGTTCGCACTATCATTTCTTCGAGACCAACCCGGCGCTCGACTTCGACCGGCAGAAGGCGCGTGGCATGCGGCTTGACATCGCCGCCGGCACCGCGGTCCGTTTCGAGCCCGGCCAGGCGCGCGACGTGACGCTGGTGCCGCTGTCGGGACGGCGCGCGGTCTACGGTTTCAACCAGAAGGTGATGGGGAAGCTGTGATGGCCGTTCGGCACTATGCGGGCGGCTGCCAGTGCGGCGCGGTGCGCTTCGAGGTCGATGTCGACATCGACCAGGCGATCGCCTGCAACTGCTCGCGCTGCGGCAAGACCGGGACGATCCTGAGCTTCGCGCCGGCCGACCGGTTCTCGCTCACCGCCGGCGCCGACAGCCTGACGGAGTACCTGTTCAACCGGCACGTCATCCGGCACGCGTTCTGCAAGGTCTGCGGCGTCCAGCCCTTCGCCCGCGGCGCCATGCCCGACGGCACGCCGATGGCGGCAATCAACATACGCTGCCTCGACGGTATCGACGTGCATGAGCTCAACCCCGCGAAATTCGAAGGCCGCAGCCGGTAACGGGAATCGATGCTCTCGCTGGACCCGAAGCCAAATCCGCCAGGCGGCGTCGAAATCGCCGCTCTTCTCGCAACTGAAAGAGTAAATGCGCCATGCCCGCACCCATTTCCCGCGCCGCCTATGCGGCGATGTACGGCCCGACCACCGGTGACAGGGTCCGGCTGGCCGACACCGAACTGTTCATCGAGGTCGAAAGAGACCTCACCACATATGGCGAGGAGGTCAAGTTCGGCGGCGGCAAGGTGATCCGCGACGGCATGGGCCAGAGCCAGACGACGCGCGCCGACGGGGCCGTCGACACGGTCGTCACCAACGCGCTGATCATCGACGCCTCCGGCATCTACAAGGCCGATATCGGCATCCGCGACGGCCGCATCTCGGCCATCGGCAAGGCCGGCAATCCCGACACCCAGCCCGGTGTCACCATCGTCATCGGCCCCGGCACCGAGGCGATCGCCGGCGAGGGCAGGATCGTCACCGCAGGCGGCTTCGACGCCCACATCCACTTCATCTGCCCCCAGCAGATCGAGGAGGCGCTTCATAGCGGGCTGACCACCATGCTGGGCGGCGGCACCGGGCCGGCCCACGGCACCCTGGCGACGACCTGCACGCCCGGCCCCTGGCATCTCGCCCGCATGATCCAGGCCGCCGATGCCTTTCCGATGAACCTCGCCTTCGCCGGCAAGGGCAATGCCTCGCTGCCGGGCGCGCTCGAGGAAATGGTGATGGGCGGCGCCGCGGCGCTCAAGCTGCACGAGGACTGGGGCACCACGCCGGCGGCGATCGACTGCTGCCTGTCGGTCGCCGACGCCTTCGACGTGCAGGTGATGATCCACACCGACACGCTGAACGAATCGGGCTTCGTCGAGCATTCGATCGCCGCCATGAAGGGGCGCACCATCCATGCCTTCCATACCGAAGGCGCCGGCGGCGGCCACGCCCCCGACATCATCAAGGTGTGCGGCCAGGCCAACGTGATCCCGTCCTCGACCAACCCGACGCGGCCCTACACGGTCAACACCATCGCCGAGCACCTCGACATGCTGATGGTGTGCCACCACCTCGACGCCTCGATCCCCGAGGACGTCGCCTTCGCCGAGAGCCGCATCCGCAAGGAGACGATTGCGGCCGAGGACATCCTGCACGATCTCGGCGCCTTCTCGATCATCTCCTCCGACAGCCAGGCGATGGGCCGCGTCGGCGAGGTGATCATCCGCACCTGGCAGACGGCCGACAAGATGAAGCGCCAGCGCGGCCGGCTGAAGGAGGAGACCGGCGAAAACGACAATTTCCGCGTCCGCCGCTACATCGCCAAATACACGATCAATCCGGCCATCGCCCACGGCATGTCGAGGGAGATCGGTTCGGTCGAGGTCGGGAAACGCGCCGACCTGGTGCTGTGGCACCCGGCCTTCTTCGGCGTCAAGCCGGAGATGGTGCTGCTCGGCGGCTCGATCGCGGCCGCGCCGATGGGCGACCCCAACGCCTCGATCCCGACGCCGCAGCCGGTTCACTACCGCCACATGTTCGGCGCCTATGGCAAGGCAGCGACCCACAGTTGCGTGACCTTCGTCAGCCAGGCCGCGCTCGACGCCGGACTGCGCGACCGGCTGGGCGTCGACAAGCAGCTCATCGCGGTCGAGAACACCCGTGGCGGCATATCCAAGCGCTCGATGGTGCTCAACGATCTGACCCCGCATGTCGAGGTCGATCCCGAAACCTACGAGGTGCGCGCCGACGGCGAACTGCTGACCTGCGCGCCGGCGAGCGAGCTGCCGATGGCGCAGCGGTATTTTCTGTTCTAGATTTCCGGCATGGCAGAAGCTGCACGCAAGCGCGACAAGAACCTCTACGAACGCGACTTCTACGCCTGGACGCAGGACCAGGCGGCTAAGTTGCGTGCCCGCGCCCACAACGACATCGACTGGGAGAACGCCGCCGAGGAGATCGAGAGCTTGGGCCGGAGCGACAAGCGGGAAATCCGCACGCGAATGGGCGTGCTGATCAAGCATCTGCTGAAATGGAAGTACCAGCCAGCCAGGCGATCGGAGTCGTGGCTGGCCACGATTTCCGAACAACGCGCCAACATACAGGCTGTCATTGCCGACAGCCCCAGCCTCCGACAGTTCCCTGCCGATGTACTGGACTGGGCATGGGCTTGGGGTGTTCGCGACGCTGCGCGCGAAGCGGGCCTTCCGCCCGGCGACCTGCCCGCAAGTCCGGAATTCTCGGTGGACGAGGTACTGGACGACGCATTCCTGCCCGGCGAGCCTTGGACCGCATGACCGGGAAACCGCCATTGCGGCGCGCCCGCGCCACCGCAACCACCGACCACGTCCATCATCCGGCCGGCCGTATCACGCTCGACGAGACGGCGCGCCACCGCCGGCGCATGAGCATGATCTCCGACGATATCGATGGCGGCGGCGGCATCGAATTCCTGCTCGACCTGCCGCAGGCGCGCCTGCTCAGGGATGGCGAGGGGCTGGTCCTCGACGACGGCCGCGTCATCGAGGTGCGCGCCGCGCCCGAGGCGCTCCACGAGGTGCGGGGCAGGGACACCCGCCATCTGCTGGCGCTCGCCTGGCAGATCGGCAACCGGCATCTGGCCGCACAGATATTCCCCGACCGCATCCTGATCCGCCGCGACCATGTGATCGCCGGCATGCTGGAAGGCCTGGGCGCCACGGTAAGCGATGTCGAAGCGCCGTTCGATCCGGAAGGCGGTGCCTATGGCGATGCCCATCATGCCCATGGCCACCACCATGGCCACGACCATGGCCACGCCCATGACGACCATTGAGCCGCCCGCGCTGGTCCGGCTGGTGACCATGCTGTCGCCGGCCTTTCCGGTCGGTGCCTTCGCCTATTCCGGCGGGCTCGAACAAGCCGCCCATGACGGCCAGGTCACCGACCGGTGGACGCTCGCCGATTGGCTCCACGACGTCCTCGAATCCGGCGTGCTGTGGAACGATGCGGTGCTGGTGGCCGAAAGCTGGCGCCGAGCCGCGGCCGGTGGCGACCTCGGCGAGGTCAACGAACTGGCGCTGGCGCTCGCCGGCTCTGCCGGCCGGCTTCTCGAGACGACCGCTCAGGGAAGGGCGTTCGCCGAAGCCGCCCGCGTCTGGACCGACCCGCCGGCGATCGACGGTGACGGAATTGCCTATCCGGTCGCCATCGGCCGGGTCGCCGCGCTCTGCGGCATTGCGCTTGCGGCCGTGCTGCCGGCCCACCTCAACGCCGCGATCTCGAACCTCGTCCAGGCCGCCATCCGTCTGGGCGTGGTCGGCCAGGCTGGCGGGCTCGCCGTCATCGCCGGTCTGGAGCCGCTGATCGTCGCGGTCGCGGAACGGGCCGGGCGCGCCGGCCTCGACGACCTCGGCGGTTCCGCGCTCGCGGCCGAGATCGCCGCCATGAACCATGAGACGCTTGGCTCCAGGATGTTCAGGACATGATGCGATCGGTGAACGGCCCGCTGCGCGTCGGCATCGGCGGGCCGGTCGGCTCCGGCAAGACGACGCTGACCGAGAAGCTCTGCAAGGCGCTGCGCGAGCGCTATTCGATCGGCGTCGTCACCAACGACATCTACACGCGCGAGGACGCCGAGGCGCTGGTCCGCCTGCAGGCGCTGTCATCCGACCGCATTATCGGGGTGGAGACCGGCGGCTGCCCGCACACCGCCATCCGCGAGGACGCCTCGATCAACCTGCAGGCGATCGCCGCGCTGAACGAGCGCCACCGTAACCTTGACATCGTCTTCATCGAGTCGGGCGGCGACAACCTGGCGGCGACCTTCTCGCCCGATCTCGCCGATCTCAGCCTCTACGTCATCTCGGTCTGCCAGGGCGACGACATCCCGCGAAAGGGCGGGCCGGCGATCGTGCGCTCCGACCTGCTGATCATCAACAAGGCCGATCTGGCGCCCCATGTCGGCGCCGATCTTGAGGTGATGCGCCGCGACGCCGAGCGCATGCGCGAGGGGCGGCCGTTCCTGTTCACGGACCTGCGGCGCGGCACCGGGGTCGACGACATCGTCGCCTTCCTGGAAGACACTGGCGGCCTGTGAGGCCTGCTGGCGACCCGTCCGGGCGCGCCGCCTTCCCTTGCCCGCGTGGCGATGGCAAGTTGGCGTCTTTCACGATGACGGAAAGGAAGCGGGGCCATGAGCGAGGATGCCTTCAACATGTCGATGCGCAAGTTCCTGAAGCAGGTCGGGGTGACGTCGCAGCGCGAGATCGAGAAATTCGTCCAGTCGGGCGCGTCCAAGGGAAAAAAGCTGCGCCTGAAGATGACGCTGGTCGCCCCCGGCACCGATTTCAGCCATGTCGTCGAGGGCGAGATCGAACTGCCCTGACCGGCGGCAAGGCCGGCGCGGCATATTGCCCGTTTCGGGCCCGGCCGGCGCGCACTATCTGAGGCGGGACCGCAGGTTCAGGAACGGGGCGAAAAGGCATGGCGTCACCCAGCAAGGAACAGGTGCTCGACCGGCTGCGCATGGTCAGGGGACCGGACCGCTCGACCAACATCGTCGATCTCGGCCTGGTCTCGGAGGTCGTCGTGCGCGACGGCAAGGTGATGTTCTCGATCGCCGTGCCGGCCGCCGAGGCCGAACGGCTGGAGCCGATGCGCCAGGCGGCCGAGAAGGTGGTGCGCGAGATCGACGGCGTCACCGGCGTGCTCGCCGTGCTTACCGCCGAGAAGCAGGGTGCGGGCCGGCCGGCGGCCTCGCCGGTCGGCGCCCCTGCGCGGCCCACGGCCGCTGCCGCCCATCAGCAGCCGGCCCAGCGCGAGAAGATCGGCGTGCCCGGTGTCGGGGCGATCGTCGCGGTCGCCTCCGGCAAGGGCGGCGTCGGCAAGTCGACGACGGCGGTCAACCTGGCGCTGGCGCTGCATGCGATGGGCCTGCGCGTCGGCATCCTCGACGCCGACATCTACGGCCCCTCGCTGCCGCGGCTGATGGGCCTGCGCGGCAAGCCGCAGGTCGTCGGCGGCCGCACGCTGCGGCCGATGGAAGGCTACGGCCTCAAGGTGATGTCGATGGGCTTCCTCGTCGAGGAGGACACGCCGATGATCTGGCGCGGGCCGATGGTCATCTCGGCGCTGACGCAGATGCTGCGCGAGGTCGAATGGGGCGAGCTCGACGTGCTGGTCGTCGACATGCCGCCCGGCACCGGCGACGCGCAGCTGACCATGGCCCAACAGGTGCCGCTCGCCGGCGCGGTGATCGTTTCGACGCCGCAGGACCTGGCGCTCATCGACGCCCGCAAGGGCCTTAACATGTTCCGCCGCGTCGACGTGCCCGTGCTCGGCATCGTCGAGAACATGAGCTATTTCATCGCGCCCGACACCGGCACGCGCTACGACATCTTCGGCCATGGCGGCGCCAGGCACGAGGCCGAACGGCTCGGCGTGCCCTTCCTCGGCGAGGTGCCGCTGGAAATGGCCATCCGCGAAGGCTCCGACGCCGGCCGGCCGGTTGTCGCGATCGCGCCCGACGGCCCGCACGCCACGGCCTACCGCGCCATCGCCGAGAAGGTCTGGCAGCGCATTGCCGAGGAGCACCAGTCCGCCCCGGCCATCATCTTCGAGTAGTACAGGTCCACCGCAGGTCCGCCGACCTTCGCCTGGACACGGCGCGGCGTGGCCCGTGCATTCGCGCGCATTAACCGAAATTTCTCTTGTTCGTGAAAGGATAAGCCGGGTCGGAAAGGTTTTCTGGCGCAGGGACGACAATCATCGTTTGAGCATTCCGCAGACGAACAACCCGCGATTGTCCGCGACCATGGCGATCATCAAATCGACACTGCTGCCGAAGGACGAATACCACCAGTTCGTCGCCTCGCTCTACAGCGACCACAAGACGATGGTGGTCGGCACGGCGTCGGCCATCGTCGCCTCGCTGATCACCTGGCTGAAGACGGGCGACGCGAACATTCTCGTCTTCTCGGCATTGTTCTTCCTGCTCGGCGCGGCGCGCTACGTGTTTATGGCCAGCTTCGCCAGGAACCGGCAGACGCTCGACGTGAGCATCTCGGCCAAGCGCTGGGAGGTGCTGGCCGTCGCCGGCGGCATCGGCATGGGGCTCTGCCTCGGCGGCTGGGCCTTCTACGTCGTGACCTTCTGCAATGACGGCTTCAGCGAGCTGGTCGCCATCTCCGCCTGCCTGACCCACATGGTCGGCGTCGCCGCGCGCAATTTCGGCGCCGACATCCTGGTCACCACCCAGTCGCTGTCGATCGGCCTGCCGATCGTGGCCAGCCTGATTATCCGCGGCGACATGTGGCACATCGCGCTCGGGACACTGTTCGTCCCCTTCTTCACCAGCGCCCGCTACCTGGCGGCCCAGGTCCGCTCCCTGTTCCTCGAGGTCATCCGCTCCAACGCCCGCATCCAGTACATGGCCAAGCACGACACGCTGACCGGCCTCCTCAACCGGGCGAGCTTCCACCGGCTGGTCGAGACGCGCCATCAGGCGGGCTCGGGCGCCTGCATGATCGCCATATTCGACATCGACGACTTCAAGGTCATCAACGATTCGCTCGGCCATGTCGCCGGCGACCACCTGCTGATCGAGGTTGCCGAGCGCATCAAGAAGCGCTTCGGCGACACCTATGTGATCGCCCGTTTCGGCGGCGACGAGTTCGTCATCTTCCAGCCGGGCCCGGTCGGCCAGGACGATTTCGAGGCTATGTCGAGGGCGATCTTCTCCTGTTTCGAGACCGAGTTCAGATGCCTCGACAACGTCGTGCGCTCCAGTTGCAGCATCGGCATCGCCACCTCCGCCGACCAGCGCCTCGACATCGAGCGGCTGCTGATGAAGGCCGACCTGGCGCTCTACGAGGCCAAGCACGCCGGCAAGCGCAAGTACCGCGTGTTCGAGGCGCAGATGGACGCCCGCTTCCAGCGCCGCGAACGGCTGAAGCGCGACATCGCCACCGCCGCCGAACGCGGTGAACTGTCGCTGCTGTTCCAGCCGATCTTCGACGTCGCCGCCAACCGCATTTCGTGTTGCGAGGCGCTGGTGCGCTGGCACCACCACGAATTCGGCAACGTCCAGCCGACCGAGTTCATCCCGCTCGCCGAGGGCTCCGGCCACATTTTCAAGCTGACCAGCTTCGTCCTGTGGGAGGCGCTGCGCCAGGCGTCCACATGGCCGCGCGACGTCGGCGTGTCCGTCAATCTGTCGGCGCTCGACCTGCAGAACGAGGCGATCATGGGCGAGGTCGAGCGGGCGCTTGCCCATTTCGAGTTCGACCCGCGCCGGCTGACACTGGAGATCACCGAATCGGCGATCCTGTCCGATCCGCTCAAGGCCACCGCCATGCTGTTCGTGCTGCGCAACAAGGGGGTGAAGGTCGCCCTCGACGATTTCGGCACCGGCTACGCCAATTTCAGCTATCTGGTCGACATCCGCTTCGACAAGCTGAAGATCGATCGCTCGCTGACGCTGCGCGTCATCGAGGAGGAGCGCTCGCGCACGCTGGTCGCCGGCGTCGCCGAGATGGCCAAGAAGCTCGACATGCTGGTCACGGTCGAAGGCATCGAGAAATACGACCAGCTCGAAGTCCTGCTCGACTGCGGCAACATCGACGAGGCCCAGGGCTGGATGTTCGGCTATCCGTTGCCGGCGCGCGCCATTGCCGCGCTGCTGGCTTCCGGCCACGCCAGCCTGGAACTGCAGAAGCAGGCGGCCATGGCCTGATAGGGGCTTGTGCCCGCGACCCGATCTGGCACGCCGCATCGCCACGCCGCCGATCGCCGTCCCGATCTGGCACGCCCGGCCCGGCGAGGTTGGGGTCATCTTCGGCATCCGCCGCGATTGAAAAGAACTTGTCCGCCAATGACTTGCCTCCGGCGCTGGCCCCGTGTCCGGCGGCCGGCACGGTTCCTGCCTCGCCACCGCCATGACGCAGCAGGACATGACCATTCGCTGGCGCAACAAACCGCTCGACCGCCTGTCGGCCGACGAACTGCGCGCCGCCCTTGTCGAGGCGATCGGGCAGACCATCGCCCGGCCGGGACAGGGCGGGGAGACGGCGCAGTCCTTCTACGCCACCTTCGTCTGCGGCATGCTGGCCGGCGCCTTCTTCTGCATCGGCGCGCTGGTCATCCTCTCCGGCCTCGCCGGCTGATCGCCTCCAGAGCAAACCCGACCCGGATGACGTCGGAATTTGCTCTATCCATTTTTGTTTGTCGCATCATCTTGTCCGCCTCGCGTTGCCGCTCGGCGGGATGAGGCTCTAAACCATTCCGTTACCTTTGCCGGCCATGCTCTGCGGCCGTACCGGGGCTGGCCAGGGGACAGGTGGCGACATGGCGCACGGCAATGGCGGCGGGCATCCATTCCGACGCATTCTCGAGGAGCTGATCGACCGGCCGGGCGAACGCTTTTCTCTTTCCGCCGCCGCCCGCCTGGCCGAGGAGTTCGCCCTGGTCGGACGTCGCGCCGAGCGCCCGCGGCGCCCGTCGGCAGGGCACGCCCGGGCCAGCTACGAGGGCATGGCGGCGCGGCCCGAGGCCGGTGCCGACGATTTCGATCCCGATACCTCGGTCGAGGGAGTGCGCCGCGAACTGCGCATCAGCCCGATCGCCCCGATCGAGGAACTGCGCCGCATCCGCAAGCGCTTCGCCGCCCGCAACCACCCCGACCGGCTGCCCCATTCGCGGCGCCCGCTCGCCGAACAGCGCATGAAGATCGCCAACGCGATCATCGACGCCGAAATCGAGCGCCGGCGCGCTAGAACTTGACGCAGTTGCGGCCCGACCGCTTGGCGTCATAGAGCCGGGCGTCGGCCGCCTTGACGAACGCCTCGATCGACTGGCCGCTCTGGTATTCGGCAATGCCGAAGGACGATGTCACCTTGCCGATGTCCATCTGGTCCTCGACGATGACGATGTTGCGGGCGTAGAGGTCGCGCCGGATCTTCTCGATCAGCTTCACGGCGCCGCGCAGCTTGGTATCCGGCAGGATGAGGGCGAACTCCTCGCCGCCATAGCGGGCGAACCGGTCGCGCCCCTTGACGTTGGACCGGATGAGCTGGGCGAAGAAGCACAGCACCGCGTCGCCGACCGGGTGGCCGTAGGTGTCGTTGATCTTCTTGAAATGGTCGATGTCGGCCAGGGCCAGGCACAGCGGCCTGCCGTCGCGCTGCGCGGCGAAGGTCTCCTTCTCCAGCCATTCGTCGAAATAGCGCCGGTTGCCGATGCGGGTCAGCGGGTCTTCCAGTTCCTTGTCGCGCGATTCCTCCAGCTTGCCGCGCAGGTCGTCGATCTGATCGCCCGACCGCTTGAGTTCCTGGCGCAACCCCCTGGTCTCGTTCAGCATTCGTTCATTGTCGCGCACCAGGCCGGAAATCACCTCGCGGAACTGCTCGATGGTGGTGACCGTCGAGATCTGCTCGTTCTTCTCGATCAGGTTTTTCGAGTAGGTGTCGTTGGTGCTGGCCTGGCGCTCGACGATGCTGGTCAGGTTGCGGAATTCGCTGTCGAGCTTCTGCCAGAGTCCGGCATCCATGCCGCCGCGCAACGAGGCATGGATCTGCTGGATGTCGTAGTCGCACAGGCCATTCGACTTGGCGATCGCCTCGTCGATCGGCTTGTTGATGGTCTCCTCGTAACCTCCCTCGAAATAGAGGTAGGCGACCTCGTAGGCATAGGGCCGCGGCGCCAGCTGCCACTTGTGCAGAAACGCCCAGGCTCGTTCGTGGGTTTCCTTCTCCGTTTCGTCCGCCATGACCAACGGAACCTGACGCGCATCCGAACGTTCAACATCGGTTGTTGCCGTCACTGTTTCGCCTCTTTCTTGAAAAGCCCCTCGTTGCCCCCGCCGGTCCTTTCACACTGCCTGCGTGAGGCCCTGCCGCGCTGGCCACCAGGACGCGACCCTTCACGCAACCGGCCGGCTGCTTTCTCCTATCCTATGATCCCCTGGCGCATCGCCTTGGCCACTGCATGCACGCGGTTGACGGAGTTGAGCTTCTGGCAGACGGCGACGAGGTAGTTGTTGACGGTATGCTCGGACAGGTCGAGGATCGTCGCGATCTCGGCGCTGGTCTTGCCCGCCGCCGTCCAGTACAGGCACTCGATCTCGCGCCGGCTGAGCCGCGCCGCCCGCTCGTCCTGCCCGGCCAGCCGGTCGCACCGGTCGAACAGCAGCGTCGACAGATAGCTCAGTTCGAACATGCGGCTGCGGCGGGCGGCGCGCCCGATGCCCAGATAGGCGGCGACGCCGCGTCCGCCGGCAACGGTGTGGACCGGAAAGAAGCAGGCATCCGTCACCTCCGACCATTCCGGCGGCGCGCCGGCTGACGCCAGCGCCGCTTGCGCGGTCAGGTCGAGATGGACGAAGTTGATGCCGTTGCCGGCCTTGCGCACGGCCTCGACGATCAGGCAGGCCAGCTCGCCCTCGTCGTCGGCTAGCCAGGCGGGCGGAACGTTGCCCAGTTGCAGGTTGGCGTTGACATCGCTTGCCTGCTTCAGCGGCAGGCGGAGCAGGCAGACGAAATCGAAATCATAGCTGTTGGCGATTTCCGCCGCCCGGAAGTGCAGCTCGTGGAACGAGCGCGCGTGTTCGATCTCGAGGATGAAATCGTTGACGTCGCGCGTATCGGCAATGTCGAAATCCGCCGCCATGTCACCTCAGCCCTTGACAACTGAATAGGTGATTCGCGGCAAGGCCGCCAGTTTTCACGGAACGTGACGGTGCGTCGAAATAATGGCCAATATGCCGAAATATCCAGCCGCCATTTACACTTCGACAAGGCCTGCCGGCTAACACTGGTGGCGTAGCATTGCGGGCCAATGAATGGGGCCCCCGCAATCGCATGATGCACGCTACGTCGGTCTGCCGAAATGTGGGCGTTCGGGGATGGTAGCAATGCGTCACGTCAATCCGCCAGAGATCCAGGAAGAAGCGGACGAACCGCGATTCGTCCTCGAACGGCGCGAGCACGAGCGCGTCGACTGCAACATCCGTGCCCACATCCACATCAATGGCGCCAAGGTCTGCAACTGTATCGTCAAGAACCTTTCGGAGGGTGGCGCGCGGCTGATCGTGCCGGCAAGCTGCTGGCTGCCGAGCGCCTTCGACATCGTCGGACTGGTCGAGGGGCTGCCCGTCAAGGCGCGCCGCGTCTGGTGCGATGGCGAGGAGATTGGCGTCTGCTTCGTCACCGGCGAATGAGCCGGCCGCCGGTCCGCCAGCCGCCACCGTCCCCCTTGGGAAATCCGCGGCCCGACCGCCGCTCGGTCCGATGAGCCGCCGCGCCGCCTGAGCGACCCCGCAAGAAGTCCCTTCCGACTGCAATCGACAACCCCGATGATCGCGCCTGCGCGCACGCCAGTCGTGCCCGGCGGCCAGCGCCGTTAACCTTAACCGTTCAAAACTGTCGACAAGTTTCGTTAACTTCTATTAAGTTTCCGTTAACGATCGATGGTTGCGGTACGGGGTTCGATCCGATGAATATCCTTGCCGGCGGTTTCGCCCTTCGCCAGCGCCTGCGCGCGTTTTCCACAGTATTCGACCTTCTGGACGACATCGAATACCGGGCCATCGAGACGCCGGACGACCTCGACGATGTGTTCCGGCTGCGCTATCGGGCCTATCGCGCCCGCAACTACATGGAGCCGAGGGGCGACGGCCAGTGCCATGACGAACTCGACGAGGAGGCCAACACCCGCATCTTCGGCGTCTACCAGGCCGGCCGGCTGATCGCCTCGATCCGCATCCACCTGCTCGAACGGCCCGAGCACAAGAGCGCCAGCATGCGGGTGTTCCCCGAGGTGCTGCTGCCGCATCTGGCCCAGGGGCGCCGCTTCATCGATTCGAGCCGCTTCGCCATCGACCCGGACCTCGACGCGGGCAACGGCCATCTCCACTACATCACCATGCGCCTGTCGGTGCTGGCTTGCGTGCACCATCGCGTCGACTATTCGCTGTCGCTGGTGCGGCCGACCCACGGCGCCTTCTACCGGCGCTATTTCGGCTTCGAGCAGTGGGCCGAGGGCAGGACCTTCCCGGGCCTGACCTTTCCGGTCAACCTCTATTCGGCCGACATCGCCGCCGTGCACGACCACGTGCTCGACCGGCTGCCGTTCCTCAACTCGCTGCCGGCCGAGCAGCGCCTGCTGTTCGACCGCGAGGCGGGCAAGCGCAGCTGCTATTCGGTGCGCAGCACGGCGCGCCTGGCGGTGGCGGCCATCGAGCGCCGGCGGGCCGCCGGCACCGCGCTCGGCATCGCCGTGGGCGAGGTGGCCGCCTTCGCCTGATGCCGCCCCGGCCTAGCCCTGCGCCTGCAGCGGCACGGCCTGGCCTTCGCGGCGTGCCTCGGCCGGCCGGCCGGCACCGGCGGGCGGCTGGCTGTTCGCCTGCGCCAGGAACGCCGCCAGCCGCGCGAACGGATCGTAGCCGGCCTGTTCGAGCGACTGCACGTCCTGGGTCAGGTAGTCATAGATCTGCGGCACCAGTTTCAGCGCCATGTCGACATACTGGTCGGCTCCCTCGACATAGCCGCCGAGGCGGCGCATCTCGTCGGCCTGTTCGAAGGTGGCGATCAGCCGCCGCGCCTGGCGCACCAGCGCCGTCTGTTCGCGGTCGAGGGCGACGTCGGACAGGCGCGACAGCGACATCGGGATGTTGATCGCCGGGAACCGTCCGGTCGCCGCGATGGCGCGATCGAGCACGATGTGGCCGTCGAGGATGCCGCGCACGGCATCGGCGACCGGCTCGTTGTGGTCGTCGCCATCGACGAGCACCGAGAAGATGCCGGTGATCATGCCGCCGCCCTCGCTGGGGCCGGCCCGTTCCAGAAGCTGCGATAGCGAGCTGTAGAGCAGGGTGGTATGGCCGCGCACCACCGGCATCTCGCCCGCCGCCAGCCCGACCTCGCGCACGGCGTGGGCAAAGCGCGTGACGCTGTCGATGATGAGCAGCACCCGCTCGCCACGGTCACGGAAATACTCGGCGGCCAGCATCGCGGTGTTGGCCGCCAGCATGCGCACCGACGGCGCCTCGTCGCCGGTCGAGGCGATGACCGTGGCGTTGCGGTGGCCCTGGCCGAGCTTGTCTTCGACGAACTCGCGCACCTCGCGCCCGCGCTCGCCGATGAGCCCGATGACGATGGTGTCGAAGCCCCTGGTGTTGGCGAGCAGCGACAGCAGCGAGGACTTGCCGGTCCCCGAGCCGCCGAAAATGCCGATGCGCTGTCCGTGGCAGACCGGCACGAACAGGTCGATGGCGTGGACGCCGGTGATCGCCCGCTCGACGATGCGCTCCCGCTTCATAGCCTCGGGCGGCGGCCCATAGGGGTCGAGGCGGTGGTGGCCGGCCGGAACCGGTCCGCCACCATCGAGCGGCCGGCCAAAGGCGTCGAGGATGCGCCCCTTCCAACCCTGGCTGGGGAACAGCTTGATCGGTCCGATCAGTTCGACCTCGTCGCCGACCTTGACCCGGATCGCCGTCGTCATCGGCTTGGCGACCACCGTGTCGGGATTGGCGGCGATGATCTGGGCGAACCAGGCCTCGTCGCCGTCGCCGACGCGCAGCAGGTCGCCGAGATTGCTCCACTTCGACAGGCCGTCGACGATGAGCGTGTTCTGGCGGACCGACTGCACGGTGCCACAGCGCGCCGCCAGTTCGCCTGAGCCGCGCAGCGAGGCGGCGCCCGCCAGCAGCCGCGACAGCCGCGGAAAGCGGTCGGCGGTCGGTTCGATCGAGTCAGCCAGACCCAACCGGCGCAGCCGCGGCGCGGCCGGTGACGGAGCGGGCAGCGACGCGGCGTCGCCGGCAGGCTCGACCGCTTCACCGCTCATGAATGGCGCCGCCGGTCGATGCTTGCCCTAGCCTAACTCTGCGGCGGGGCCAGTTCCTGGATCGAACGGTCCATCGCCTTTTCCGATTCGGTGATGCTGGCATTGAGGCTCTCGAAATAGCGGCTGATCGAGATGAGGTTCGCCATCTGCGCGATGGCGTCGACATTGGAGGTTTCGACGAATCCCTGGCTCAACCGGGTGGCGGTGCCGGGGGCGATCGGAAGGCCCTCGACATCGGCGAGGAAGGCCGAGTTTTCGTAGCGCGCCACCAGGTTCGGCTCGGCGACCTCGAACACGCCGATATTGGCGATCACGTTGCCGTCTTGGCGCAGCCGCCCGTCCGGGCTGATCTCGATCGGCCCGCCATTCGGATTGACGAGTATCGGCGCCTGCGCGGCATCGAGCATCTGGTGGTTGCCGGCGACCGAGCGCAGCTCGCCGAAGGCGTCGATCTGCATGCGGCCGTCGCGCGTGTAGGCCACGCCCCCGGGCGTCTGGATGGCGAACCAGCCCGGACCCGACAGGGCGACATCGAGCGGGTTGCCCGTGCGTTCGAGCGTGCCCGGCACGGCTGACGGCTGCGTCTTGGCGATCATCGGGAAATGGACGCCGTCCGGCTCGCTCATCGACACCAGCGCGTCGAAATTGACCGACTCGGCCCGGAAGCCGACCGTGTTCATGTTGGCGACGTTGTGGGCGACGGTGGTGAGCTGCTGCTGCAGGACGCGCTGGGCGGCGAGCGCCACATAAAGCGATGATTGCATGCTATCGGCCCGCCTTCAGGTTCTGGATCGCCGCCAGCAGATCGGTTGAGATTGTCTTGACGCCGGCCGCCAGCGGCACGATGGACGGCACCGCCGCCGCCTCCGGGTTTTCGACGTCCCAGCGGACGACGAAATCGCGCAGGAAGCGGGCAAGGAAGTCGGGCTCGGCCAGTTCGGCGAGGTCTAGCCGGTCATTGATCAGGTCGGCCTGGCGGTCGATGTCAATCATCGCGGTCTGGGGCGGTAGGCCGAGATAGGTGCGAACGACCTGCGCCAGCGCCGGGTCGGCGAGGATGTCGTAGGCCGATTTGATGTCGCCGGCCCGCCGCTCGAAATACATCGCCAGGCGGGCGCCGGTGCTGGTTTCGCCGGCCCGCTCCTCGATCGACTGGCGCTGGTAGCGCTCGATCACGCCGCCGCGCGTGCGCTCGAAGGTGGTCGTGGTTTCGCCATAGCGCTTGAAATTGAAGTCGGCGGCCAGGTCGCGGTAGCGCCGGTCGGTAAGCTGGTTGGCGAGCGCCTCGTCGCTGTCGACGCCTTCGGTCAGCACCTTGCGGATGAAGGCAGTGGCGTAGGACATCTCGGCGAGGCCATAGGCCTTCATCACGTAGTTGACGAGACGGCGGTCGGCGAGCAGATCGTCGACCGATTTGACCGTCTCGATCTTCGAGCGATAGTACTCGGTCTCGCGCGCCACCTGCGGGTCCCTGGTGATCGCGTCGGTCACCCGCTCGTAATTGGTGGTGTAGAACCGGTAGGTTACCGCCGCCGTCATCCAGGACCGAATCCCCGTTGGCGCCGCCTCGCGCGGCCGTGTCCCGCAATGGTAGCCGCGTTCGTCTTTCGCGAACCTTGCGCGGCGCCATCAAGCTTCGCGCAAGCCCGCGCGCCTACGGTCGCTGCGTCCCGGCGCCGGCCGGGCGAGCAGCGGGAAAGAGCCTTGACCGTAATCGTCGGACTGATCGTGACCGTGGTCTGCCTGCTGGGCGGCTACATGGCGATGGGCGGCCACCTCTATGTTCTCGCCCAGCCGTGGGAATTCGTCATCATCGGCGGCTCGGCGCTCGGCACCTTCATCGTCGCCAACCCGATGCCGACCATCAAGGATTCGGGCAAGGCGATCATCGAGGCCTTCAAGGGCGCCGGACCCAAGCAGCAGGACTATCTCGACGTGCTCGGCCTGCTCTACGCGCTCATGCGCGAGGTCAGGAGCAAGACCCGCACCGAGGTCGAGGCGCACATCGACGACCCGGCCAATTCCTCCATCTTCCAGGCCTATCCCAAAATCCTGGCCAACAAGGAGCTGCAGCACTTCATCTCCGACTATGTGCGCATCATGATTCTCGGCAACGCCCGCCCGCACGAGATCGAGGCGCTTATGGAGGAGGAAATCCACACCATCGCCCGCGAGCGCCTGAAGCCGCACCATGCCGTCCAGGCCGTCGCCGACGGGCTGCCGGCGCTCGGCATCGTCGCCGCCGTGCTCGGCGTCATCAAGGCGATGGGCGCCCTCGACCAGTCGCCCGAGGTGCTCGGCCACCTGATCGGCGCCGCCCTGGTCGGCACGTTTGCCGGCATCTTCCTGTCCTATGGCCTGGCCGGTCCGATCGCCGCCAAGATCAAGATCCAGCGCGAGAAGCAGAACCGGGTCTACATCGTCGTCAAGCAGACGCTGATCGCCTTCATGAGTGGCGCTACCCCGCAGATCGCGCTCGAATACGGGCGCAAGACGATCTCGTCGAGAGACCGGCCGTCGATCGACCTGGTCGAGGAGAAGGCGATGACCGGGCCGGTCAAGGTCGCGGCGGAATAGGCGATGGCGCGCGGCTCTCCCAAGAACATCCGCGGCTCGCAGGTCGATCTCGGCGCCGCGCTTGCCGAGACGGCGGGCTTCAAACCGGCCAAGTTCACCGGTTTCGACGAACTGGTCCGCAAGATCGGCGACGGCGCCGGTGCCAGCCTCGGTTTCGGCGACGAACTGCCGTTCGAGCTGAACTACACCGAGGTCGAGGAGATGCGGCCCGAGCTGGTCTTTTCCTCCGGCCTGGAGAACAACGTCAATTACGGCCTGCGGCTCGCCCCGTTCGTGACCCCAGGCGCGCTCAGCATATCCAGGCCGATTTTCTACTGCTGGCTCGAACTGGCGCTGGGTGGCGCCAGGAACGCCGACACGGTCTATCCGGAACGGCCGCCGACCGAACTCGAACTCGGCGTCGGCCGGCTCTTCTGTCGGCGCTATTGCGATGCGCTGGTTTCCGCCTTCCGGGGCATTTCCACGATCGCCGGCGCGCAGATCATCCCCAGCGGCCACGGCGAGGGGCTTGGCCAGTGGCTGCGCCCCGACTCCCAGATCTGCCTGTTCTACGAGGCGCGGATCGGGTCGGTGGCCGGCGAGATCGCCCTCATCATCCCGACCAAGATGATCATCCCGCTGCGCGCCGTCCAGCCGGTCGACGCGCAGAAGGCCGAGCAGGCGGCGCAGCGCATCGACGCGGTCTGGGACGGGCTGCTGCGCTCGGCGGTGGAGACGACGGACCTCAATCTCAACGTCATCCTCGGGCGCGTCGACAGCACGCTGGGCGACGTCGCCGGCTTCGAGATCGGCAGCCTCATCCGGCTCGACAAGCCGACCGACGAGCCGATCCTGGTGGAAGCCGAATCCGAGCCCGTGTTCCTCGCCACGCTCGGCTTCAACAAGGGGCGCTACATGCTCAAGTTCGAGCAAATGATCGAAACAGCCGCGGAGAGGTCGAATGGTCTATCTGCTTGAAATGTCGGTGGCCGGGATCTTCCTGGTCTGCGCTGCCTCGGTCACCCTGCTGTTCCTGTGGCGCATGCGGGCGCTGGAGAAGCGCATGTCGGTCCTCCTGCACGCCGCGCTTACCAACACCCGAGAAATCCGCCAGTGCATCGGCCGGGTCGAGGACGGCTTCGGCGGACTGCGCAAGGCCGATGGCCATCGCCGCGTGATGCTGGCCTCGCTGAGCGGCCAGATCGCCGAACTCAACCGGATGCTGGCGCACCCCGTCGGCGAGCCGCCGCTCACGCCGCCGCTGGCTGCCAATGCCGGCGCTCCGGCCGCCATGCAGGCTGACGCGGGAGCCGGCAGCGCCGCTGCTGTCGCCTCGCCGCTGCCGGGCTACCGCCTGGTGCCGCGCCGCTATGCCGAGCAGGCGGCCGGCGAAGGCAACGACGCCGAGGCGGCCCGCCAGCGCAAAATCCGCCGCATCGAGGCGCTGTTTGCCCGCGTCGGCCAGCCGGCCGCCGAGGCGGACGCGTCAGCCGACCAAGGTTCCGGCGCCGAAGCGGCCGCACGCGTGGCGACGTTCCCCGCCGTGCCGCGCCGGCCCGACGCCAGGGCGGCGGTCGGTCTCGCCGAGGTCTTCTCGCAGCGCCGGAGCGTCGTAAATGGCTGACGACCCGACAGAACTGCCCGGCGAAGCCAAGCCAGCACCCGGCAGGGCGGCGGCGGGCGAGGCCGAGCGTGGCAAGGCCGCCAACCGGCCGAACGGGCAGGGTGGTGACGTTCATGGCGCGGCGGCGCCGGGGGCCCCGGCGGCCAATGGCGGCGACGGCGCGTCCGCGGTTTCGATCGACCTGATCCGCAACATCCCGGTGACGCTGAGCGTCGTGCTGGGGTCGGTGAGCCTGCCGGTATCGTCGCTGATGAAGATGCAGCGCGGCGAGATCATTTCGCTGAGCCGCCGGGTCGGCGAGCCGGTCGAGGTGCTGGCCAACGGCAAGCTGATCGCCCGCGGCGAGATCGTCGTGCTCGAGGAGGAAGAACCGGTCTTCGCCATCTCGCTGACCGAACTTGTCGGATCGATGGCGCCGGGCGCCGTCAATGGCGGCTGAAGCCCGCCGGGCCGAGCCGGAAATGTCCGCGCGCGCTCTCTCAACGGTTTCCCTGTCCGGCCCGGAAAAGGCCGCCGCCTTCCTGCTGCTCGCCGGCAAGGAGGTCGCCGTCCGGCTGGCCGACTATTTCACCGAGGACGAGCTGAGGGAGATCTTCGCCGCCGCCGGCCGCGTCGGCAGCCTGACCGTTGACGAGGTGGAAACGCTGGTCGAGGAGTTCCGCGACCACTTCGTGCGCAGTGGCCTGGTCAAATCGCCCGGCAGCGTCGAGCAGCTCTTCGCCGACATCCGGCCGGGCGTCAGCCTCGCCGAGTTCGTCACCGGCGTGAAGCAGGAAGTCCCGGTCGAGGTTGGTCCGTCGACCTGGCAGCAGATCGCCGCCGGCGGCATCGAGCCGATCTTCAATTTCGTCAGCGAGGAACATCCCCAGGCGAGCGCCTTCCTGCTGTCGCAGATCGATCAGAGTCTGGTCGCCCAGGTGCTGGAGCGGCTGCCGGCCGAACTGCGCAACGCGGTCGTGCTGCGCCTCGTCGACATCGTGCGCCGGCCCGGCCCGATCACCGACGAGATGGAGCGGCTGATCGTCGTCCGCTTCACCCGCAAGCAGGGCGACGGCGCCGACACCGCTGCCGCCGAGAAGATCGCCAACGTCCTCAACGAACTCGGCAAGGAGCAGGTCGACGAGATCGTCGGCTTCCTCGAACAGGCCAATCCGGAGAAAGCGGCGCAGATCAGGAAGTGGCTGTTCCGTTTCGAGCTGGTCGAGCAGCTCGCCCAGCAGGATCGCGCCATCCTGTTCGACGGCATCGCCGCCGAGGAACTGGCGCGGGCGCTGTCGGGCGCCACGGCCAGCCTCAAGGAGGCGGTGCTGTCGGTGCTGAGCCAGCGCAACCGGCGCTCGGTAGAGGCCGAGATGGCCGACGCAAATTTCTCGGAGGAGGCCATTCTCGCCACCCAGCGCAAGCTGGCGAGGCTCGCGGTCAGCCTGTCTCGCGAGGGCAGGATCAAGCTGACCTCGGGCGAGACGCAGCCGGGCGGAGGCGACAATGGCCGAACAGCCTGACCAGGAAAGCAAGACCGAGGAACCGACGCCGAAGAAGCTGGCCGACGCCATCGAGAAGGGCAACACGCCCTATTCGCGCGAACTGACCATGTTCGCCTCGCTGATCGCGGTGCTGGTGTCGTGCTGGCTGGTCGTGCCCGGCCTGTCGGCACGGTCGACGGCGATCCTCGCCTCCACCTTCGCCAACGTCAACGACTGGCCGCTCGCAACGCCGAGCGATCTTTCGCGCGTCCTGTTCGCGGCCACCGGCGGCGTCGCCCTGGCGCTGCTGCCGCTGTTTGCCGTGCTCGCCGTTGCCGGCATGGCCGGCGCCATGGTGCAGAACCCGGTACGCATGGTGCTCGAACGCATTCGCCCGCAGGCCTCGCGCATTTCGCTGGTCCGTGGCTGGCAGCGGCTGATGGGCCTGCGCATGCTGCGCGAATTCGTCAAGTCGCTGTTCAAGTTCCTCGCCGCCGCGCTGGTCTGCGCCATCGTCTACTACTCGCACGAGACCATCGTGATGCAGTCGCTGATGATCGAGCCGAACCGCATCCCGGCCACCAGCCTGTCGCTGGTGCTGAGCCTGTTGTCGTGGACGCTGGTCGTGCTGGTGGCGCTTGCCGTCGGCGACCTGATGTGGACGCGCTGGGACTGGTTCCAGCAGCAGCGCATGACGCGCCAGGAACTCAAGGACGAGGTCAAGCAGACGGAGGGCGATCCGCTCATGCGCATGCGGCTGCGCTCGCTTGCTCGCGACCGCTCGCGCCGGCGCATGATCGCCGATGTCGCCAAGGCGACGCTGGTCATCACCAACCCGACCCACTTCGCCGTCGCCATGCGCTACCGCATGGAGGAGGGCGGCGCGCCGCGGGTCGTCGCCAAGGGCCAGGATCGCATCGCCCTCAAGATCCGCGAGGTGGCCGAGGCCAACGGCATCCCGATCTTCGAGGACCCGCCGCTGGCGCGCGCGCTCTACAAGGCGGTCGAGGTGGACGTCGAGATCCCGGCCGAGTTCTACGTGCCGGTGGCCAAGATCGTGCGGTTGCTGTATGCAGACAAGCGAGCAGTTTGAGCTTCTCATGCCAGGGCCTGCCGGCACGGACGTTTCCCGCGAGCGTGAGCTTGTCATCCTCGAAGCGTGCCGCAAGCTGGCCGACGAGCTGGCCCTGGTCGAGCCGGCCGACTATGTCTGCCTGCTGCAGACGGGTAACGTCGTCACGCTCGCCGATCTGGTTGCCTCCTCGATCGAACCGTTCTTCGACGCGTCGGCACTGACCTTTGCCTGGTCGGGCGAATGCCGCCTGTCATGGAGCGAGGCGCCGGTGGTCGCGCTCGATTTCGAGTTCCTCCACGACGGCGTGTCCGCCTTCTTCCGCCTGATCCTGTCGCATGCCGGGCCGGACGTCGAACTCAACCATGTTAGCTTCGACCGATCCGGCCAGACCCCGGCCGACAACACCGCGCGGCTGGCCGACGCGCTCGCTTCCGCCGCTGCCCGCCGCCCGCAGGACCCACCGCTTCGGCCCGGCCGATAAGTTTCGCGCAAGCTGCCCCCCATAGAGTTGGACCAAGCAGCCGCAATGGGCGGAGACGGGCGTGGCCGAGACCTACCTTCACCAGTTGTCGATGCAGAACGCCGCCTGGCTCGCCGCCCGCCAGGCCGTCATCTCCTCCAACGTCGCCAATGCCAACACGCCGGGGTTCAAGGCGGTGGACATCCGCCCCTTCTCGGAGGTGGTCGGGCAAGGCGCGCTGGCGGCGGCCGTATCCAACGCCAACCACATGACCGGCGGCGGCACGCTGTCGTCGCAATACCGGCTGGTGGGCGAGAAGGCCTGGGAGACGTTTCATTCCGGCGGCAACGTCAACCTCGAGCAGGAGATGATCAAGGCCTCGCAGGTATCGGCCGACTATCGGCTGAACACCTCGATCATGCGCTCCTTTCACCGCATGTTCCTGTCCGTGACGGGAGCCTGAACGTGATCGATTCGCTCGGCGCGTCGCTATCGATTTCCAGTTCCGGACTGGCTGCCCAGTCGCGGCGCTTGCGGGTCATCACCGAGAACATCGCCAACGCCAGCACCACCGGCAGGACGCCGGAGGCCGACCCCTATCGGCGCAAGACGGTCACCTTCGCCTCGGTGCTCGACCTGAAGACCGGCCTGTCGACCGTGGCGATCGACCGGATCGGCACGGACCGGACCGACTTCCTGCTCGAATACGACCCGTCCCACCCGGCCGCCGGGTCGGACGGCATGGTGCGCATGCCCAACGTCAACCTGCTGGTCGAGATGGGCGACATGCGCGAGGCGGTGCGCAGCTACGAGGCGAACCTGGAGACCTTCAAGCAGGCGCGCCAGCTCGTCACCATGACAATCGACCTGCTGAGGACCTGATGGCCGTCACCGCGCTCTCTTCCGTCTCGCCCGTTGCCACGACCGCCCTCGACGGGTTCGCTTCGCGCGCGGCAACCGCCGTCCATGAGGGCGAAGGCCAGGACTTCGCATCGGTGCTGGGCGGCATGATCGCCAATGTCAACAATGACCTGAAGAAGGCCGAGGCGCTGTCGATCGGTGCGATGCGGGGCGATGGCGCCGTCGACGTGCAGGAGGTGGTCGGCGCGGTCATGGCGGCCGAGCAGTCGCTGCGCATGGCGGTGGCGGTGCGCGACAAGATCGTCGCCGCCTATCTCGACCTGAGCCGCATGCAGATCTGATGGCCACGGGCGCCGGCAACACTGGAGTGACACCATGGGCATGACGGCACTTTCGATCGCGGCGACGGGCATGTCGGCCCAGCAGACCAATCTCGACGTGATCGCCAACAACATCGCCAACATCAACACCACCGGCTACAAGCGGTCGAAGGCGGAATTCACCGACCTTCTCTACGAGACGGTCCGCTCCCAGGGCGTGTCCCAGCAGGCCGGCCTCGGCCTGGTGCCCGAGGGCGCCAAGCTCGGACTCGGTGTCCGCCTCGCCGCCATCCGCGACATCCATCTGCAGGGCGCATTGCAGAACACCGGCAACCCGTTCGACCTCGCCATCAACGGCCGCGGCTGGTTCCAGATCACCGGACCCGACGGCGAGACGCTCTACACCCGCGACGGTGCCTTCAACCTCAACGAGAACCGTCAGCTCGTCACGCTGAACGGCTATCTGATCGAGCCCGAGATCACCATCCCGGAGAATGCCACCCAGGTGACGATCAACGATTCAGGCATGGTCTATGCCTATGTCGACGGGCAGGCGGCGCCGACCGAGGTCGGCCAGATCGCGCTCGCCAACTTCCCCAACGAGGCCGGCCTCGATCCGCTGGGCGACAACCTGTTCCGCGAGACCGAGGCGTCCGGAGCGGCGGTCAGCGGCGTTCCCGGCTCGCCCAATTACGGCAAGCTGCTGCAGACCTATCTGGAGGGCTCCAATGTCGACGCCGTGCACGAGATCACCGCGATGATCGCCGCCCAGCGTGCCTATGAAATGAACTCCAAGGTCATCCAGGCCGCCGACGAGATGTCGAGCACGGTCACCAAGGGCATACGCTGATGGCCGCCGTCATGACGTTCCTGCGCGACGGGCTTGCCGCGGCGGCGCTGGCCGCTGTCCTCGGCGGCGCGGCCCTCGCCGGCGAGACGGCGGTGCCGACCCATGTCGACGTGCCGGTTCCCGCCACCATGATCTATGCCGGCCAGCCGATTCCGCTCGCGGCGCTGACCATGCGCCGCGTGACCAGCCGCTATGCCGCTGCCGCCGGGATCGCGGTCGACGCCGGGCAGCTCGACGGCAAGCTGGCGCGCTCGACGCTGGTTCCCGGCCGACCGATCGCGCTCAGCCAGCTGCGCGAGCCCCACGTCATCAACGCCAGCAAGCCGGTGACGATCGTCTACCGCGCCGGGGCGCTGGTCATCACCGGCGAGGTGATCCCGCTGTCGTCGGCGGCGGCCGGCGAGCGGGTGCGGGCACGCAATGTCGATACCGGCCTGGTCGTCAGCGGTATCGCCCAGGCCGACGGCACGCTGCTGGCAACGGGGCGGTGATGGCGGCGCGCCTCGCCACCTTCGTCGTCCTCGTCCTCGTCCTGGCATTGCAGCCGGCGGCGGCGGCCGTCCGCATCAAGGACATCGTCAGTATCCAGGGCGTGCGCGACAACCAGCTTGTCGGCTACGGACTCGTCGTCGGGCTCAAATCGACCGGCGACAGCCTGCGCAACGCGCCGTTCACCGAGAGTTCGATGCGCGCCATGCTCGACCGCATGGGCGTCGGCGCCGGCGAATCGTCGATCCGCACGCGCAACGTCGCCGCCGTCCTGGTCACCGCCAAGCTGCCCGCCTTCATCGACGCCGGCGGCGCGATCGACGTGACGGTGTCCTCGATCGGCGACGCCGAATCGCTGCAGGGCGGAACGCTGGTCGCCACGCCGCTCTACGGCGCCGACGGCAACATCTACGCGGTCGCCCAGGGTTCGCTGGTGGTTTCCGGCTTCAGCGCGGCCGGCGAGGCGGCGGAAATAACCTCGAGCACGCCGACCTCGGCGCGCATTCCCAACGGCGCGCTGGTCGAGCACGCCGCCCCCGGCAATCTCGAAGACGAGGATCAGCTCGTCCTCGAACTGACCAATCCCGACTTCAACACGGTCATCGAGGTGACCGACAGGATCAACGCCTACACGATGACCCACTACGGCAAGCGGCTCGCCACCGAGCGCGACAATCGCAGCATTGTCGTGCGCCGGCCGCAGGGGGTGACCAATACCCGCTTCTTCGCCGCCATCGGCGCCATTGAGGTCAACCCGGATGCACCGGCCCGCATCGTCGTCGACGAGCGCACCGGCACCGTGGTCATCGGCTCCGACGTGCGCATCTCGACCGTGGCCATAACCCACGGCAACCTGACCGTGAGCGTGGTCGAGGACCCGCGCGTCGTGCAGCCGGAGCCGTTCAGCAAGGGGGAGACGGCGGTCGAGCCCAACACCTTTGTCGACGCCCAGGAGACCGGCGGCGCGCTCGGCATCGTTGAGGGCCCGAGCCTGCGCGATCTGGTCAACGGGCTCAATTCGCTCGGCGCCAAGCCGTCCGGGATCATCGCCATCCTGCAGGCGATCAAGTCGGCGGGCGCGATCCACGCGACGCTGGTGGTTCAATAGGGGGCGGAAAAGAATGGTGATCGATTGCCGCCCGTTCCTGCTGGCGCTACTGGTCGCGGCGACCGCCGTCGCCGGTCCGGCGCCGGCTCAGGACCGGCCGCCCCAACCGATGGCCCTGCCGGCCGAGAGCCAGGACGCGGAGACGCTTGCCCAGGCGGACCCGGCCGGCATCGACGTCGATGCCGTGACCGGCGCGGTGATGACCGAAAAGGACATGCTGCAATACTGCGTCAACATCGCCGACGGCGCCCGCGAGACCCGCTATGCGCTGATCGAGCGCAGCCTGGAGGAAAAGCAGGCGCAGATCGACGAGAAGCTTGCCGCGCTGACCGAGAAGATGGAGGCGATCCGCGAATATGTCGAAATCCGCGAGCGTTTCCGCTCGGCGGCCGAGAAGCATGTGGTCTCCATCTTCGAGACGATGCGGCCCGACGCGGCCGCCAGCCAGATCGCCGAACTGGAAACCGGCCTGGCGGCCTCCATCATCATGCGGCTCGACCCCAAGGTCTCGAGCCGCATCATGACCGAGATGGCGCCGCGACAGGCCGCCCAGATCGCCAACTACCTGACGGTGGCGATGCGCCATCCGGAAACCAGGCAGGCCGGGCAATGAGGTTGCTCCGCACCTTCCTCGTCCTGTCCGCATGCCTGCTGTCGGCGGGCTGCAATCCCGCCTTCCACGATCTCGGCACGCCGGCGCCGCTGAGCCCGCCGGAACTGGAGACGCGCACGCCGGAGTTCATCGCGCCGCCCTACCCGCAGGTGGTCAAGTTCGACGACCGCTCCTCGATGGCCAACAACTCGATCTGGTCGGATCGGCACGGCCATCTGTTCCGCGACAACCGCGCCTTCCGCGAGGGCGACATCCTCACCGTCAAGATATCGATGAACGACAAGGCGGCGTTCCAGAACGTGTCGGAACGCGAGACCAAGGCCAAGGGAGGGCTCACCGCCGCCGGCACCTTCGACATCGCCAACCACAACCCGTCGGCCTCGCTCGACGCCTCGGTGGACCTGAACGGCAAGGCCCAGCGCGGCGGCTCGGTCAACCGGGCCGAGAAGATACAGCTTTCGGTGGCGGTGGTGGTCGTGCGCGCCTCGCCGAATGGCAATCTGGTCATCGCCGGCACGCAGGAGGTGCGCGTCAACCACGAGCTTCGCCTGCTGACGGTGGAGGGCGTCGTGCGCGCCATCGACATCCTGCCCGACAACACCATCCCCTATGACAAGATCGCCGAGGCCCGCATTTCCTATGGCGGCAGCAACACCCGGCCCTACCGGCGCGGCCTGTTCGGCGCCTATCCGGAGCGCAACGAGGCTCCGCCGGTCAGCCGCCTCGACGGGCCCGTGCCGCTCGGCTATGCGCCCGACGCGGGAGACTGACCGTGGCGTCCGACGGCGGGGGATCGAAATCGGGGCTGGTGCCGCTCGTCGCCGTGTTCGGCGCCATTACGCTGCTGGCCGTCGGCTCGGGCTGGTTCATCGGCTCGCAGGTCCGCCAGACGATGGAAACGCGGCTGGCCGAGGAAACCGCTGCGGCCGAGACGGCGGCCGCCCAAGTCGAGGCGCAGGCCCGGCCGGCGGTGGACGATGAAGAGCGCGCGGCGATCGGCAAGCGGCCGGGCCGCACGCCGAAAAAGCCGAAGGCGGCCGATGCCGCCGCCCATGGCGGCGAGGAGGAACTGACCGCCGCCAGCCTGTTCGCCGCCGGGCCGCCGACGTTCACGCTCGACCCGATCGTCGCCAATCTCGGCGCTACCAAGGGCCAATGGATCCGCATGGAGGTCGCCGTCGTCTACCAGAACGGCACCAAGGCGCCCTCCGACGACGAGAAAAACGCCATCAACGAGGCGATCGTCGGCATGCTGCGGGCCAAGACCGCCGACGATCTGGCCGGCGCCAGCGGCTTCCTGCAGTTCCGCGAGGACCTGCTCGACACGGTCAAGGTCTCGACCGGCGGCAAGGCCGCCGCCACCAAGATCCTCTCGCTGGTGATCGAATGAGGCGGCGGCTCGCTCTTGCCGCTGTCGCCATCCTTGTGTCCGCCACCATTGCCGGCGCCCAGCAGCTCAACCTGTCCGATTTGCTGCCGGCCGGCGACGCCTCCATCTCCGGCCGCATCGTCCAGGGCATCATCCTGCTCACCGTGCTGTCGGTCGCGCCCGGCCTGCTGGTCACCGCCACCTGCTTCACCCGCTTCGTCGTCGCCTTCTCGTTCCTGCGCACCGGCCTCGGCCTGCAGTCGACGCCGTCCAACCTGATCGTCATCGCGCTCGCCCTGTTCATGACCTTCTACGTCATGGCGCCGGTGTTCGACACGGCGTGGACGCAGGGTGTGCGGCCGCTGGTCAACGGCGAGATCACCGAGGAGGAGGCGATCCCACTGATCATCGACCCGCTGAAGCGGTTCATGGCGAGCCATGTGCGGGCGAGGGACCTCGAACTGTTCGCCGATTTCGCCGGCGCCGATGAGCCGCAAGCCGAGGACGAACTGCCCGACCTGCGGTTGATCGTGCCGGCCTATATGGTGTCGGAGCTGCGGCGCGCCTTCGAGATCGGCTTCCTCATCCTGCTGCCATTCCTCGTCATCGACCTGATCGTGGCCACGGTCACCATGTCGATGGGCATGATGATGCTGCCGCCGACGGTCGTTTCCCTGCCGATGAAGGTGCTGTTCTTCGTCCTCATCGACGGCTGGAACCTGATCGTCGGCCAATTGCTCGAATCGGTTGCCTAGTCTGAACTCTCAATCGTCGCAGCTCGCTGTGACATCGGGGTGCTCCTTGCTGAGTCGTCGCTGACAACAGGGTAGGCCCGCTTTCCACCCCTGACACAGGAATCCGTACGTCACAGGCGGCGGGGGCAGCCTTGGAGAAGCCCGATTCGCGTGATAAGGAACCCGCCGAAAATCGCGGCAGGACGGAATCATCGAAAGAATGCTAGTGCGTATTTCTCGGGCGCTCGTTCCGGCGGGACTTGCCGTGTTCCTTTTCGCCGGGATCGCCAGCGGCGACGAACGCATCGCCAACAAGGTCGCCGAATTCTACGGCATCGACAAGATCACCGGGCGCATCATCAATTTCGACGTCTATATCGACGAGACGGTCCGCTTCGGCGCGCTGCATGTGACCCCGCGCGTGTGCTATTCGCGCCCGCCGAGCGAACCGCCGAAGACGACCAGCTTCGTCGAGGTCGACGAGATCACGCTCAACCGCCAGATCAGGCGCATCTTCACCGGCTGGATGTTCGCCGATTCGCCCGGACTGAACGCCATCGAGCACGCCGTCTATGACATCTGGCTCAAAGACTGCAAGATGACCTCCGACGAGGCGCCGCCGCCCTCGTAGGGGAAGAAGTCGGCATCGGCGGCGACCGCTTCGGCCAGCAGCCGCGAATAGCGTTCCCTGGGCACGTCGATGGCGCCGAACCGACGCAGATGGTCGGTGGTGAACTGGGTGTCGAGCAGGCGAAAGCCGCCTGTTACGAGGCGATGGACAAGGTGGACGAGCGCTACCTTGGAGGCGTTCGGACGGCGCGAGAACATGCTCTCGCCGAAGAAGGCGGCGCCGAGGCGCACGCCATAGAGCCCGCCGACGAGTTCACCGTCCCGCCAGCACTCGACCGAATGGCAGTGGCCGATCGCGTGCAGCTGCAGATAGAGCCGCCTGATGCGCTGGTTGATCCACGTCTTCGGGCGCTCGGGCGTGGCCTGCGCGCAGCCGGCAATGACGGCTTCGAGATCGGTGTCGACCCGCACCTCGAACGGCTCGCGCCGCATGAACTTGCGCAGCGAGGCCGGGACATGAAAGGCGTCGAGCGGGATGATGCCGCGCAGGTCCGGCTCGACCCAGAACAGGCCGGGGTCGGACGCCGACTCGGCCATCGGAAAGATGCCGCAGGCATAGGCCTTGAGCAGCACCTGCGGGGTGATCTCGAGGAGGAGGTCCTTGGCAGTAGCCATCGGCGGAATCGTTGGTGGGTGATCGCCCGCCGAAGATAGGCGCAGCCGGGCGGGACAACAACCGCCGACCGCCGGCCAGCGAGCTGATCTCGGATCAGGCCTTGGCGGCCAGATAGTGCTCCAGCCAGTGGATGTCGTAGTTGCCGTCCTGGATGTCCGGATTGGCGACGAGGTCGCGGAACAGCGGCAGCGTGGTGTTGATGCCGTCGACCACGAACTCGTCGAGCGCCCGCCTCAGCCGCATCAGGCATTCGACCCGGTTGCGGCCGTGTACGATCAGCTTGCCGATCAGGCTGTCATAGTGCGGCGGGATGGTGTAGCCCTGATAGACGCCGGAATCGACCCGCACGCCGAGCCCGCCGGGCGGGTGATAGTAGGCGATGCGGCCGGGCGACGGCACAAAGGTGTCGGGGTGCTCGGCATTGACCCGGCACTCGATGGCATGGCCGGAGAAGGCGACATCGGCCTGGCTGAACGACATGCCGCCGCCCGATGCGATCCGGATCTGCTCGTTGACGAGATCGATGCCGGTGATCATCTCGGTCACCGGGTGCTCGACCTGCAGGCGCGTGTTCATCTCGATGAAGTAGAACTCGCCGTCCTCGTACAGGAACTCGATGGTGCCGGCGCCGGCATAGCCGAGCTTGCGCACCGCACCGGCGCAGACCTCGCCGATGCGGTCGCGCTCGGCGGCGTTGAGCGCGGGCGAGGGCGCCTCTTCCAGCACCTTCTGGTGGCGGCGCTGTAGCGAGCAGTCGCGCTCGCCGAGATGGACGCCGCCGCCGCCGCCGTCGCCCATCACCTGGATTTCGATGTGGCGCGGCCTGGCCAGGTACTTCTCGATGTAGACCGCGTCGTCGCCGAAGGCCGCCTTGGCCTCCGAGCGCGCCGTGTGCAGCGCCTCGGCGAGACCGGCCTCGCTGCGCGCGACCTTCATGCCGCGCCCGCCGCCGCCGGCCGCCGCCTTGATCAGCACCGGATAGCCGATATCGGCGGCAATGCGGGCGGCGGCCGCCTCGTCATGGACGGCCCCGTCGGAGCCGGGCACGACCGGGATGCCGAGCTTGCGGGCGGTGAGCTTGGCCTCGATCTTGTCGCCCATCATGCGGATGTGGTCGGCGCTCGGGCCGATGAAGGTGATGCCGTGGGCGTCGAGGATGTCGGCGAACTTGGCGTTCTCCGACAGGAAGCCGTAGCCGGGGTGGATGGCGTCGGCGCCGGTGATCTCGCAGGCGGCGAGGATCTCGTGCATGTTGAGGTAGCTGTCGCGCGAGGGCGGCGGCCCGATGCAGACGCTCTCGTCGGCCAGGCGCACATGCATCGCCTCCGAATCGGCCGTCGAGTGGATGGCCACCGTGGCGATGCCGAGCTCCTTGCAGGCGCGCAGGATGCGCAATGCGATTTCGCCCCGGTTCGCGATCAGCACCTTGTTGAACATCGAGTGCGTTCCGCCGCCTATTCGATGACCAGCAGCGGTTCGCCATATTCAACCGGCTGGCCGTCCTCGACCAGGATCGCGGTGACCTTGCCGCTGCGAGGCGCCGGTATCTGGTTCATCGTCTTCATGGCCTCGACGATCATCACCGTCTGGCCGGCCTTGACGGTATCGCCGAGATTGATGAACGGCTTGGCGCCGGGCGCCGGCGCGTAATAGGCGGTGCCGACCATCGGAGAGGGGACGACGCCGGGATGCTTGCCGGGTTCGACCGGCCTGGGCGCGGCCTCGGAGGGCGCCGCGCCGGCCGGCGCCAGGCTGACGGGCGCCACGGCGACCGGCGCGGCGGCGGCGACGTTGTGGCGGGCGACCCGGACACGCAGATCGTCGCGCTCGAACTCGATCTCGGTGAGGTCGGTTTCCTTCAGCAGCGCGGCCAGCTCGCGTATCAGATCCTGGTCGATCGTCTTTGCCATTGCCTTGTCGTCTTTGGACATGCGCCTGCGCCCCCGAGTTTGGGCGCCCTTATATCGACTGGCCCGAGCGGTGAAAAGCCTTCGCCGGCGGCACGGGACTCACGTCCACACCGAGGTGGCGAACTCGGCCGGCAGCGAGACCTCGAGGATTTCGAGGTCGCCGGTGCAGTTGTCGAGGCGCGTCTTCAGGTCCGGCGGGATGACGAAGGCGTCGCCAATGGCGAGGTCGCGGCTGGCATGGCCTTCGCCCGACAGGGTCATGCCGCCTTCGAGCACGAAGCCGAAATAGATGTCGCTGTCGAGGCTGTTCCACGGTGTCTCCAGTGCGCCGGCCGGCCGCGCCACCTTGACCGAGGCGACGCCGCCGGTGGCGGCACCGATGCCGGTGTCGCGCTGTTCGAAGCCTTCGATCCGCCACGGCCGCCAGGTCGCCTTCGCCAATTGGTGGCGGCAGAATTTCTGGCCGTGGAAGTCCTTGTCTGGGTCGATGCGCCCGGTCGGCAACGTCATGGCGTGGTCGAGCGTGGTGACGTGTTCGGCTGGACAGCCGATCTCGATGACCTCCAGCCCACCCGAGGACTCCAAGACGCGGTGGCGGATCTGCGGCGGCTGCAGCACGCAGTCGCCGGCGGCCAGGATGAACGGCTCGCCCTGGTCCTCGTAGACCAGTCGCACCCAGCCGCGATAGCAGTAGATCATCTGGAAGCCGACGATGTGGAAGTGCACATTGTCGGGCACCGGGCCGGCATCGGGCACGCGGATGTGGGAGGCGATCATCGAGCCGCCCAGCCGGTCGGGCACAAGGTCGCGGTAGTGCATGCCGGCTCGCCCGATGATCCACGGGTCGGAATCCGTCAGTTTGCGCACGACGAAGGAATGCCGGGTCTTGGGCATCATCAGCGGCGGATGGACGTCGGCGAACTCGATGCGGGTGCCGTTCGGGGCGACCAGCGGGGCGGCCTCGCCGTCCAGGGCCGCCAGGTCGCGGCACAGCAGCCTGAGCGTGCCCGGCGGCCCCTCGGCGCCGCGCACCAGCCGCAGGTTGAGGCCGTGGCCGGAGACGACGGCGACGGCCGGATCGTCGGCCGGAAAGATCTGGTCGAGCCGGAAGCCCAGCCGGTTCAGGAAGAACGGAAGGGTCTCGGACAGTTCCCGGCAGGGAACCACCATCTCGGCCGCCTCGATGTTGTCCGTCAGCCGGTTCGTGGCCTCGGGCCGCGGCCTTGGTTCGTTGAACGAGTTCATTGCTTGTGCGGTATTTCCTCGGGCAGCACGCCGCGCGGGGCAAGCCGCAGCACCAGCGTGATGGTCAATCCAATCACAAAAACGCGCATTTGCAATGCCCGGCTGTCGAGATCGGCCGGCGCCTGCCAGCCGAACCAGGCGTCGCCATAAGTCCGGATCTGGTCGAACAGCCAGGAAGCGACCGGCGCCGACATCGTCCAGATGATGTAGACGAGAAGCGCGCCGAAGATGGCGCCGCGATTGTTGCCGGAACCGCCGAGGATGACCATCACCCAGACGAGGAAGGTGTGGTTGAGGTCGATGAAGCCGGCCGGGTCGAACACGCTGGCGAAATGGATCAGCATGGCGCCGCCCAGCCCCATCAGCATGCAGCCGAACACGAAAATCTCCAGCCGGCGCCGATTGACGTCCTTGCCCATCGCCTCGGCCGCCTCCTCATTGTCGCGGATGGCGCGCATCATGCGGCCCCATGGCGCGCGGTAGGCGCGTTCGAGCGCCAGGTAGATGAGGACGATGAGGACGGCGACCAGGCTCAGATAGAGGGCGCGCGACAGCAGGAATTCGCCGGCCTCGGGCCGCGGCACCGGCCAGGGCAGCGGCGAGACCGTCAGCGTGCCCTTGGTCAGCCAGTCGGCGTTCTTCAGGAAGGTCTTGATGATCTGGGCAAAGCCGAGCGTGGCGATGGCGAGGTAGTCGGCCCTGAGCCCTAGGCAGACCTTGCCGACGAACCAGGCGATGAGGCCGGCGACGACGGCCGCCAGCAGCCAGCCTGCGAATACCGGCAGGCCGAAACCGCCGATCCAGGTCGCCTTGCCCTCGATCTCGCGCGCCATCGGCTCGACATGGGTGGTGACCATGATCCAGGCTGCGGCGATGGCGATGGCGATCAGCAGCGGCTTCAGGCGCGGGCCGGCGCCGACATGGTGGGACAGGTTGGCGAAGACGATGAGCAGGACGCCGAGGGCGAGCCGGATGATGAAGCCGACGATCAGCACCGGCCCGTCGGACGCCCAGAATGCCGGGTTCGACGGGAAGGTGGCGATCATCGAGGTCGCGGCGCCGGCGGCGATGAAGCCCATGATGCCGACATTGAACAGGCCGGCATAGCCCCACTGGATGTTCAGCCCCAGCGCGAGGATCGCGTAGCAGCCGGCCTCGACGAAGACGCGGGTCGAGTAGACCGAGCCCTGGGCGGCGTAGACGCCGACGATGATGACGGCAAGGATGGCGAAGACGAGGATGTCCCGCCCGGGCAGGCGCGGCGCTGCCGTTGTCGCCATTAGAGCACCCTTCCCCTGAAGATGCCGGTCGGCCGGTAGACCAGCACGATGATGAGGATGACGAAGGGCACCATCAGCTTGTACTCGGTCGGCACCAGTGCCAGGTTGCCGGGCACTTCCAGCCAGGCTGGCAGCACGCCGGCGAACGGCCGCAGCAGCACCGACCAGTTGAAGATGGCCAGCGTTTCGGAAAAGCCGACGAGGAAGCCGCCGGCGATGGCCCCATAGGGCTGGCCGATGCCGCCGACGATGGCCGCCGCGAAGATCGGCAGCAGCAGGTTGAAGGAAAGGTCGGGCTTGAGCACGACGTCCATCGACAGGAGGCTGCCGGCGGCGCAGGCGAGCCCGCCGCCGATCACCCAAGTCGCGGCGACGACGTGGTTGATGTCGATGCCAGAGATGCGCGCCAGGTCGGGGTTGTCGGAAACGGCCCGCATGGCCTTGCCGAGACGCGCGCGGGTCAGGAACAGGTGCAGGGCGATGACGGCGACCGCGGTGAAGCCGATCAGCACGGCCTGCGGCTCGGTCAGCACCAGTTCGCGCGGCGTGCCGGGCAGCGCGATGCGGTAGATGTCCTTGGGCTGGTCGAAGAACATGTTGCGGGTGCCGACGCCGGCAAGGATGCGGACGAGCCCCTGCAGCATGAGCATGACGCCGACCGAGGCCATGACGATGATGATCGGCCGCGAGCCGCGCTCGCGCAGCGGCCGGTAGAACATCCGGTCGATGCCGATGGCGACCACGGCCGTGATCGCCATTGCGGGGATGAAGGCGATGAGTGACAGCGGCACCGGCGACTGGACGCCGGTCAGCGACACGGCGCCGGCAAGGACGAGGGTAACGAAGGCGCCGAGCGTCATCATGTCGCCGTGGGCGATATGGGCGAAGCGCAATATGCCGAAGATCAGCGTCAGGCCGACGGCGCCGAGCGCGTAGATGGAGCCAATGATCAGGCCCGAAATCACCGCCTTGTTGAGGAAAAAGACGAATTCGTCCAAGGAATTGTCCTGTCTTCGCTGGCGCCTGGCCAGCTCCCTTGCATGCTAGGCCCCGAGGAAGCTTCTCGCCACCTCCGGATTGGCGAGGAGGTTGGCGCCGGTGTCGGTGAACGCGTTCATGCCGTTGGCGAGCACGAAGCCGCGATGGGCGATGGCGAGCGCCTGCTTGGCGTTCTGTTCGACCATGACGATGGTGACGCCGGTGGCGTTGATGGCCAGCACCCGGTCGAAGATCTCGCTCATGAACATCGGCGACAGTCCGGCCGTCGGCTCGTCGAGCAGCAGCAGCCTCGGCTCGATCATCAGGGCGCGGCCGACGGCGACCATCTGGCGCTGTCCGCCGGACAGTTCGCCAGCCATCTGGCGGCGCTTGTCGGCGAGCGGTGGAAAGATGCGGTAGATGCCTTCGATGACCGCCGAGAAGTCGTCGCGACGGCTGTAGGCGCCCATCTCCAGGTTCTCGTTGACGGTCAGCGTCGGGAAGATGTTGTACTCCTGCGGCACGAAGGCGACGCCGCGCGCCGCCAGGCGTTCGGGCGCCATGCCGGTGATGTCGTCGCCGGCAAGCCGGATTGAGCCGGCGGTGATGTTGACGAGGCCGAACATGGCCTTGAGCAGCGTCGACTTGCCGGCGCCGTTGGCGCCGACGATGACGCCGATCTCGCCTTCGTCGAGCTGCAGGACGACGTCGCTCAATATGCTCATCTGGCCATAGCCGGCCGACAGCCCATCGATCGACAGGAAGCTCATATGGCCACGGCCCCGACCGCAGGCGCCTGAACGGCCGTCGTTGCGTGGCCGGTGGGCGAGCCGCCGAAATAGGCGTCGATGACGCGCTGGTCGGCCTTGATGTCGTCGATATGGCCCTGCGTCATCACCGTGCCCGACGCCATGACGATCACCGGATCGCAGAGGCGGGCGATGAAATCCATGTCGTGCTCGATGACGAAGAAGGTGTAGCCCAGCTCCCGGTTGAGCCGCACGATGTTGCCGGCGAGGTCCTTGAGCAGCGTCCTGTTGACTCCGGCGGCGATCTCGTCGAGCAGCACCAGGCGGGCATCGGCCATCATGGTGCGGCCGAGTTCGAGCAGCTTCTTCTGTCCGCCGGACAGGTTGCCCGCCAGCTCATTGCGCACGCGGCGCAGGTTGAGGAAGTCGATGACCTCGTCGGCCCGGCGAATGACCTCGGCCTCCTGGCGGGCAACACGGGCCGGCGCCAGCCAGGCCGCCAGCAGGTTCTCGCCGTGCTGGCCCGCCGGCACCATCATCAGGTTTTCGAGGACCGAAAGGTGCGAGAACTCGTGCGCGATCTGGAAGGTGCGCAGCAGGCCGCGCGAGAACAGATCGTGCGCCGGCATGCCGGTGACGTCCTCGCCGTTGAAGACGATGGAGCCTGACGTCGGCGCCAGATTGCCGGCGACGATGTTGAACAGGGTCGACTTGCCGGCGCCGTTCGGGCCGATCAGGCCGGTGATCGATCCCTCTTCGACCGAAAGCGAGCAGTCGCGCACCGCCCAGAAGGCGCCAAACCGCTTGGAAACGGCCCTTGCTTCGATGATGGCGGCCATCGATCCCCTGTTTTCATTCTTTGCGGCCGGCCGGCCGTCCGTCTTCGCGCGGACCGGCCCTCCATAACAACGGCCGCTGCGCAAGGCAATGCACGGCCCCCGCGGCGCCATCGCGCCAGCCGGCGCGCTACCACCGGCGACCGGGTGGCGGCGCAAAAGAGTTTTGTGTTTTGGCCGAATATGTGGTGAAAACCGCGTCCGGCAACTTACCTACAGCCCATGGCCGATCTGCAACCAGCCTTGCATGGAGCGCCGCGCTAACGTGCTCGACCGAACCGGCCGCCCATCGGCGGTCTCTCCGCGCGACTACCGCGACGCGATGAGCCGCTTCGCCGGCGCCGTCCACGTCGTCACGACCGACGGGGCGGCGGGGCGGCGCGGTGTCACCGTGCTCGCCGTCGTCTCCGTTTCCGACGACCCGCCGACGCTCGTCGTCTGCCTCAACCGCAACCGGGCGGAGAACACCTGGTTCGCCGAGAACGGCTGCTTTGCCATCAACACGCTGTGCGGCGACCAGATCGACCTCGCCCGTGCCTTCGCCGGCGAGGGCGGGCTGACCATGGACCGCCGTTTCGCGCTCGGCCGGTGGTCGCGGCTCGTCACCGGCGCGCCGGTGCTGGAAGGCGCCCGCATGGTGCTCGATTGCCGCCTCGTCGATGTCCGGCCGGTGCACACGCACTATGTCATGTTCGGCGAGGTTGTTGGCGTCGGGGCGTCCGCCAGGGGTGCGGCGCTGCTCTATCTCGACCGGGACTATCGCAGCCTGTAGGGTCGCGCCAAACGCTGCGCGCCGGAGGAAACCACATGGACATCGCAAACCGGGGCCTTCCGCGCGACATCGACGCCGTGCAGGAACTGCTCGCATCGGGCGGCTACATCGCCGACCGGGCGCTGGCGACGGTTCTGTTCCTGAGCCTGAGGATGCGCCGGCCGCTGTTTCTGGAAGGCGAGGCCGGCGTCGGCAAGACCGAGATCGCCAAGGTGCTGGCCCAGACGCTGCGCCGCGACCTCATCCGCCTGCAGTGTTATGAAGGACTCGATGTCGCCTCGGCCGTCTACGAGTGGAACTACGCCGCCCAGATGGTCGAGATCAGGATGCGCGAGGCGCTGGGCGATCAGGACCACGACACGCTGGAGAAGAACGTCTTCTCCGAGCGCTTCCTGATCCGCCGGCCGCTGCTGCGGGCGCTCGAGGGCCTGCCCGGATCGGCGCCGATCCTGCTGATCGACGAACTCGACCGCACCGATGAGGCGTTCGAGGCCTTCCTGCTCGAAATCCTGTCCGACTTCCAGGTCACCATTCCCGAACTGGGCACCGTGCGCGCGGTCGAGCCGCCGGTCGTCATCATCACCTCCAACCGCACGCGCGAAATCCATGACGCGCTCAAGCGGCGCTGCCTCTATCACTGGGTCGGCTATCCGGACGCCGAGCGCGAGCTGACGATCCTGCGCACCAAGGTGCCGCAGGCCGGCGAGCAATTGTCGCGCGAGATCGTCGCCTATGTGCAGAAGCTGCGCCACATCGACCTGTTCAAGAACCCCGGCGTCGCCGAGACGATCGACTGGGCGAGCGCGCTGACCGAACTCGACAAGCTGGCGCTCGACCCGCGCACCGTGTCGGACACGATCGGCGTGCTGCTCAAATACCAGGACGACATCGCCCGCATCGAGGCGAGCCAGGGCAAGAAGATACTCGACGAGGTGAAGGCCGAACTCAGGACCGCGACCGCCTGAGCCGCCGTGAAGGCCATGACCAACGCAACCGCCAGGACGATGCAGGCCGAAGGCAGACTGCCCGACAATATCGTGTATTTCGCCCGCACGCTCAGGGCTGCCGGCATGCGCGTCGGCCCGGCGGCGGCCGTCGAGGCGGTGCGGGCGGTGGAGGCGGCCGGGATCGGCAGCCGCGAGGACTTCTACTGGACGCTGCACTGCGTGCTGGTGTCGCGCCAGGAGGACCATGCCGTCTTCGACGAGGCGTTCCGGCTGTTCTGGCGCCCGCGCGAACTGGTCGAGAAGATGCTGCAGCTGTTTTCGCCGATGGCCGATCCGCGCGAGCGGGCCGCCGAGGAGCGCCGCGCCGGCCAGAGCCGCGTTTCGGAAGCGATGTTCGCGGCGGAGCAGCGCAAGCGCGAAACGCCGGCGCGCCCGGAGATCGAGATCGACGCGCAGCTGACCGCCTCGCAGAAGGAGGTGCTGCGGCGCAAGGACTTCGCCCAGATGACGGCGGCGGAGCTGGCGGTCGCACGCCGCGCCATGGCCGATCTCGTGCTGCCGGTCGAGGCGATGCGGGTGCGGCGCTTCGAGCCGGTGACGCGCCAGGCCGTCATCGATGCACGGCGAACGCTGTCGTCGAGCCTGCGCACCGGCGGCGATCTGATCCTGCCCAAGTTCCGCCGCCACCGCGCCATCGAGCCGCCGATCGTGGTGCTCGCCGACATCTCGGGCTCGATGAGCCAGTATTCGCGCATCTTCCTGCATTTCCTGCACGCGCTGATGGAGCAGCACCGCCGCGTCCACGCCTTCGTCTTCGGCACGCGGCTCACCAACATCACCCGCCAACTGCGCCGCAAGGACGCGGACGAGGCGCTGGCCGAATGCAGCCGGGTGGTCGAGGACTGGTCGGGTGGCACGCGCATCGGCACCGCGCTCGCCACCTTCAACCGGCTGTGGTCGCGCCGCGTGCTCGGCCAGGGCGCGATCGTGCTGCTGATCACCGACGGGCTCGAGCGCGACGGCGAAGACATCCTGGCCCACGAGATGGACCGGCTGCACCGCTCGTGCCGGCGGCTGGTCTGGCTCAACCCGCTGCTGCGCTTCGACGGCTTCGAGGCAAGGGCGCGCGGCATCCGCGCCATGCTGCCCCATGTCGACGAGTTCCGCCCGGTCCATTCGCTCGACGCGCTGACCGATCTGTGCCAGGCGTTGTCGCGGCCGGCCGGGCGCCAATTCGATCCCCGCCATTGGCTTGGCGCCATGGCGGCCTGACGGGAGGAATGCCATGTCCGCAAACGACCTGCCGGCACTCGACGAACTGGCAACGGCACAGGCCTGGGCCGAGGAAGGCCGCAAGGTGGCGATCGCGACGGTGGTCGAGACCTGGGGTTCGGCGCCTCGGCCGGTCGGCGCCCACCTCGTCATCGACCATGACGGACATTTCGAGGGCTCGGTCTCGGGCGGCTGCGTCGAGGGCGAGGTGGTGGCCGAGGCGATTGAGGTCATCGCCAGCGGCAAGCCGAAGATGCTGGAGTTCGGTGTCGCCGACGAGACCGCCTGGCGGGTCGGGCTTTCCTGCGGTGGGCGCATCCGCGTCCATGTCACGCCACTGGACTGACGGATGAAGCTCGACAACCTGAGAATCCTCAATGCGGAGCGGGCGCGGCGCCGGGCGGCGATCCTGCTCACCGAACTCGACAGCGGCGCCGAACGCGTCATCGGCGAAGGCGACCGCGAGCGTGGCGAACTGGGCGAGGCGCTCGCCGGCGCAATGCGGTCCGGCAAGTCCGGCGTGGTCGAACTGGGTGGCCGACAGTATTTTCTCAACGTCCATGTGCCGCCGCCGCGCATCGTCGCCATCGGCGCGGTCCACATCAGCCAGGCGCTGGCGCCGATCGCCCGGACCGCCGGCTACGACCTAGAGATCATCGACCCGAGAACCGCATTCGCCACGCAAGAGCGCTTCGCTGGCACCACCTTGCACGCCGAATGGCCGGAACTGGTGCTGCGGCAGCGGCCGCTCGACCGGTACACAGCTCTTGCCGCGCTGACCCATGACCCGAAGATTGACGACGCGCCGTTGGTCGCGGCGCTGAAGACCGGCTGCTTCTATGTGGGCGCGCTCGGCAGCCGCAAGACGCATGGCCGCCGGCGCGAGCGCCTGCTGGCGGCCGGGCTGGGCGAAGCCGAGATCAACCGCATTGCCGCTCCGATCGGCCTCGACATCGCCGCCGCCACGCCCGGCGAAATCGCCGTGGCGATCATGGCGCAGATCATTGCCGCCTTCCGCCGGCGCGCGGTCGCGGCCGGGCCGGAGGCGGAGCGGGCCGCGCTGCCATGAAGTTCGCCACCTTCACCCTTGCTGACGCCCGTGGCGCCGTGCTTGCCCACGCGCTGCAACTGCCCGATGGCCGGCTGAAGAAGGGCACGGTGCTGACCGAGGCGGAACTGGCCCGCATCGGCGCCGCCGGGATCGAGACGGTTATCGCGGCACGGCTGGAAGCGGCCGACATCGGCGAGGACGCGGCGGCGACGCGCCTGGGGCAGGCGCTCGCCTCGCCCGACATCCGCGCCGAGGCGGCGGCGACCGGCCGCGTCAACCTCTACGCGCTGGCTGATGGTCTGTTCACCGCCGACCATGCAGCGGTCGATGCGATCAACGGCGCCGATCCCGGCATCACGCTGGCCACGCTTGACCACCTGACGCCGGTCAATGCCGGGCGACTGGTGGCGACGGTCAAGATCATCCCCTATGCGGTGGCCGGCGCCGCGCTCGACCGCGCGCTGGCGATCGCGGGGGCGCCGGTGATCGGCATCGAGCGCTACCGGCCGCGCCGCGTCGGCGTGGTGGCGACGAAGCTGCCGTCGCTCAAGGCCTCGGTGATGGACAAGACGATGCGGGTGCTGGCCGACCGGCTGGCGCCGAGCCGCTCGCGCCTGTCGCGGGAGGTGCGCACCGCCCATGATGAGGCGGCGATCGCCGCAGGCATCGCCAGCGTTCTGCCGGTGAGCGACATCGTGCTGGTGTTCGGCGCCTCGGCGATCTGCGACAGCGACGACGTCATCCCGGCGGCGATCCGGCGGCTCGGCGGCACGATCATCCGCTTCGGCATGCCGGTCGATCCCGGCAACCTGCTGCTGCTCGGCGAGATCGACGGCAAGCCGGTGATCGGCGCGCCGGGATGCGCGCGCAGCCCGGCCGAGAACGGCTTCGACTGGGTCCTGCAGCGGCTGATTGCCGGACGCGTGGTCAGCGCCAACGAGATCGCCGGCATGGGCGTGGGCGGGCTATTGATGGAGATTGGCGGGCGGCCGCAGCCGCGCGAGGCCTCGAAAGGGCCGCGCCGGCGCATCGCCGCGGTCATCCTCGCCGCCGGCCGCTCGACGCGCATGGGCGCCAACAAACTCGTCGCAACGCTCGACGGCAGACCGGTCGTCGCCCATGTGGCCGATGCCGCGCTGGCCAGTTCCGCCGCCGAGGTCGTTGCCGTCGTCGGCCACGAGGCCGAGCGGGTACGCGCCTGCCTCGCCGGCAAGGCGCTGCGGTTCGTCGACAATCCCGGCCATGCCGGCGGCCTGTCGACGTCGCTCGTCGCCGGCATCGGCGCCGTTTGCGAGGATTGCGACGGTGCCGTCGTGCTGCTCGGCGACATGCCGCGGATCAGCGCGGCGATGATCGACCGGATGATCGCGGCGGCGGAGGCTTCGGCCGCCGACGCGGTCATTGTCGCCACCCATGGCGGCCGGCGCGGCAACCCGGTGCTGTGGCCGCGATGCCATTTCAAGCGGCTCATGCAGGCCACCGGCGACAGCGGTGGGCGGGCGCTGATCGGCGAACTGGGCGACCGCGTGGTGGCGGTCGAACTGGGCGAGGCGGCCGGCTTCGACCTCGACACGCCCGCCGAACTGGCCGAGGCCGGCGGCCGCACCGCCTAAGGCCGGATGGCGCCGATGGGCAGTTGTCGCTCGGCATTGCCTCGCTGCTGGTATGGCAGTTGCTGTTCTGGCTGTGATATTGCCCTCATTGCGAAATCATATTTGACTTCAAAGACCACGCGTCGTGTCCTTGGTACCGCCAGGCAGACAGGGGAAGTCCATGACCGGCGCGCTTGAGGGTATTGTCGTCGTCGCGCTCGAGCAGGCCGTCGCCGCCCCGTTGGCCACGTCGCGACTGGCCGATGCCGGCGCACGCGTGATCAAGCTGGAGCGGCCCGAGGGCGATTTCGCGCGCGAATACGATGACTATGTGAACGGGCTGTCGAGCTATTTCGTCTGGAACAATCGAGGCAAGCAATCCTGCGTCGTCGATCTGAAAAGGCCTGATGACCTGGCATTGGTCGAGAGCATGCTCACGCGCGCGGACGTCTTCGTGCAGAACCTTGCCCCGGGCGCGACCGACCGACTGGGTATCGGCAGCGGGGTTCTGCGCAAGCGGTTCCCGCGTCTCATCGTGTGTGATATCGGCGGCTTCGCGCCCGGCACGCCCGATCATGAGCGCAAGGCCTATGATCTGCTCATTCAGGCCGAGGCCGGTCTCGCCGGCGTGACCGGGTCCGCTACGTCCGGCCCATGCCGGGTTGGCATTTCGATTTGCGATATCGCCACCGGACAGGCCGCCTACGCCGCGATCCTCGAGGCACTGCTCCGGCGAAGCCTTACCGGCAAGGGAGCGCACGTTCAGATAGCGCTGTTTGATACCGTCGCCGAATACATGAACGTGCCTTATCTCGCGCGGCGCCACGCCGGCAAGGAGCCCGAGCGCCTCGGCCTCGCACACCCCTCCATTGCACCCTACGGCGCCTTCCGGACCCGGGACGGCGAACTCCTTCTGTCCATTCAGAACGACCGTGAATGGGATGTGTTCGCGGTCTCCGTCCTCAACCAGCCGCATCTGGTGGGGCACGCGCAATTCGCCCGCAACATCGACCGTGTCCGAAACCGCCGCGCCCTCGACGAAATCGTTCAACGATCGATCGCCGCTTTTGCGACCGACGAGCTCTGCGCGCTGCTCGACAAGATGTGCATCGCCTACGGCCGCATCTCCTCGATGGGTGATCTGCTTCAGCACCGCAGCGCGACGACGACATCGGTTGCGACACCGACCGGGCAAGTGGACATACTCGCACCTCCCGTGATCGTGGACGGACGGCGCATGGCGCTCGGGCGTGTACCTGCCCTTGGCGAACATACCGATGCGCTCCGCTCGGAGTTCTCATCAGCGGCGACTGTCGCCGCGCAACCCGAAAGAGGACAGACGGCATGAGCCTGACCCGAGACCTCGTTCGCCTCATCCGCAGCAAGCCCGTCACCCGCGATGATCTTGATTGGGCAGCATTTTTCGTGCTCGATACGCTGGCCTGCGGCCTCGGTGCCCTGAAAACCGAGCCGGCGCGGATGTTGCGGGCTGTCGCCCCGCCGGAAAAGGGCGACACTGCGCGGCGTGCGTTCTACCTCGGTGGTCTGGTCCATATCCTCGAGATGGACGACCTCCATCGCGGCTCGGTCGTTCATCCGGGCAGTGTGGTCGTCCCGGCCGCATGGGCCGTCGCCGAGGAGCGCGATCTTGGCGGTCATGCTTTCCTGAAGGCCGTGCTTGCCGGCTACGAGGCCTGCTGCCGGATCGGCATGGCAGTCGGCAAGGCGCACTATCGTGTGTGGCACAATACGTCGACTTGCGGGCCTTTCGGCTCGGCCATGGCTGTCGCCGATCTGATCGGACTCGATGAGAACCAGACCGTCTGGGCGTTGGGCAACGCCGGCACGCAGTCGTCGGGGCTGTGGGAATTTCTCGCCGCCGGTGCGATGAGCAAGCATCTGCACACCGCCCGTGGTGCCGAATCCGGCGTGCTCGCCGCGCTGCTTGCCAAAGAGGGGTTTACGGGCCCGGACAGGATTCTCGAAGGCGACAAGGGCTTCTTTGTCGGGCTATGTCCCGATCCGGTTCCGGAGGCGGTCACGGCCGACCCGCATCGGCCGTGGGAACTGATCCGCACATCGATCAAGCCATGGCCGTGCTGCCGTCACACCCATCCGGCGATCGACGCGGCAATCGAGTTGCGTGGCAAGCTCGCGGGGACTGGAGTCGAGCACGTAGAAGTCGGCGTGTATCAGGCCGCCATCGACGTATGCGATCGTCCGGAGCCGGCTGACCCCTACAGTGCCAAGTTCTCGCTGCAGCACACCGTCGCCATCGCCCTTGCGGAGGGGCGAGTGGTTCAGGAGAGTTTCGGAGCGGACGCGCGCAAGCGCATGGCCAGCGAACGTCGCAAGGTTGCGCTTCTTCGTTCCGACGCCCTCGATGCGGCCTATCCGACAGCTTGGGGGGTGGAATTGAGCGTCGAGACCGCGGATGGGCGGAAACTGTCCGCCAGCCGCCGGGACGCCAAGGGGGACCCTGACAGCCAGCTCTCCCTCGACGAACTGTCGGCAAAGGCAAGGCAGATGTTGGCCGAGAGCGGGTCAACCATGCGGGAGGCGAATGACTTCGTCGTGGCCGTGCGCTCGCTCGTCGCAGACACTCCCGTTCGGGCGCTTCGGCTGTTCGACGACCGCGGCACAGGCAGACTTGCGCGGAGCGCCTGATGTTCGAGGCCGAAGACCACAGGGAAATCCGCCAAGCTGTCCGAAGGCTGTGCGAGCAGTTTCCCGGAACGTATTGGCGCAAGCTCGATGCCGACCGCGCCTATCCGACCGATTTCGTCAACGCGCTGACTGAAGCGGGCTATCTGGCGACGCTCATCCCTGAGGAATACGGTGGCGCGGGTTTGACACTCTCGGCCGCCGCGGCGGTTTTGGAGGAGATCCAGCGCGCCGGCTGCAACGGCGCAGCCTGCCATGCCCAGATGTACGTCATGGGCACTGTGCTGCGCCACGGCGACGATGGCCAGAAGGCGCGCTATCTGCCCAGGATCGCGTCGGGCGAACTGCGCCTGCAGGCCTTCGGCGTAACGGAACCGACGAGCGGCACGGACACCACGTCGCTGCGCACTTTCGCGCGCCGGGACGGTGAACACTACGTGATCAACGGCCAGAAAATCTGGACCAGCCGGGCCGAACATTCCGATCTGATGCTGCTGCTTGCCCGCACCACGCCCCGCGACCAGGTCGCCAGGCGCACGGATGGCCTCTCGGTCTTCATCCTGGAGATGCGGGAGGCCTTGAGAGGCGGGCTGTCTATCCGGCCGATCCGGACGATGATGAACCACTCCACCACCGAGGTCTTCTTCGACAGCGTCCGCGTTCCCGCCGAAAACCTGATCGGGGAGGAAGGCAGCGGCTTCCGCTATATCCTCTCGGGGATGAATGCCGAGCGCATCCTGATTGCCGCCGAATGCATCGGCGACGCGAAGTGGCTCATCGAAAAGGCGGCGAGCTATGCCGGCGAACGCAACGTTTTCGGGCGGCCGATCGGCGCCAATCAGGGTGTCCAGTTTCCGATCGCGCGCGCCTACGCCAACATGCGGGCGGCCGAACTGATGGTGAAGGAGGCGGCGCGGCTCTACGAATCGGGCAAGGACTGCGGCGCGGAAGCCAACATGGCCAAGATGCTCGCGGCGGATGCGTCGAACGAGGCGGCCAACGCCTGCATTCAGACGCATGGCGGGTTCGGATTCGCCGAGGAATACGATGTGGAACGCAAGTTTCGCGAGACCCGCCTGTACCAGGTCGCGCCGATCTCCACGAATCTGATCCTGGCCTATCTGTCGGAGCATGTGCTCGGCATGCCCCGATCCTACTGATCCCGGGGCCGGGCTCGTGAGCGAAGCTGAAAGACCCCTTGCTGAATGGATCGGCCGCACCAGCGAGAGCGAGGACGTCGTCAGCGACAGGTTGGTCCGCAGCTTCCGCGCGATCTTCGAGCCGTTCCTCGCACCCCTTGCCGCGGACGAAGCGCCGGTCGGCATTCATTGGTGCCTATCTCCGGCGATAGAACCAATGGCCGCGCTCGGTCACGACGGTCATCCGGCGAAGAACCTGCACCTGCCGCCGGTGCCGCTCCCGCGGCGCATGTGGGCAGGCGGGTCGGTCGAATGCATCGACGGCTTGCGTGTGGACGATCGCGTGCGCAGGACGTCGACGATCGCCGGCGTCGAGCAAAAGGTCGGCAGGAGTGGCGAGCTTTGGTTCGTTGGCGTCGACCACGAATACAGCACGCATCGCGGCATCGCGATCCGCGAAAGGCAGGACATCGTCTATCGCGCGGCGCCGGGTCCCGGCCGGGCAGACAGGTCCGCATCGGCCCGGTCGGAGCCCGCCGGCGAAGGGCGGCCTCCACATGCGGTCTGGACCGTCGAGACGACGCCCACCCTGCTGTTTCGCTATTCCGCGATAAGCTTCAACGGCCACCGCATCCACTACGACCTGCCATACGCGACCGATATCGAGGGTTACGCGGGCCTTGTCGTCCATGGGCCGCTGCAGGCGACGCTGCTGCTCAACCTGGCCGCGCTGGGTGGCGCGCCTCCCCGTCGCTTCATCTATCGCGGCATTGCGCCGGCCATAGCGGGGGCGCCGCTCCATGCCTGCGCCGGCAGGGGCGACGGCAGATTTTGGACCGCCGGCCAGGGCGGCGTGATTCACATGGAAGCAGAGACGCCGGCCCGATGAGCGACGGTTCGCGGCCGGTTCAACTGTCCCTGACCGCGCCGCTATTCGTGCCGGCGACGCGGCCCGACCGTTTTGCCAAGGATCATTGGACGCATCCGAGGCGGCCTGATAGCTTCGTACCTCCAAACGCTTCAGGGAGAGGGGAAGCATTGGCCCAATTCGCGACGCAGCCGGCCGCGCCGAGTATCCGCGCGTCCGGGCAGGCATTCCAGCATCAAATGAACGGTCTGCTCAACACCCGCTTCTAGCTTCGCCCCGTGGGCAAGGGCAGCTATGACGGCGAGATCCTGCAAAGCTATGTCTCCGAGAAACTGCGGCTTGCCGATATCCGCTTTTCGCCGCACACGACATGCCTGTTGCCCGGCAAGCTGCCGCCGCGAACGCGCAACTCATTCCTCGTTTCCTGGCAGGTCGAGGGCAACAGCCTGGTGCGGCAGTTCGGCCGCGAGGCCGAAGTCCGCTCGGGTGACTTGTTCTTCGTCGACACGTCCCGGCCATTCGAGATCGAAACCGACGAAATCTGGACGCGGTCGATCTATCTCGACTCCCAATTCTGGCAGGAAGTGTTCCCCGAACGCGCGCGATATACCGCCATCGCACTTGCCGCGAACGGCGCGATGGGCGGCTTATGCGTTCAACTGATCGAGCAGCTTTTCTCCTCCGCGAATGAACGCCCGGCCGAGATCGTGATGCGCATGGCGGGGAGTTTTGCCAACCTGCTCGCCGTCACGATGGTCGCCGAAGCGGTGGCCGGCGCGCCGCTGCCGGAGCACCGGTGCGCGCTTGTCGACCAGATACGGCAGTTCGCGCGGGCGAATCTGGCCGATCCCGAGCTTTGCTGCGAAATGATCGCGGCACACATGAATCTGTCCGTCCGACATATCCATCACCTCTTCAGCGGCGGAGAACAGACGCTGATGCGCTGGGTGCGGACCGAGCGCCTGCGCCATATCGCGCGCGACCTGCAAAATCCGCGGCTCACCCACAAGTCGATCTCCACGATCGCGTTCGGGTGGGGGTTCAGCGAGGCCGCGCACTTCAGCCGCAGTTTCAAGATGCAGTTCGGCAGGTCTCCAACGACCTTTCGCAATGCGGCGCAGCGCCGCTTGGCGCCGGCGGCCGGGCAGCCGTTGAGCTAGACTCGGATTGCCTGGCCGCGCCGGCACACGCCGATCTCGACATCACTTGTTAACCTTTGCCCGCTAGAACTGGCGCAACGACGGCAAGTGGGACAAATCCCTTTACGGATTGGTTGGGGGCCCGCAGGCATGATGCCACGCTGTCTTGCCGGTCTGCCGGAATGTCCCAGTAACTTTTTGCGATAGCGAGGGACACCCCAATGTCTAGCATCAACACCAACGCCTCTGCGATGACGGCATTGCAGGCGCTGAAGCTGACCAACAAGTCGCTCGAAGCGACCCAGAACGCCATTTCCACCGGTTTCCGGGTTGCCACTGCGAGTGACAACGCGGCATACTGGTCGATCGCGACCACCATGCGTTCCGACAACAAGGCGCTGTCGACGGTCCAGGACGCCCTGGGTCTGGGTGCCGCCAAGGTCGACACGGCCTATACCGGTCTCGACGCGGCAATCGATGTCACGTCCGAAATCAAGGCCAAGCTGGTCGCCGCCAGCGAGCCGGGCGTCGACAAGACCAAGATCAACTCGGAAATCACCCAGCTCAAGCAGCAGCTTGCCTCCATCGTCGAATCGGCGTCGTTCTCGGGCGAGAACTGGCTGCTCAACTCGGCCGCCACCGCTGCCGCCGACAAGTCGATCGTCGCCTCCTTCACCCGTTCGGCGACCGGCAACGTCTCTATCACCACCATCGACGTGACGGTTTCGAACTTCACGCTGATCGGGTCGGAGAATGCCGGCCTCGGCCTGCTGACCAAGGACATCGACGCCAACGCGCTCGATGACGCCTTCACCGGCACGTCGTCGGACAACTGGTTCCTGCTCGACCCGGGCAGCGCGGCGACCACCGCCACCGGCACCGAGATCTCGCTGTCGTCCACCACCACCGACGCCCAGGTCAACGCCATGATCCGTGTCGTCGACAAGATCATCTCCGACATGACCTCGGCGGCCGCCGACCTCGGTGCCACCAAGACGCGCATCGACCTGCAGAGCAACTTCGTCGGCAACCTCATGGACGCCATCGACCGAGGGGTGGGACAGCTCGTCGACGCCGACATGAACCAGGAATCGACGCGACTGCAGGCACTCCAGGTCCAGCAGCAGCTCGGCATCCAGGCGCTGTCGATCGCCAACTCCAACAGCCAGAACATCCTGTCGCTGTTCCGCTAGGCCGGGCAGCGGTAGTCGAACCGACGGGCGGGGCGCGTTTCCGACGCGCCCCGTTTCGATTCCAGGGCGGGTCCGGCCGTGGTGCGGGCCCAGCCTGGCGCAAGCCGCCGCGGCCAATATGAGCCGCGCCGCGCGCGGCCGGTGCTGATCGGCTGGCGTGCCGCATTGACGCCGGACGAACGGACGCCAGCCCGATGAACACCCATTCCCAGCCGCTTCCCTCCGACCTGTCATTCCTGCCGGCCGACCAGCAGCTCGGCCTCATGAACCTGTCGCTTGCCGCACTGAAGCAGAACCCGCGCAATGTCAGCGCGCTCATGACGGTGGCGGCGCTGTTCGAGGCGCAGAAGAACCATGCCGACGCGGTGGCGACGCTGCACAAGGTGCTCGCCCTCACCAGGAAGGACCCCGAGGTGCTGCGCCGGCTGGTTCGCGCCGCCAGCGCCGCCGGCGACCTGGCGCTCGCGCGCAAGCATGCCCGCAAGCTTGCCGAGATCGAGCCGCGCGTCGCCTTCAATCACAAGCAGCACGGCGTCATTCTCGACCGGCTCGGCTTTCCCGATGCCGCCATCCAGGCCTACCTGAAGGCCGACCGCATCGAGCCCGGCTCGGCCGAGACGCTTCACTGCATCGGCCGCTCCTACGGCATGATGGGCAACCACGCCCGCGCGCTCGAATATCATGAGAAGGCGCTGGCGGCCGATCCCGCCTACGGCTTCGCGCTCTACGCCCAGTCGGCGGCCAAGAAGTTCACGGCCGCGGAAGCCGAGCAGTTCGTCGCCCGCGTCGAGGCGGCGCTGCCGCTGGCATCGAACGCGCCGGTCGCCGCCCAGCTCCACTACGGTGCCGGCAAGGTGCTCGACGACGCCGGCCGCCCCGACGAGGCCTTCGCCTGGTTCGCTAGGGCCAACGCCATGCGCGCCCCGAAACAGCCCAAGGCGATGCTGCCGCCCTTCGTCAACTCGGCCGAGGCCTTCACGCGGGAAATGCTGCTGGCGCGCGCCGGCTACGGGCTTCAGACCAGCCAGCCGATCTTCATCATCGGCATGCCGCGCTCCGGCACGACCCTGACCGAGAGCCTGGTCGGCGCCCATTCGAAAGTGACCGCCGGCGACGAGCGCCCGGCGCTCGGCGCCATCGCCCGGCGCCTCGGGCGTGACAGCGATGTCGACGGCGCCTACGCCCGCAACATCGCGGCGTTGCAGCCGGCCGAGGTGCGCGCGCTCGGCGAGGAATACCTGGAGCGCTGCCGGTCGGTGGCGGGCGCGACGCCGCACTTCACCGACAAAATGCCGCACAACTTCCTCGACCTCGGCCTGATCGCGCTGCTGTTCCCGAACGCCAGGATCATCCACTGCCGGCGCCACCCGGTCGACAACTGCCTGTCGCTCTATGCCAACTCGATGACCGACTTCCACAACCGCTACAAGACCGACCTGGCGACGCTCGGGCGCTACTATCGCCAGTACCTGAAGCTGATGCAGCACTGGCGGACGGTGCTGCCGGGCCGCTTCCACGAGGTCTGCTACGAGGACGTGGTTGCCAATACCGAACTGAACGCGCGCGGCCTCATCGCGTTCATCGGGCTCGACTGGGAGGATCGGGTGATGGAGCGCGCCGGTTCGCAGCGTTCGGTGCGCACCCTGTCGCACTGGCAGGTGCGCCAGCCCGTCTACCAGACCTCGAAGGGCAAGTGGCGCGGCTACGAGCGTCATCTCGGCCCGCTGATCGAGACGCTCGGGCAAGCCAATGTCGAAGCCTACGAGGCGGAGCTGGCGGCGCTCGCCTGACCGCCTGGCCCACCTTTGCGCCGCCACGGTCAATTTCACGCAAGGTTGTTCGGGCACATTCGCCGCTGAAGACATGAAGCGGCGGACATGTTGAAGAATCAGCAAATTCAGGCCGTTCTGGCCAATCTCGGGGCGCTCGGCCTGCGCCAGAAGATCGCGCTCGGCCTGCTGGGCGTGGTGCTGACGGCGGGCACGCTGGTGTTCACCTACCTGCTGAACAGCCCGGCGACGGCGGTCGTCTACACCGCCATCCCCCGCGAGGAACTGAGCCGCATGAGCCGCATCCTGTCGGAGAACGGTCTCGCCTTCGCCATCGACCTCGACCGTGGCTCGGTCTCGGTGGCACCGCACCTGATCGAGGAGGCGCGCCTGGTGCTGGCCGACCACGGGCTGCCGTCGGGCTCGGATGCCGGCTACGAATTGTTCGACAAGGTCAATTCGCTCGGCCTGACCTCGTTCATGCAGGAGGTCACCAAGACCCGCGCGACCGAGGGCGAGCTCGCGCGCACCATCCAGATGATCAAGGGCATCAAGGCGGCGCGCGTCCATCTGGTTCTGCCGGAGGACCGCGGCTTCCGCTCGCGGGCGGCCGAGGGGCCGACCGCTTCCGTCGTCGTCAGCGGCAACGGGCCGATCGCCCCATCGACGGCCAACGCCATCCGCCACCTGGTCGCCGGCGGCGTGCGCGGGCTGGCGGCCGAGAATGTTACCGTGCTCCGATCGGACGGCACGCTGATCGCGTCGAGCGACGACAAGATCGGCGCCGGTTCGCTGCGCCTGGCCGAACTGGAGGCGATGTACGAACGCGAGCTCGCCGACAAGATCAATTCCGCGCTGGGTTCGCACCTTGGCGAGGAGAACTACCGCGTGTCGGTGACCGCTAAGCTCAATTCCGATCAGCGGCGCACCGACGAGACCACCTTCTTCCCCGACAGCCGTGTCGAGCGTTCGGTCCGGGTGGTGCGCGAGCAGGGGACGAGCGAGAACAGCGAGTCCTCCACGCCGACCACGGTGGCGGAAAACATCCCGACCGAGACCGCGGCGACAACCAGCGGCCAGTCGACGCGCGAGAACAACGAGAAGCGCGACGAGGTCACCAATTACGAGATCAGCCAGAGGCGGGTGTCGACCGTCTCGGAGGGCTACCAGATCGAGCGCCTCGCCGTTGCCCTGGTCGTCAACCGCCAGCGGGTGGCGACGCTGCTGCCCGCGGACGCCGACCAGGCCGCCTTCGACGCCAAGCTCGGCGAACTGCGCCAGACCATCCAGGCGGCGGTCGGCTTCTCGCAGGAGCGTGGCGACCTGATAGAGGTGACCGCGCTCGAATTCCTGCCGCAGGAGCCGACCGCCGCCGAGACCAGCGCCGGCGCGGTGCGCCAGTTCATGACCCGCCACTTCTCGGCGATGCTCAACGCGCTGGCCGGCATTGTCGGCGTGCTGATCCTGGCGCTGCTCGTCGTCCGGCCGGTGCTCGCCTTCCTTTCGCGCGAGCCGCGCGCGGCCCAGCGCGGCGGCGAGGAGACCGGCGAGGGGCGGGCCGCCGTCGCCGGTTCGGCTGCGGTGACCGGGTCGGCCGGCGCGACCAGCGACCCGGCGCTAATAGGCGTCGAGCCGCGCGGCAACCTGCAATTGGCCGGCGGGCCCGGGCATTCCCATGCCACCGGCGAACCTTACGCGCTCGACCGCCATGACCACGCCGTCAACCAGATCGCCAACCTGATCGACCAGAGCGAGGAGCGGGCGGCCTTCGTCGTGCGCGACTGGCTGGCGTCGGGTGCGCAGCCGTCATGACCATCGCCCCCGTCGTCCGCTTCCTGGAGGATTTCGGCCGCGCCATCGCGCCGGGCGGCGAGGCGCCGGCTCGCCGGGCCAGGGCGCCGGCGGAATCGGGTGGCGCCGCGGCGGCTGACACGACCGACGCCGTCGAGAGCGCGCGCCGCGAGGCCTTTGGCGAGGGCTTCGCCGCCGCCCGCGATGAACTGGAACGCGACTGGTCGGCGCGCGTGGATGCTGCCGTTGCCGAGACGCGGCAGGTGGCCGAGGCGGCGCGCGCCGCCGACATCGCGGCGCTGTCGGCGGCGGTCGAGGCGCTGTTCGGCGAGTACGACGCGTTCATCGACCGGACCTTCGACACGGCGCTGCGGCCGCTCCTCGCCGAGGCGCTGGAGGCGCAGGCGCTCGAACAGTTCAAGGCGAGGCTCGTGGAGGCGGTCGAGCGCAAGGGCATGGCGGTGTGCCTTTCGGGCCCGGCGCGGCTCACGGCCGACATGGTGGCGCTGCTCGCCGGCCAGGGCGTCGAAACGGTCATCGGCGACGACGGCGGGCCGGACCTGACGGCGCGGCTCGACGGCGTCACCCTGCGCGCCCGGCTTGGCCGCGTCGAGGCATTCGTCGCCGGCCTGGCGGCGGCGGAGACGGACGGACGGGATGACTGAAGAAGAAATCCATCGCGGCGAGATCATCATCGTCAAGCGCGGCGACCCCAACCACGAGGAGGGCCATCACGGCGGCGTCTGGAAGATCGCCTTCGCCGACTTCATGACGGCGATGATGGCCTTCTTCCTGGTGATGTGGCTGATCAATGCCGCCAACGAGGAAACCAAGAAGGCTGTGGCGAGCTACTTCACGCCGATCAAGCTCACCGACCGCACCTCCAATCCGAAAGGCCTGAACGACCCAAAATACGGCAACACCGAGGAGGAGATCGAACCGTCCGACGACCAGTCCACCTTCGCCCATGGCGGCAAGCTCAACCAGAAGGTCCCGGACCCGGTGCAGTTCAAGGAGCAGGCGCTGTTCACCGATCCCTACGCGGTGCTGTCGGAGATCGCCGGCGGCCTGGTTTCCGGCAACAACGAAAACGGACAAGACGCCGCCGCCACCAACCGCGGCGTCGGCCTCGGCATCGACGGCGGCGAGGGCTTTCACGATCCGTTCGACCCGTCGGCATGGAACACCGAGCTCGGCCTTGCCCGTGAAAAGAGCCCGCAGGAGAGCGTCGACCAGCCGTCGCCGCAGGCTCCCGACAAGGATGGCGCCGACAAGCCGGCGCTGATGCAGGGAACGCCCGGCGCCGTCGCTCCCGAACCCCCGGCCGCCGCGCGCGACGAGGCCGATGCGGTCAAGCCGGAGACGGGCGAGCAGGCGAGCGTGCCGCCGACCGACGACACCGGCCCCGACGCCGAAGCCAGCCGGGAGGCGCTGGCCGGCAAGCTGCGCACCGCGCTGTCGGGCCTGGCCGGCACCAACAGCCCGGAGGGGCCGCGCGTCGAGATCGCGGTGGCCGAGGGTGGCGTGCTCATCAGCGTTTCGGACGAATTCGAGTTCGGCATGTTCGACATCGGTTCGGCCGTGCCGCGGCGCGAGACCGTCGAGGCCATGGCCGCCATCGGCAAGGCGCTCGCCGATGCCGACGGCAAGATCATCATCGCCGGCCATACCGACGCGCGCCGCTACCGCGACAAGAGCTACGACAACTGGCGGCTTTCGACCGACCGCGCCCACATCGCCCGCTACATGCTGGTGCGCGGCGGCCTCGCCGACGAGCGTGTCGAGAGAATTGAGGGTCATGCCGAGACGCGGCCGGCGACACCCGACGATCCGCTGGCGGCCACCAACCGGCGCATCGAGATTCTCGTGAGGGTCGATTGAAGCCGGTCCGCCTTGCCATCATCGCCGGGGCCGGCATCGTCGCGCTGGCGGTTTCGGCCGTCGTCATTGCCGAGAGCCTCGGCGTCGATACGCTGCTGCTGGCCGAGCGCATGATGGCTGGCGGCGAGCGGCCGCCCGCCGCGCCGGGCCACGAAACCGCCACGGCCGCGCCGCCCGAACCGGCGCCAGCCGACGCTGATGCGGACAAGGGGGGCGACCTGCCGCTCGCCAGGGAGATACTGCTTGAACATGCCGCCGGCCTGATGGTGGCGGGGCGCCCGGCCCCGCCGCCACAGCCGGACGAGCCTGACGAGCGTGACGCCGCCGAGACCAAGCAGCCCGAGGCCGTCAGCGAGGCCGCCGACGCCGACACCGGCGATAGTTCCGAGAAGCCGGCGCCGGCCGAGGTGGTCGACGCCGGCGAAGCCCCACCGGAGGTGGCGGCCTTCGATCCGGTCGCCTACATCCTGCCGCCGGGGCCCAACCAGCCCTGGCGCCTGTTCCGCGATCTGCAGCGCGCCCAGGACCAGGTCGTGGTCGGCCAGCCCGGCGCGCTCGACGATTACCGCCGACTGATGGCCGACGCCGGCAACCGGATGCTGGCGGCACCGGCCGAACTGTGGCGCCACCCGCGCAACGTGCTGTCGGCTGCTGCCTACGTCATGGGCGGCGGCAATGTCGAGGTGGCGCGCAGGGTGCTTGCCGCCGGCGTGCCGGACGGGCCGGAGGCGGACCTCCTGCGCGGCGCGCTTGCCTATGCGCAGGGCCAGTATTTCGAGGCCTACCGCCTGTTCCATCCGGTTCGCCCGCAGGCGCTGCCCGCCTCGCTCGGCGGCCATGTCGCGCTGGTCAAGGCGATGCTGCTGTCGCCGCGCGACCTCGCCCGGGCAATGGAGCATCTCGACCTGGCGCGCCAGCTGGCGCCGGGCACGCTGGTGGAGGAGGCGGCACTCAGGCGCCAGATCCGCGTGCTCGCCGAAACCGACGACGTCAACCGGTTCTTCGGCCAGGCGGCGACTTACATCCGCCGGTTCTCACGGTCGGCCTTCCTCTCCGACTTCCTGCGCAATTTCGCCTACGGCGCGCTGAAGCTGTCGCACAACCACGAGGAAAGGGTGACCGCCGAGATCCGGCAGCTCGAAAGCCGGCTCGACACCGAGGCGAGGCGCTACCTGCTGTCGATCATCGCGCGCGGCGCGACGGTCTTCGGCGATTTCGAACTGGCGCGCGAGGCGGTTGCCCGCTCGCTCGGCCTGAACGGCAACGATGAGCGACTGACGCAGCGCCTGCGCCTCTACGGCGTGGCGGCCTCGCTGACGCGGACGACGACCCTCGACGAGGCGACGCGCGCGCTCGAGACCTTCGATCCGGCCGCGCTCGGCGGCGAGGATGCGCGCCTGCTCAACGCGGCGCGGCTGGTTGCCGAGCAGATCAGGAAGCCGCTGGAGCGGGTCGACCTGCCCGAACAGGAGAGCGAGGTGGGGCCGGAACTGGCACCCCCCGTCGACCTTTCGGTGGGCAGCACGTCGCAGCCGACCGGCGACTTGTCGCCGCTGCCCCCCGTGATCGCCAGGAGCGAAGCCTTGCTCAAACAGGCCGAAGAGGCACTTGGATGGTAGCCATGCAGACAGCGATGCCGGCAATTCTCAAGGACATGTTCGCCAGGATCGGCGCAGCCGGGCGGCGCGACGACGGCGCGCCCGGCGACGGCACGCTTGCCGATGCCTTCGCCCGTGTGCTGCGCACGCTCGAAAAGGGCGCAAGCCCTCCGGTCGAAACGGGGCCGGCCGACGCGGATGCCGAGGGCGAGGAAGCGCGGTTGCCGCTTGCCGTCGGCGGCGGCGATGACGGGGCGGGCGAGCCCGCTGGCGCCCGTCCGCTCCCGCCATTCGTCACGGGCCGGCCCGACCCGGCAGGACCCGTCGGGCAGCCGGCCGTCGACATCGCGCCCGCCAAACTCGTGCCCGCCGAACTCGTGCCCCAGCTTCCGGCGCCGGACGATGCACCCAGCCTGGAGGCCGCCCGCCGGCCACAGGCCCGCTCCGACGAGGCCGACCGGCCGATCATGCCCGACCCGGTCAGGCTGGCCGACCTGGACAGCCGGCCGGCCGCCGACGCTGGCGCGCCCACTCGCGCCGGCGACACCGCCGTTCCGGGGGACGAAGCGCAACTGCCGGTCACGGCGGAAGGCCTCAGGGAACCGGCACAGCCCCCCGCGCCGCCGCCCGCCCCGCCGCAGGCCGGCGTCGCCGCTGCCGAGCCGCTTGCGGCCCTCGCGCTCGCGGCGTCGCCGGCGGCTGCTGTCCTCGCCGACCGGCCGCCGGCGAAGGGGGTCGAGCGGCCACCGGCGACGACCGTGCGAATGACCGGCCCGGACGCCGCGCCGACACCGAAGCCAGCCGAGCCGGCGACGCCGGCCAGGGCTCTCGCCGCCGAGCCGCCGCCGGTGAGGGCCGTGGCCGACGGCGGGCGGGACAATCCGCCCGCAAGGGAGGCCGACCTGCCGGCGCGCCAGCCGCCGGTCAGGATCGAGGTGGTTGGGGCGGCAACCTTCCTGCCGCCCGCCGCCCAGCGTTCGCCGGTGATCGAACTGGTGACCGGCCCGCTCGCCGCGACGCTCGAAGAGCTTGCGGCATTGGCGGATGCGCCTGATGCACAAGCGGCGGCGGGCGACCGCGCGCAGGTGAGCCGCCGGCTGGAAATCCAGCTTCACCCGGAGGAACTCGGCACGGTGCGGATCAATCTCGTCAGCCGCGGCGGCGAGGTGTCGGTCGAGATCATTGCCTCGACCAGGCAGGCGCACGAACTGCTCGGCTCGCACAAGGAGGCGCTGGCCGAGGCGATCCGCCAGCCCGGCACGACGGGCGGCGAGGTGGTCATCCGGCTCGCCGACGCACAGACCGGCCGCGATTTCCAGTCGGGCCAGCACCCGGCCCAGCAGGCGCCGGGGCCGGGTGGCGGCAATGCCGACGGGTCCGCCGCCAATCGGCGCCAGGGCGAGGATGGCCTCCGTCACGGCCAGCCGCATGGCGGGGCCGAAAGACCGCCCGAACCGGACCCGGCGCCGCAGCGCCAGGGCATCTATCTGTAGGTGTTGGAGATCGCCCGCCGCCGCCCGCCGAATCAGGGGCGCGATTTCGCCGGACCGATGTCAACCGCGAGTCGTCCACGACCGGCAACGATCGGCATTTCTGCACATGTTTTCGCGGCAATTGCCCCGATCGGGCGCCGGACAGGCAAGAAACTGCCTGCAAGAAATCATCTATTGGTCGTCACTTATCCACAAGGTTAGCTGGTTCCCGGCGGCATCGAAATGATTCGAAATGCGGGGGCCGGGATGATCATTTTCCTCGAAGAACGCCCATTGGTCGTGGATGGCTACAAAGGCCGGTTCGAACAGGCCGGCGAGACGGTGGCCCGGATCGGCTCCCAGGAATTCGAGGAATGGATCGGTGTCAGCGGGGATGAGGACCTGGCCTCGGTCGAGGCCTTCATCATCGGCGAATGCGACAATCCGGAAGGCCAGGTGGCCCGCATCCGCAAAGTGTCGGAGGCTCCGGTCGTTGTCCTCATCGATGCGCGCAACCTGGAACAGGTCGTGCGCCTGTTCAATTGCGGCGTCGATGATGTCGTCGCCAAGCCGGTGCACTATCAGGAGCTGGCGGCGCGCATCGCCGCCATCAAGAAGCGGCTGATCCGCGCCGAAGCGACCGGCGGCCGGCACCGCCACCTGGCGATCTTCTTCGACGGCCGCGATCCGGAGGTCGACGGCGAACCGCTGAGTCTGCCGCGGCGCGAGCGCCGCATCCTCGAATACCTGGCCAGCATCCGCGGGCGGCGGGCGACCAAGTCGCAGATCTTCAACGCCATCTATGGCGTGTTTGACGAGCATGTCGAGGAGTGCGTCATCGAGAGCCACATCTCCAAGCTGCGCAAGAAGCTCAAGATGCGCATGGGCCACGATCCGATCGATTCCAAGCGCTATCTCGGCTACCGGCTGGAGCTCGGCCGCGAGGTGACGGCCGGGGACGAGGTCGTCGAGGCGGAGGCGGGCTCGATCGCCGCGTGAGTGGCGCCGCGGCGGCGGGGCCGGCAATGCAGGGCAATTCCATTTTCATTTCAACCGTTTCCCAATGGCGGTTCAGGTCAGGACAGTTAGTTTCGCGCAAGGTTTGCGTGCAAGGCTTGGCGGAATGATCTGAGGCGCGAGGAGAACGTCGATGAGCCTTTACGGGATGATGCGGACCAGCGTGTCGGGGATGTCGGCGCTGGCCGGACGCCTGGCGACCGTCGCCGACAACATCGCCAACACCAGCACCTTCGGCTACAAGCGTGCCTCGCTGGAATTCGAGACGCAGGTCCTCGACAACCGCGCCGGCGGCTACAATTCGGGCAGCGTGTCGACGGCCGTGCGCCGCGAGGTCAGCCAGCAGGGCTCGCTGCGGGCGACGACCTCGGCGACCGACCTGGCCATCAGCGGTACGGGCTTCTTCATCGTCCAGGACCCGGCCGGCGACTATTATCTGACGCGCGCGGGCTCCTTCCTCGTCAATGCCGAAGGGTATCTGGTCAATTCGAGCGGCCAGACGGTACTGGGCTACGACCTCAGCAGCCTCGGCACGACCGGCGTCGCCAACGGGTTCGCCGGCCTGTCGCCGATCGCCGTCGGCTTGCTGGAACTGCAGACGGAGCCGACGACGGCGGCCTCGATGACCGTCAACCTTCCGTCGGAGGCGGCGGTGGCGGCGCTGCTGCCGTCGGCCAATGTCGCGAATGCCGAATATTCCGGCAAGACCTCGATGGTCGTCTACGACAATCTGGGCAAGGAGCGGTTCATCGACTTCTATTTCACCAAGACCGCCGCCGAGACCTGGGAGGTGACTGCCTTCGACGCCTCCGAGGCAGGCACGCCAGACGCATTTCCCTATGCGTCCGGTCCGCTCGCCACGGAAACGCTGGAGTTCGACGCGACCACCGGCAGCCTGCTGTCGACCAGTGCCACCGACATGACGCTGACCGTTCCGGGCGGCGCCTCGATGACGGTCGACTTCTCCGGCGCCAGCCAACTCGGCGTCGACTACACGGTGCTGGCGGCCGACGCCAACGGTTCGGCGCCCGGCGCGGTGGAGCGGGTCGAGATCGGTGACGACGGCACCGTCTACGGCATTTACGAGAACGGCTTCGTCCGCTCGCTCTACCAGCTTGCCGTCGCCAAGGTGCCGAGCCCGGACAACCTGCGGGCGCTGTCGGGCAACAACTTCTCGGTGACCATCGCCTCGGGCGATGTTCTCGTCGGGCGCGCCGGCTCGCAGGGCTACGGCACCATTTCCTCCGGCGCGCTGGAGGAGTCGAATGTCGACATGGCCACCGAGCTTACCATCATGATCGAGGCGCAGCGCAGCTACGCCGCCAACTCGAAGGTGTTCCAGACCGGTTCGGACCTGATGGACGTGCTGGTGAACCTCAAGCGCTAGTGACGGGATTGTGGGCGGGGGATTGAAGGATGCATAGCCCGTCTGGTTGGGCAGGGCGACCATGACGCTGACGAGCGCGCTGCGGATTGCGACCAATTCGCTGTCGAATACGTCGCGGCAGGTCTCGACGATCTCGCAGAACATCTCGGGCGTCGGCAATCCCGACTATGTGCGCCGGGAAGCTCAGCTTTCTCCCGGCGCCAATGGTTTCCAGACCGTGCAGGTCGTGCGCCGTGTCGACCAGTCGCTGGTCGAGGCGCTCGGCATCGCCAGCTCCAAGCAATCCCAGCAGAAGGTGGTTGTCGACTATTTCAGCCGGCTGTCGGCGATGATGGGCGGCGATGACCTGCAATATTCGCCATCAGCGCTGCTCGGCGCGCTCAAGGACGGAGTCGATCTCGCCGCCGCCAGCCCTGCCGATCCCTCAGCGCTCTCGGCGCTGGTGGAGCGCGCCCGCGACCTCGCGACCTATCTCAACTCCTCCTATTCGCAGGTGCTGACGCTGCGCCGGGAGGCCGATCAGGCCGTGGACGGCAGCGTTGCCAAGGTCAACGAACTGCTTGCCCAGATCAAGACGGTCAATGACGAGATCGTCCAGGGCAGCCGCACCGGCGCCACCATCTTTGACGCCCTCGACAAGCGCGACATGCTGGTGGCGCAGCTTTCGGAGGAGATCGGCATCTCGGTGCGCGTGCGCGCCGACAACGACATCGCCATCTACACCAACAGCGGCCTGACCCTGTTCGACAAGGTGCCGCGCGCCGTCGAGTTCGCGCCGACCACCTCCTACGGGCCGGCGACCGCCGGCAACGCCGTCTATGTCGACGGTGTGCCGGCCACCGGCGCCGATGCCGGGCTGGCGATCAGCGGTGGCCGCCTTGCGGGCTACATCGAGGCGCGCGATTCGGTGCTGCCCCAGCAGCAGGCGCGCCTCGATGAATTGGCGCGCGGGCTGATCGAGGTCTTTGCCGAGACCGACCAGACAGGTGGCGGCAAGCCGCCGCTGGCGGGGCTGTTCACCTGGTCGGGCGGGCCGGCGCTACCGGCGTCGGGCACGCTGGAGCCAGGGATCGCGCTGTCGATCGCCGTCAACGCGGCCGTCGACCTTTTCCAGGGCGGCGATCCGACGCTGCTGCGCGACGGCGGCATTTCCGGCGATCCCGACTATGTTGAGAACACGGCCGGATCGGCCTCCTATACCGACCGCCTGCTCGCCTTCAGCGACCTGATGTCGCAGTCGCGGCCGTTCGACGCGGCGGCCGCGCTGACCACCGACGGCGGCCTCGACAGCTTCGCCGACATGTTCGTCGGTGCCTTCGAGCAGGCCCGCCAGGACGCCAGCGACCGGCTCGACTACCGCACCGAACTCAAGGCGCGGCTGAGCGATTCGCTGCGGCTGGAGACCGGTCCCAACCTCGATTACGAGATGAGCCAGCTGCTGGAGGTCGAGCGCGCCTACCAGGCCTCGGCCAAGCTTATCGCCGCCGTCGACGAACTGATCGCCACCCTGCTGGCGGCGGTGTGAGGCGGCTGATGGACGTGAATTTCACCAGCACCTACCTGCTCAACGCGCGGCTCCGCGATTCCATCCAGTCGATGCAGTCGGAGCTGTCGCGCCGGCAGCTCGAACTGTCGACCGGCCGCAAGCACGACATCGGGCTCGAACTGGGCTCCCTCGCCACCCATCTGGTGTCGACGCGGCGCCAGATCGAGTCGATCCAGCAGGTGCAGGTCACCAACGGCCTTGTCGCCGAGCGCATGACGGTGATGCAGGACGCCATGGGCGCCATGGTCGCCGGCGCCCAGTCCATGGTCGACCAGCTGGCCGTCGAGATGAGCGACAATCTCGACCGCAACCTGCTGTCGCAGTTCGGCGTCGCCGGCATCAACGATTTCGCCATGCTGGCCAACACCACCTTCCGCGGCGAGTATGTGTTCTCCGGCATCAACACCGACATTCCGGCGATCAACGACTACGCGGCGGGACCTCAGGCCGCCGTCCGCGCCGCCTTCCTGGCCGAGTTCGGCATGCTGCCCGACGATCCGGCGGTGGCCGGCATCGATGCAGCGGCGATGACGGCGTTCCTCGAAGGCGCCTATTCGGACCTGTTCGACGACGCCGGCTGGCAGGCCGACTGGACCGGAGCCTCGACGCGCGACATCCGTGTCAAATATTCGCTGAGCGCGGTCACCGAACTGCCCGGCAACGCCAATGACAGTTCGATGCGCCGGCTCGCCGCCGGCTACGCCATCATGGCCGAACTCGGCGGCTCGGCCATCGGCGACGAAACGATGAACGCCGTGGTCCGCTTCGCCGTCGAGCGGCTGTCGCAGGGGATTGCCGAGACAACGTCGGTCCAGTCGCGGCTCGGCGTTGTCGAGAACCGGGTCGCCGCCGCCGGCGAGCGCCTCGACTACCAGGAGATCATCCTGACCAACACGGTCAATGCCCTGCAGGGCGTCGATTCCTACGAGGTCGCAATGCGTATCAACGAACTCCTGGCCAGCATCGAGGCTTCGTACGCTGTCACCGCCAAGATACGGGGACTTTCGATCATGGACTATCTGTGAATGCCGCCGGCGCAGCCATGAGCAGGCATGGGCCGGCCGGCACCGAACGCAACCGGGGTTGGGAACGTGCATTCGAGTTACGCCGAAATCCTTGATGACAGCGCCGTCGAGTCGCGCTCCCGGGAAAGCCGGGCCATGCGCCTGTCGATCACGGCGATGGAAGAGGCCGACGCCGACCGCGCCAATCCCGGCAAGCGGGCGACCGCCATCTATACGGTCAGCCGGCTGTGGTCGGCGCTGCTCGAGGACATCGCCTCGCCGCAGAACGCCTACCCGGCCGAACTCAAGGCGCAGATCATATCGATCGGCATCTTCATCCTGCGCGAGTGCGAGGCGCTGCGCCGCGACACCAGGCGGGACTTCGAGACCTTGACCGAAATCTGCAGGATCATCGAGAAGGGACTGGCGTGATGGGCAACATCCGACTCTACATCCGCCCGAACGAGAAGCTCTACATCAACGGCGCCGTCATCCGGTTCGATCGCAAGGTGTCGATCGAGCTGTTGAACGACGTGACGTTCCTGATGGAGAACCACGTCATGCAGGCCGAGGAGGCCTCGACGCCGCTGCGCCAGCTCTATTTCGTCGTGCAGATGCTGCTCATGGACCCGGCCAACACCGAGGCGCCGCTGAAGCTGTTCGACGGCATGGTCGAATCGCTGCTTGATGTGCTCGACAACGAAACCCTGCGCAACGGCGTCGCCGCCGCACAGAGCGAGGTCCGCTCGGGCAAGGTGTTCGGCGCCCTCAAGGTGCTGCGCGAGCTGTTCCGCATCGAGGAAGGCGTGCTCTCGGGCCCGCCGGGGGAACTGGCGCCGCTGCCGGCGGCCGGCGCCGCCCTCGACCAGGCCATGGCCAAGCAGATGGGAGCCTGAGATGGACACCGTCGCCGCGATCGCCGCACGCAGTTCGTTCAACACCACGGCGAGCACGCCCGCCGCCAACGTGACCGCCGACTACGACACCTTCCTCCAACTGCTGGTCACGCAGCTCCAGAACCAGGACCCGCTCAACCCGACGGACAATGCCGAGTTCATCGCCCAGCTCGCCTCGTTCTCGGCCGTCGAGCAGCAGACCCAGACCAATGCCAAGCTCGACCTCATGCTGACCTATCTCAACATCGGCGAGGGTGCCGCCCTGATCGGCAAGCAGATCACCTCCGCCGACGGCAAGGTCACCGGTGTCGTCGATTCCGTCAGGATCACCGATGACGGGCTGGTCGCCACGCTCGCCGGCGGCGGCGAGGTGCTCGTCCAGTCGGGCGTGGTCATCGCCGATCCGGGCGCGTGAGGGCCCTTCGCCAGGCATTCGCCGCAACGGGACGGGGACGATGAACGAAGCCGACGCCATGGAACTGGTGCAGGCGGCGTTTCGCGCGCTCCTGTTCGCATCCGGTCCGATCGTCGTCACCGCTATGGTGGTCGGCACCGTGATCGCGCTGTTGCAGGCACTGACCCAGATCCAGGAGGTGACGCTGACCTTCATCCCCAAGATCGTCGCCGTGGTGCTGGTCGCCTCGCTGTCTGCGCCCTTCATCGCCAGCCAGGTCAACGTCCTCGCCCGGCTTTCGTTCAACCATATTGGCGGCGGCTTCTGAGGCGGGCGCTCTCGCGCCATCCTCGCCAGCGGCGCGACCAATTCCGCGCAAGGTTGGCCATCTAGGCTCGGCTGGCAGATATTGCTGAACCGCCGGCGAGGACGCATTGACCACTTCGACTTCCGCACCGGTCGCGATCGAGACGCAGAATTCCGGTCGCGACGTCGGCTTCGCGCTCGGCATCGTCTTCATCCTGTCGGTGCTGTTCCTGCCGATCCCGGCCTTCCTGATCGACCTCGGCCTCGCCCTGTCGATCGCGATCTCGGTGCTGATCCTGATGGTGGCGCTGTGGATCCAGAAGCCGCTCGACTTCTCCTCCTTCCCGACGGTCCTGCTGATCGCCACCATGCTGCGCCTGTCGCTCAACGTTGCGACGACGCGGCTCATCCTGTCGAACGGCGCCGAGGGCGAGACCTCGGCCGGCTACGTCATCTCCGGCTTTTCCCGCCTCGTCATGAGCGGCGACTTCGTCATCGGCCTGATCGTCTTCCTGATCCTGGTCACGGTCAATTTCATCGTCATCACCAAGGGTGCGACCCGCATCGCCGAGGTCGGCGCCCGCTTTACGCTCGACGCCATTCCAGGCAAGCAGATGGCCATCGACGCCGATCTGTCGGCCGGCCTGCTCGACGAGAAGGAGGCCCAGCGCCGCCGGCGCGAGCTCGAACAGGAGAGCGCCTTCTTCGGCGCCATGGACGGCGCCTCGAAATTCGTGCGCGGCGACGCCATCGCCGGGCTGCTGATCACCGCCGTCAACATCTTCGGTGGCATCATCATCGCCATCTGGCGCCACGACATGGACCTGTCCCAGGCTGCCGACATCTTCACCAAGCTGTCGGTCGGCGACGGACTGGTCTCCCAGATTCCGGCCCTGATCATCTCGCTCGCCGCCGGCCTGGTCGTCTCCAAGGGCGGCAATACCGGATCGGCCGATGTCGCGGTGCTGAGCCAGCTCGGCAACTATCCGCGCGCGCTGTTCGTCGCCGCCGGGCTGATGGCCATGCTGTCGCTGACGCCGGGCCTGCCGCTGCTGCCGTTCCTCGTGCTCGCCTCGATCATGGCGGCGACCGGAATCATCATCCCGCGACGGATCAACGAGCGCCGCCTCGCCGAGGAGGAGCGCCAGCGCCGCGAGCAGGCGGCGCGGGAGCAGGAAAGCTCCAATTCGGTCAAGGAGGCGCTGCGCATCCCCGAGATCGAGCTCGCCTTCGGCAAGCAGCTGGCGATGAAATTGATGGCCTCCCAGGACGAGATGGGCAGCCGTGTCGCCAAGATGCGCAACAAGTTCGCGCGCGAGTTCGGTTTCGTCGTTCCCGAGATCAAGGTCAGCGAGAATGTCTCGCTGGCGCCGGCGGCCTATGAGATCAGCATTTTCGGCACCCGCGTCGCCGCCGAGACCGTGTCGCTCGCCGACGTGCTCGTGCTGCCCAACGGCGACCCGCCGCCGCCGGTGCCCTATGAGGAGGTGACCGAGCCCGCCTTCGGCAGTCCGGCCTGGCGGGTATCCGACATGTTCGTGCCGGAGCTTCGCCGCGCCGGCTACAAGCCGGTCGACGTGCTGTCGGTCATCCTCACCCATCTCAGTGAAGTGATCCGCAACAACCTGTCGCAGCTCTTTTCCTACAGGGACATCCGCCAGCTCATCGGCGGGCTCGAGGGCGAATATGTGCGCCTGGTTGAGGAAATCTGCCCGACCCACCTGTCCTACTCCGGCCTGCAGGCCGTCATGAAGCTGCTGCTGGCCGAGCGGGTGTCGATCCGCAACATGAACCTGGTGCTGGAGGCGGTCGCAGAGATCGCCCCGCATGTGAAGCGCACCGAGCAGATCGCCGAGCATGTGCGCATGCGGCTGGCCTCGCAGATCTGCGGCGACATCTGCCGCAACAACGAGCTGCCGATCCTGCGGCTCGGCCGGCGCTGGGACCTCGCCTTCCACAATGCGCTGAAACGCAACGGCCGCGGCGAGGTCATCGAGTTCCAGATGGACCCGGCCGAGCTCGAGCAGTTCAGCCGCGAGATCGGCGACAAGACGCGCGAGCTGACCGACAAGGGCGAGCATTTCGCCATCACCACCGCACCCGAGGCGCGCCCCTATGTGCGCATGGTTATCGAGCGGCTGCAGCCGACCCTGCCGGTCCTCTCGCATCTGGAGATCGCCCGCGGCATCACGGTCAGGGCGCTCGGCAGCGTCTCATGAACCTCGCCGCCGACGATCTCATCATCGGCATCTTCCTCGTCTTCACGCGCGTCGGCACCTGCCTGATGCTGCTGCCCGGCTTCTCGACCGCGCAGGCGCCGATGCAGGTGCGTCTGTTCATCGCCGTGGCGATATCGCTGGCGGTCTTTCCGGGCGTGGCCGACCGCTTCGACATGGCCGGAGTGGCAGACGATCCGACCGACATTCTGCGCCGCATCGCCGCCGAGATGGTGACCGGCGCCGCCTTCGCGCTGCCGATCCGCTTCTTCGTGGCCGCGCTCTCCTTCATGGGAGAGACGGTCACGCAGATGATCGGGCTCAACGCCATTCCCGGCGTGCCGATGGAGGAGGGGCAGGGGGCGCCGGCGCTGTCGGCCCTGTTCAACGCCGCCGCGGTGACGCTGTTCTTCGTACTCGGCCTGCACGCCAACGCCATCCTGGCCGTCGCGCTCACCTTCGAGGTGGTGGCGCTGGGTGAATTCCCGGTCCTGGCCGACATGGTGATCCGCCTGCGCGACGGGCTGTCGGATGCCTTCCTGACCGTGCTGCGGCTGGCCGCGCCGTTCGTGATCTTCACCATCTCGGTCAACATGCTGTCCGGCGTCATCAACAAGCTGACGCCGCAGATTCCGGTTTATTTCATCCTGACCCCGTTTCTGATCGCCGGCGGGCTCGCCATGCTCTACTGGATCGGCGACGATATGGTGGCGCTGTTCATGACGGCGCTCACCGCCATCGTGGGGCTGTGAGCCGTGCAGGACACCGAGCGAAAGCTGAGGCGGCTGAAGGCGTTGCGCCGCTTCCGCGAGGCCGAGCAGGTCCGCCTCGCCGCCGAGCTGCACGCTCACGAACAGCGCATGCGCCTTTCGGCCGAGGCGGAGCGGGCGGCCGCCCGGTTCCTCGACGGCGACCTGGCGCTCGGCGGCCTGCTCGCCGGCCACGGCCTGCGCGAGGCCGCCCGCAACGCGGCCATCGTTGACGAAGAACGCCGGCTAATCAACGACATCAGCCATCGCAACGTGCAGTCGAAGGCCGTCAAGGACGCGCTGCTCGAACTGGAAAGCCGGCTGGCGGCCCGGGTCGAGCAGCAGCGCGCCGACGCGGCATTGATGGAGACCGTGGCCGCCTGGCCGGTGCTGGTGCGCCTGACCGGCCGCCAGGCGTGAATGCGAAGCCCGCCGCGACGGGCAGTGCAAGGCTAGCGCAAGATTCTGGACCTAGGCTGTGCGCATGGCCAAGGGAGTGTCGGATGACCGCAGCGGTCGCGCCAGCAGTCGCAGTTGAGGGCTCCGCGATATCGGGCCTCGATGTCGCGCTGGCGCGCCTCAAGGCGGCGACGGGTGGCCGAACGGCGCAGGCGCTGTCCTTCGAGACGGCGCTGCGCGACGGCCCCGCCAAGGGCGTCGCCAAACCGGCCGATCCCGCGGCGTCCGTCCACCGCAAGTTCGAGGCCATGGTGCTGTCGCAACTGATCGCGGCGATGATGAATGCCGGAGGCGAGAGCGTCTTCGGCGAGGGAACCGCGATGTCGACCTACAGCTCGCTCTTCGCCGACGCCATCGCTCAGCAGATCGCCGCCCGCGGCGGCATCGGCATCGCCGCGACACTGGCCGGTCCGCCGCCGCCGGTGGTCCAGCCTCACCAGTTCGATCCCCTTTGAGGACGGCGGCAGCCCGGAGAACACCGTGACGAACGAGTCTAGAACGTGCAGCTGACGGGTTCCGACTCCGGCTATGGCGGCGGCCACCCGCCGTCGGGCGAGCGCCGGCCGCTGCCCGCGGAGCCGCATGGCTTCGACAAGGTTCTGAACGGCCTGATGAGCGTGCTCGACACCGAGCAAACGGCGCTGAGCCATGCCAGTCAGGCCGATTTCGCCGGACTGACCCGCCAGAAGCTGCAACTCCTGATGCAGCTCGACCGGCTGGCTGCCGCCCACAAGGCGGCGAGCCTGCCGCCCGGCGTCGGCGACAAGCTGGTCGCCACCCGCCGCAAGCTCGACGAGAATGCCCGCATGCTGCGCCATCGCATGGAGGCGATCCGCGAGATCGCCGAGCTGATCTCGGAGGAAATCCGCGACGCTCAGTCGGACGGCACCTACAGCATCGCGGCGCGGGGCGGGCGATGATCAAGGCGGCCGCGATCGCCTTCTGGGGCGTCCTGCTGGTCGCCGGCTCGACCTACTACTTCTCGCTGGCGAGCGCGCCTTCGGGCAAGGACGAGCCGGTGGCGGCGAAGCGGCTCGAGGTCTTCACGCTCGACACGACCTCGATCCCGATCATCCGCAACAATGAAATCCGCGGCTACCTGCTGATCAGCGCGGCGTTCACGCTGTCCTCCGACGTGGTCGGCACGCTGCCTTTCCCGGTCGACTACCAGATCCGCGACGGCGTGTTCGAGGCGCTGTTTTCCGATCGCGAATTCGACATCTTCCAGCTCGACAAGCTGGACATCGAGAAGACCAAGAACGAGATCAGGCAGCGGATCAACGGCAAGTACCCCGATCTTGTCGAGGACATCAAGCTGCGCATGCTGGACTTCATGACCAAGGACGAAGTCCGCGACATGCAGATGCGCAGATATTGATGCCCGGCTGGCGTCGTCGCGACCCGCGCATCCGTCCGGCCGTCATCCTCGCGGTGCTGCTGATGGCGTGCGCGGTTCCACGCGCCGTGGCCGCGCCGGCCTGTTCGGGCACGGTGCCGTTCTTCGTCCTCGGCGCCTGCGCGCGGGCCGGCGCCGATGCGCCGCCTGCAACCGACATGAGCGGGCTGTTCGCACGCCCGGCGACGCCGCGGGCCGGTGACGGGACAGAGGATGCGACGCCTGGCGGCAGCGCGCCGGCCCCGCATGTCCATGCCGGGTCTGTCGTCTTGCGCGCCGGCGGTCTGCCGACGGGAACCACCGCCCGGCTGACCGTGCGTTGCCGCGACGGCAACACCAGCCTCTATTTTACCTTTCCCGGACGCGAGATGGGCAATCGCGGGCCGCAGCGCGAATTCGTCTACGCCATCGATGACGGCGAGGAAGCGATCCTCGAACTGGAGCGCGGTATCGACCATGCCGTGATGGGAGTATGGCAGGGCTACCGCTCGGTGCCGCTGCTCAAGCGGCTGGCCTCGGCACGCCTGCTCAGGGTGTCGGCGATCGCCGCCGACGGCACCGATCTGCGCGCCGATTTCGATCTTGGCGGGTTGAAGTCGGACCTGGCGCGCCTGCGCGCCGCCTGCGACTGGTGATCAGCTTCCGGCGGCGACCTGTGGAAGGGGGTCCATGCGGACATTTTCCAGCGACGGGTCGGCGAAGCGGTAGCAGTTGCGGCCGTCTGCCTTCGCCAGATAGAGCGCCTCGTCGGCGCGGGCGAGCAGGTCCTTGGCCTCGATCGCGTCGGACGGCGCGATGGCGATGCCGATACTGGCGCCAATGACCGCGCGCGGCCCGTCGAGGACGAACGGCACCGCCAGGACGTCGAGAATGCGCTGGGCGGTGACGGCAAGGTCGCGCGGCTCGGCGAAGCTGGTCGACAGCACGGCGAACTCGTCGCCGCCGATGCGCGCCACCGTATCCTCGGCCCGGCACACCGATCTCAGCCGGCGCGCCGCCTCCTGCAGCATCAGGTCGCCGGTGGCGTGGCCGAAGGCGTCGTTGACCGGCTTGAACCGGTCGAGGTCGACGCACAGCACGGCGAAGCGTCCGCCGTGGCGCTGCACCCATGCGCCGGCCTGCTGCAGCCGCTCCATCAGCAGCCAGCGATTGGCCAGATTGGTGAGCTGGTCGTGGCTGGCCATGTGCTGGTATTCCGCCTCGGCCCGCTTGCGGTCGGTCGCTTCGATCAGCGTGCCCTCGAAATACAGCGTCTCGCCGTCGTCGCCATAGACGGTCCAGCTGTTCTCCGAAATCCATACGCGCTCGCGCGTGCGGTGGCGGTAGACCTCCGAGACGAAATCGGTCACCCGGCCGTGCTCGCGCATGAGCTGCAGCCACTGCTCGCGCCGACCGGGCTGCACGTACCATTCGGCGGCGATGTCGTCGACGGCGGCGATCAGTTCCGATTCGGTGCTGTAGCCATTGAACCGCACCAGGGCGGGGTTGGCGCGCAGCATCTTGCCGCCGGGCGTCGAGCGATAGATGCCGACGACCGAATTCTCGAACAGCGCCTGGTATTCCGACTTGGCCGCGATCAGCCGGCGTTCGCGCTTCTCGATCTCGGTGATGTCGATGATGTTGGTGACGATGGTCGCATCGGCCGCCGTGCCGATGCGTCCGGCCGAGACCAGCACCGCCCGCTCGCCGCCGTCCTGCATCCTGACGTTGGTGCGGAACCCGCGCACGACCCCTTCGGCGCGCAGCCGGTTGGTCAGGACGGCGCGATCGCCCGGGTCGGCGTAGAACTCGACGGAGCTGCGGCCGATCAGTTCGGCTGCTGGAATGCCGTTGAAATGCTCGGCCGCCTCGTTGACCTTGATGATGCGGCCGTTGTCGAGCGCCGTGATCACCAGCGGCGTCGGCACCGCCATGAAGGTCTGTTCCAGCATGTCGCGGCTGGTCTTCAGTTCGGCCAGGGTCTGGCGGTGGCTGGCGGCCACGCACCAGGTCTTCCTGAGCAGCCGGCCGGATCGGCTCTTGAGGACGCCGAACAACGCGTTGGTCAGGACCAGCGCCACCGCGATCCTGAGTTCGGCGCCGGTGAGCGCGTCCCAGCCGGCATGGGTGGCGAACATCACCACGGAACCAGCGAGCGCCATGGCGACGGTCGCCGCAAACATGGTCGGCATCACCAGATAGACCAGCGCCGGCACGAGGAAGACGGCGACTTCGCCGATCGCCGGCTGAACCGTCTGCAGGAATGCCGAAGCGAGGATCACCGTCCCGGCCCAGCCGATGATGAGGGGCTGCACCCACCGTTCGGCCAGCCTGGAGACAAGCAGCAGTCCGATAAGCGAAGCGGCGGCGACGGCGCCGCGGGCAAGGATCACCGGCGCCAGCGCGGCTTCGGTCAGCGCCAGATTGGCGGCGAGAAAGACGCCGCTGACGACGGCGCCGAGCCCGAACAGAAACCGCGCCTGGGCGATGGTCTCGCCCATATGGTCGTGACGGAAGCGGCGTTCGGCCTCACGGTCCCGAAACTCGCCGGTCACGGCCGAAATGGCGCTGTTTGCGGGCTTGTCGTCGGGAGCTGTCATGCAGGACCGTATCCGGCCGCCAAGGCGGCGTTTCCGTCGGTCCCAATGGTAAGCGGCGATGTGTTAAGATTGCTTTGCCCGAGGCCGTGTTGCCTGGCCTCCGCCGGCTCTCTCCAGCCGGCAGGAAGGCTCGTCCTTCAGTTCGATCCAGACAGGGGCGTGATCGCTGGCACCGTCGCGCCCGCGCTCGTCGCGGTCGACACCGGCGCCAATGAGGCGCGGCGCGGTCGCGGCGCTGAGCAGGAGGTGGTCGAGGCGCAGGCCGGCGTCGCGCTGCCAGCGGTTCCTTTTGTAATCCCAGAAGGTGTAGAGCGTCTCGTCCGGATGGCATTGGCGCAACGCGTCGACCCAGCCCTGCTCGCGCAGCCGCGCGAATGCGGCGCGGCTCTGCGGCTGTACGAGCGCGTTGTCGTCATAGGATCGCGTCGCATAGATGTCGCGCGGCTCCGGCACGATGTTGTAGTCGCCCGCCAGCACCACCGGCACGCCGGCGGCGAACAGCGACCGCGCGTGCTCGATCAGCCGCTCGTTCCAGGCGATCTTGTAGTCGAATTTCGGTCCGGGTTGCGGGTTGCCGTTCGGCGCGTAGAACGAGGCGACGAGGATGCCGGCCACCGCCGCCTCGATGTAGCGGGCCTGCCCGTCCTCCGTGTCGCCCGGCAGCTCCGTGCGGGTCAGCACCGGTTCGCCAATCCGCGACAGGATGGCGACGCCGTTCCAGGCAGACTGGCCGCGCCAGACCGCGTCATAGCCCGCCGCCTCGAAGGCCGACCGGGGGAACTGCCGGTCGGTGGCCTTGAGTTCCTGCAGGCAGGCGATGTCGGGTTCGGCCCTGGCGAACCAGTCGAGGATGTTGGCGAGCCGCCGGTTGACGCCGTTGACGTTGTAGGTGGCGATCTTCATCGCGGCGGTGCGATCCGGTCGACCCAGGCGGCGGCGGTTGCCGCCATGGTGCGCAGGTGGTCGGCCGCCGAAAAGCCGGAATCCGACTTGCGCGGCCTCAGGTCGTGGTCGCCGTCCTCGAGCCAGAGCAATTCGATCGCCGGCGACAGCGCATAGAAGGCGACCTCGGCGCGGGTGCCGAACGGGTCGCGCGTGCCCTGGCAGATCAGCGCCGGCGTCCGCAGATGCGCGAGGTGGCCGGTGCGCAGCCGCGTCGGACTGGCCGGCGGGTGAAAGGGATAGCCGAGACAGAGGAGGCCGCGAATCCGCCCCTGATCGAGCATGCGGTCGGCGATCATGCTGGCGACGCGTCCGCCCATCGACTTGCCGCCGATGACGAGCGGGCCGTCGGGGCGCAGATCGTCGATAGCGGCCTCGTATTCCGGCATCAGCGTCTCGGCGCGTGGCGGCGGCTTGCGCTCGCCTGCGCCGCGCCGGCCGGCCATGTAGGCGAACTCGAAGCGGGCGACGCGCAGGCCGGCGTCGGCCAGGGCCCCCGCGGCCGCGTTCATCGCCGCCGAATCCATCGGCGCACCGGCGCCGTGGGCCAGCAGGATGGTCGCTGGCGCGTGCGCCGGTCCGTCGACGATGAAGCGGCCGCCCATCTTCAGCCGGCGCTGCGCTGCGCCAGTTCGAGGTCGACAAAGCGGATGCCGCGCGCCGCATTGCGGGCCCAGTCGGAACCGGTGTCCAGTTCCAGATAACGCGCCCACAAGACCCGCGCCCGCGCCAGTCCGCCGGCATCGAATTCGAGCGTGGCGAGGTTGTAGACGGCGTCGGCATAGTCGGCATCGACGCCGATCGCCCGCTCAAGGTGGCGGCGGGCGGTCTCCGTGCGGCCGTCCTCGCGGTCGAGGCCGGCGAGGTTGAACCAGGCCTCGGCGAATTCGGCATCGAGCTTGAGCGCCTCCAGATAGGCGCTGCGGGCGGCCGCACGCCTGCCGGCCGCCGTGAGGCAGTTGGCGCGGTTGAACGCGGCCACCGCGTCGGCCGGATCGATCGCCAGGCAGCGTTCGTACAGCCGTGCCGCGTCGTCAAAGCGCTGCTCGGCCTCGGCGTCCTCGGCCGCTTCGAAGCATTGTTCGAGTTCGTCGTCACCAGCCCGCCCGATCGGCAGCAGCAGCTGGCCGTCCAGTTCGCTCAAGTCTCCGCCGAGGCGCGCCTGGATGGCGTCGCGGCCCTGCCGTTCAAGCGACAGTGCCGTCAACGAGGCGACCGTGCCGGTCGCCCGGTGCACCGACCGGGCAATGGCGGCCCAGCTCGCGCCGCCGGCGATCAGCCCGGCATATTTCTTCGCCAGGATGAGGTCACGGAACGAAAACGGTTCGCAATCATGTTCGAAAGCGTCGAACAGGCAGAGCAGGTCGAAATCGCGCGCCGGCAGCCGCGACTGCTCAATGAGCGCGGATCGTTCAAGCGTGCCGTCGGCTGGTGTCGCCAGCACGCCAAGCCGCCGCAGGAAGCCGTTCTCGCTGATCGCCGCGCGGCCGGCGCGGCGCTGCTCGTCGTGGCGCCCAGCGATCTCCGCCTCGCCGACACGATCGAGCAGCCGCCGGCCGAAGACGACGACGGTGGTACGGCGGGTGACGCCGCTTCGCAGACGTCCGTGCTGACGCGCGACCTCGCGCGCGGCGAGCCGACGGGGGAAGGCCGCGAGCGGCCCGAGGATGCCGAAGCTGATGCCGGCGACGCCGCTCACGCCTTCTTCCGGCCGGGTCGTTTCGGCGCGCCCTTGCCGCCGGCCGTGGCCGCCTCGGCGGCCGGCCGCGCCTCTTTGCGGGTCTTGCTGGCGGCGGGCGGCTTGGCCTGCGACAGGCTGGCCTTCAACGCGTCCATCAGGTTGATGACATTGCCCCGCTCGGGCGCTGCCGCCACGATCGGCTTGTGGCCCTTGAGCTTCTCCTTGATCATGTTCATGAGCGCGGTCTCGTAGCGATCCTCGTAGTTGTCGGGATCGAACCGGGTCGCCTTCTGCTCGATCAGCCGCTCGGCCAGTTCCAGCATTTCCGGGTCGGGATTGCCGACGGGAATCGAGCCGAAATATTCGGCCGTGCCGCGCACCTCGTTGGGGTTGCGCAACGTGCAGACGAACATCCCGGTCTCGCGCGGCGCGATGGTGATGACGCGTTCCCGGCTCGACAGCACCAGCCTGGCGATCGCCAGCTTGCCCGATTTGCGCATGGCCTCGCGCAGGACGATGAAGGTTTCCTCGGCCATCGCCCCGTCCGGCGCCAGATAATAGGGCGCGTCCTGGTAGATCACGTCGACGGCGTCGGCGTCGACGAAGGCCTCGATGTTCATCGTGTGGGTGGATTCGATCCGCACGCTTTCGAGGTCGGCATCATCGATGATGACGTACTGCTTGTCCTCGTACTGGTAGCCGCGCACCAGGTCGGAGCGCTCGACGAGGCCCAGTTCGGGATCGACCGGCTTCATGTTGATCCGATTGTGGGTATCCTTGTGCAGCTGGTTGAAGGTGATGCGGTCGCGCGTGCTCGTCGCCGGATAGAGCCGCACCGGGCAGCTCACCAGGCTCAGCTTGAGGAAGCCCTTCCAGCTTGCTCTTGGCGCCATGACTGTTCTCCTACGCAACTACTTCCTGGCGGTGCCGACGGCCGGCAACGCCCTGGCGAAATCCGCGATCAGCGCCCAAGGATCGCCGGAAGCGGTTAACAACCCCGGAAGGGAAGAGTAGTTCAAATCCTCCGGAGCGTCGATGGATTCGAGATCCGCCCAGGAAAGCGGTGTCGACGCGGGCAGGTTGGTGCGGGCGCGCAGCGAATAGGGCGCCACCGCCGTGGCGCCGCGCGCGTTGCGGTGGAAGTCGATGAAGATGCGCCGCTTGCGCTGTTGCTTGGCCATGTTGGTGGTGAAGGTGTCGGGCGCGCCGGCGGCGATCGCCGCGGCGATCTGCCCCGTGCGGTCGTGCACCTGCTTCCAGGCAAGCGTCGGCTTCACCGGCACGACGACGTGGACGCCCTTGCCGCCGGATGTCTTGACGAACGCCGCCAGACCCAGCGCCTCCAGTTCGCCGCGGATGTGGGTGGCCGCCTCGACCACCTCGCGCCAGGCCACGCCTTCCCCGGGGTCGAGGTCGAAGACCACGCGGTCGGGCTTCTCCAGGCGCTTCGCGGTCGTGCCCCACACGTGGAATTCGACGACGCCGAACTGGGCGAGCGCCAGATAGCCCTTGGCCCCCTCGATCGTCAGATACCGCTTGGTCTCGCCGTCCGAATCCGTCGTCTCGAAGGTGGCGACCGCCGCCGGCATGCCGGCGAAGGCGTGACGCTGGAAGAAGCAGTCCTGCGGCCGCCCGCTCGGGCAACGCACCAGCGACACCGGCCGGCCGATGAGGTGCGGCAGCATGAAATCGCCCACCGCCGCATAGTAGACCGCAACGTCCAGCTTGGTCGGTCCGGACTTGCCGAACATGCGCCGCGTCGGGTTGGTCACCCAGATCGCCGCCAGGTCGGCGTCCGAGATCAGGCGCTTGCGCCCGGCACCCTGGTTGCCCGACAATTCGGCCTCCCTCAATCCCTTGTAGACGGCATGGCGCAGCGCGTTGTCGGCCGTGCGGTTGGCATAGTGGACATGCGCCGACAGGACCGGCCGCACCGCAATGATGTCCCGGGGCGCGCCGTCGAGCCGCGCCGCCTCGTCGCGCAGCGGCTGCAGCCGTTTGAGCAGCAGCGACAGCGTGCCGGCGTCGAAACCCGTGCCGACCTTGCCGCGATAGCGCAGTTCGCCGTCCTCCCATTCGCCCAGCGCCAGCGCGCCGAGCCCCCCGGCGGCCTCCGAAATTGTGTACCCGGCGATGACGAAGTCGCCGGATTTCAGCGCCTTCGATTTGAGCCACGACCGCGACCGGCCCTCTTCGTAGATAGCGTTGGCCTGCTTGGAAACGATGCCTTCCAGGCCCATCTCGGCCGCGCGCTCGTACATGGCTGCGCCGCCGCCGGCGACATGGTCGCTGTACTGGACGGCCGAACGTGCCGATACATGGCCGGCGAGCAGTTGCGCCAGCAGCGCCTTGCGCTTCGCAAGCGCCACCGCGCGCAAGTCCCAGCCGTCGAGGTGGACGAGGTCGAAGGCGTAGTAGACGAGGCGGCCGGCCGTGCCTTCCGCCAGCGCCTGCTGCAGGGCGGCGAAGCTCGTCACGCCCTTCCCGTCGGGCACGACGATCTCGCCGTCGATCACCGCCTGCCGGCAGGGCAGGGCGGCCAGCGCCGGCGCCAGATCGCCGTAGCGGCGCGTCCAGTCGAGCCCGCCGCGGGTGATCAGTCGCGCACCGCCGCCCTCGATCATCGCCATGGTGCGGTAGCCGTCGAACTTGATCTCGTGCAGCCAGCCCTCGCCGGGCGGCGGCCGGTCGACGCGGGTGGCAAGCTGCGGCAGGACACGCGGCGGCATCGGCGCCCTGACTGCGCCGGCAACCCGCCCGGGCGCCGGCCGCTGGCGATCGCGGGCGGGCGTGCCGGCTTCGATCAGCTCCTCGATGTGCCGGCCGCTGCTGACGCTCTCCGGCCGCGCGACAAGGATGTCGGCCGTGGCGTCGGCGGCGCCGTCGCGTTCCTTGATGAGCAGCCAGTTGCGCTTGCTGTCGCCGGCCCTGGGCTTCAGCCGCGCCAGCATCCAGCCGCCCTTCAGCTTCTCGCCGGCCAGCCGGAACTTGAAGGCGCCGGAGGTGAGGCTCTCCCCGATATCGCCCATCGGCGCCCATACCCCGGCGTCCCACACGATCATCGGCCCGCCGCCATATTGTCCCGCCGGGATGACGCCCTCGAAGTCGATATATTCGAGCGGGTGGTCCTCCGTCTCGACCGCCAGCCGCTTGTCGTCGGGGTCGAGCGACGGGCCTTTCGGAACCGCCCAGCATTTCAGCACGTCGCCGACCTGCAGGCGCAGGTCGTAGTGGTCGGCGGTGGCCCAGTGCTTGTGGACGACGAAGCGATTCCCGGCGTCGCCCGGCGTGCCGCCGCGCGGTTCGCCGGTGCGGGCGAAATCGCGTTTCCTGCGGTAGTCGGCAAGCTTCGCGTTCTTCATGGGCCGGGTGGTCGCTGTTCGTGCCGCCAGCTTACGGGAGGCGCGCCGAAGTTGAAATCGCCGGGCTGCGGCGATACTGCCGGATCATGCGTCGCGCGTTGCGATCGTCACCAGCGTGACACCCGGCTCGTCGGGCATGCGGGCTATGGCAAACCCCAGTTCGCGGCACAAGGCGAGCATCTTGCGGTTCTCGGCCAGGACATGGCCCTCGATGCGGCCGATTCCCTCGGCGGTGGCATATTCGACCAACAGCCTGAGCAGTTCGCGGCCGAGGCCGTGGCCCTGCAGGTCGGAGCGCACCAGCAGACCGAACTCGGCCGTCTCGCGGTCCGGGTCGGCCGCCAGCCGCGCGATCGCCGCCATCTCGTCGCGTCCTTGCGGCAGGGCGACGAAGGCCATCTCGCGTTCGTAGTCGATCTGGGTCAGCCGCTTCAGCATCTCCTCGGTGAAATGGCGCCGTGGCGACAGGAAGCGCAGGCGCAGGTCCTCCGGCGTCACATGTTCGAAGAAGGGCGGGTAGAGGCGGATGTCGACCGGCTTGATCGGGCGCACGTCGAAACGGTGCCGGCGGTCGACCGTGATCGTGCGCATCCAGTCGGCCGGGTAGGGCCGGATCGGCAGATCGGGGTTCGGCCCTGATTCGCCGACGCGCGCCGCGTCGATGGCGACGCGGGCGTCGAGCGCGACGATACCACCGGCGTCGGCCAGCAGCGGGTTGATGTCGATCGACGAGATGGCCGGGAAGTCGACGACGAGCTGCGAGACCCCGATCAGCGCGTCGACGAGGGCGGCGATGTCGGCCGGTGGTACGTCGCGATAGCCGGCCAGCAGCCGGCCGATGCGGGTGCGCGCGACGAGATCGCGTCCGAGCAGGTCGTCGAGCGGCGGCAGCGCCATGGCGGTATCGCGCAGCACTTCCACCGCCGTGCCGCCGGCGCCGAACATGATCACCGGTCCGAACACGGGATCGCGTGCGACACCGACGATGGTCTCCACCGCCCGTGGCCGCTCGACCATAGGCTGCACGGCGTAGCCCTCAGGCGCCTGGCCCGGCAGGAACTCGGCGAAGCGCTGGGCGATGCCATAGGCGGCGGCGCGCGCCTCGGTCGGGCTGCGTATGTTGAGAACGACGCCGCCGACGTCCGACTTGTGGGAAACGCGGTGCGACAGCACCTTGACCACCAGCCGTCCGCCCTGTTTCAGCATCCGCGCCGCCGCCTTCTCGACCGCGTCGAGGTCGGCGGCGACGACGGTTTCGGGCACCGGGACGCCGTAGGCGGCGACCACCGCCTTGGCCTCCGGCTCGTCCAGCATGGCGCGCCCGTCGGCGGCGACCTTGTGCAGGATGTCGCCTACGACGGCGCGCTGGCCGCTCACGTCCTCGCTGCGCGTTTCGGGAACGCGGGCCAGCGCGGCCTGGGCGCGCGACCATTTCGACATGAAGTCGTGCGCGGCAACCGCGTCATCCGGCGTGTTGAAACTGGCGATGCCGGCCTTCTGCAGGATGGCGCGGGCGGCCCGCGCCGAATGGTCGCCGAGCCAGCAGGCGAGCACCGGCTTGCCGGCGACCATGCCGTCCTCGGCCAGGGCCGCGATCGCCGCGGCTGCGTCGACCGGGGAGGCGAGCGCGGTCGGGCAGTTCATCACCAGCACCGAATCGGCGCCGGGGTCGGCGGCGGCGGCCTCCACCGCTACGCGGTAGCGCTCGGGGGGCGCGTCGCCGATGATGTCGATCGGATTGGCGCGCGACCAGGTCGCCGGCAGCACTTCATCGAGGCGGGTGATGGTCTGCGGTGCCAGTTCGGCGAGCGTCGCCGAGGTGTCGGCGAGATGATCGACGGCGAGCACGCCGGCGCCGCCGCCATTGGTCACGATAGCGAGCCGCGAATTGTCGAGCGGGCGGAAGCGGGTGGTGATCTCGGCCGCGTCGAACAGCTCCTCCAGCGTGGCCACGCGCAGTACGCCCGCCCGTTCGAGCGCGGCATCGACGGCGGCATCCATGCCGGCAAGCGCACCGGTGTGGGTGGCCGCCGCCTGTGCCGCCTGGGCGTTGCGCCCGGCCTTGATGGCGATGACCGGCTTCAGCCGCGAGGCGGCGCGCGCCGCCGACAGGAATTTGCGCGGACTCGGCACCGACTCCAGATACATCAGGATCGCCCGCGTGCGCCGGTCATTGGCCAGCATGTCGAGGCAGTCGCCGACGTCGACATCGGCCTGGTCGCCTAGCGAGACCAGCGCCGAAAAGCCGATCTGCTTGTCGGCGGCCCAGTCGATGATCGAGGTGACCATGGCGCCCGACTGCGACAGCAGCGCCAGCCCGCCGGCATTGGCGTTCATGTGCGAGAAGCTGGCGTTGAGCTTCAGATGCGGCAGGATCAGGCCGAGCACATTGGGGCCGATGATGCGGAACAGGCTGTCTCGCGTGGCTTCCAGCATCTCCCGGCGCAGGCCGTTGGATTCGGTGATGCCGGCGGTCAGCACGACGGCGGCGCGCGTACCCATGGCCGCCAGTTCGCCGATCAGGCCCGGCACGGTGGCGGCCGGCGTTACGATCACCGCAAGGTCCGGCGCCTGCGGCAGGTCTTCCACCCGGGCGAAGCAGCGCAGACCCTGCACCTCGCCATATTTCGGGTTTACCGGCCAAACCGCTCCGGCAAAACCCGCCGCGAGGATGTTGGCGAGCACCACCTGGCCGACCGAGCCGGCACGCTGCGACCCGCCGATGACGGCCAGTGAACCGGGATTGAAGGCCTTGTCGAGGTTGCGGATGGTCATCGGCGACGGGCTCCGGTGGGGCAATCTGAGGTTCTGTCGGGCCGAAATGCGGCCAACATGCGGGCGCGACGCAATTGTCCGACCCGCCCGGGCGAGCCTACACGGTTTTTGTTGCACTGCAACATCCACCACCGCGACCGATGCCGTCCGATCGCCGCACAGGCTTGAACGGCGCCGCCGCTATCCGTATGGTAGAGAAATCAAATCGATTTAATCACGCATTCCCAGGTGTGATGACCAGGCACAAAGTCGCGATGCTGACCGCCGGCGGGCTGGCGCCTTGCCTGTCCTCGGCCGTGGCGGAACTGATCTCCGGTTACAGCCGCATCGACCCGACCATCGAGATGATCGGCTATCTCGGCGGCTATGCCGGGCTGCTCCAGGGCCGCTCGCTGCCAGTGACGGCCGTGGTGCGCGAGCGCGTCCACGTCCTGCACGGCCACGGCGGCTCGCCGCTCGGCAACAGCCGGGTCAAGCTGTCGAATGTCACCGACTGCGTGCGCCGCGGCCTGGTGAAGGAGGGCGAGGTGCCGCTCGAGGTCGCTGCCGGCCAGCTTGCCCGCGACGGAATCACCATCCTGCACACGATCGGCGGCGACGACACCTCGACCACGGCCGCCGAACTGGCGAGCCACCTGGCCGCCACCGGCCACCGGCTGACGGTGGTCGGGCTGCCCAAGACCGTCGACAACGACATCGTGCCGGTGGCCCAGTCGATGGGCGCGCTGACGGCGGCCGAGCAGGGGGCCATCTTCTTCGAGAATTTCGGCAACGAGCACTCGGCCGCGCCGCGCACCCTGCTCGTCCACGAGGTGATGGGCCGCCTGAGCGGCTGGCTGACCGCGCAGACGGCGCGCGCCTATCGCGAGCGACTTGCCGCCCGCGCCTTCCTGCCCGAGTTCAACCTGACGCGCGCGCACATGGACATCGACGCCGTTTACGTGCCCGAGGCGCCCTTCGAGATCGCGGCCGAGGCCGAGCGGCTCGCCGAGGTGATGGCGCGCAAGGACAGCGTGGCCATCTTCGTCAGCGAGGGCGCCAATGCCGAGAACATCGTCGCCGAGATCATCGCCGGCGGCGGCAGGGTCGAGCGCGACGCGTTCGGCCATGTCGCCCTCGACAAGATCAATGTTGGCGCCCGGCTCGGCGAGATGCTGGGGCCGCGCATCGGTGCCGAGCGCGTGCTGGTGCAGAAATCGGGCTATTTCGCCCGGTCGGCGGCGGCCAACGGCAAGGACCGCGAGCTGATCGCGGCGATGGCGCGGGTGGCGATCGACAGCGCGCTCGATGGCGTTTCCGGCCTCGTCGGCCACGACCTGGAACGCGGCGGCGAACTGCGCGCAATCGAACTGTCGCGCGTCAGGGGCGGCAAGCCCTTCGACCCCGAAGTCGACTGGTTCCGCCAGATGCTGGCGACGATCGGCCAGCACTGACGGCGCGGGACGGGCAAATGCCGGCCGGCGTCGCATTGGAGCCAAGACGCCGCGCCGGCCGCCTGCTAGCCTGAGCCTTCACCGGTCCGGCTAGGGGGCGATGCTGATGAGCGAGGAGAAGAAGCTGCCGACCCATGCCAGGGTCGTCATCATCGGCGGCGGGGTCGTCGGCTGCTCGATCCTTTTCCACCTGTCGAAATTCGGCTGGAAGGATGTCGTCCTGCTCGAACGCATGGAGCTCACTTCCGGCTCGAGCTGGCACGCGGCCGGCCAGATCCACACCATCTCGTCCGACCCCAACATCTCGCGCCTGCAGGGCTACACCATCAATCTCTACAAGGAGATCGAGGCGACCTCGGGCCAGTCGGTCGGCATGCACGCCACCGGCGGTTTCTATCTTGCGTCCAACGAGGTCTGGCACGACTACCTCAAGCGCGAGCGCTCCAAGGCGCGCTACATGGGGCTCGACCAGGAATTCATCTCGGTCGAGGAGGCCGCCCGCCGCCATCCGCTGATCGATCCGAGGCACTACATCGCCGCGCTGTGGGACCCGCTCGACGGCGACATCGATCCGGCTGGCGTCACCCACGCCTATGCCCGCTCGGCACGCATCCATGGCGCAAGCTATTTCACCCGCACGCCGGTGGTCGAAACCCGCCAGCGCCGCGATGGCGGCTGGGACGTGGTGACGCCGCACGGCACCGTTCATGCCGAGATCGTTGTCAACGCGGCCGGGCTGTGGGCGCGCGAGGTCGGCCGCATGGCCGGCCTCCATCTGCCGGTGCAGCCGATGGAGCACCACTATCTGATCACCGAGCCGATTGCCGAGCTCGTCGAGCGCGGCGACCAGCGACTGCCGGCCGGTATCGACTACGAGGCCAACATCTATTTCCGCCAGGAGCGCCAGGGCATGCTGCTCGGCACCTATGAGCCGCGCTCGACACCCTGGCGCGTCGAGGGCACGCCGGCCGATTTCGGCCATGAACTGCTGGCGCCCGACCTCGACCGGGTCGCCGACCGGCTAGAACTGGCGTTCGAGCGCCTGCCGGCGATCGGCCGGGCCGGCATCAAGAACGTCGTCAACGGCCCGTTCACCTTCGGCCCGGACGGCAACCCGATGATCGGTCCGGTGCCCGGCATGACCAATTACTGGGCGGCCGTCGGCGTCATGGCCGGCTTCTGCCAGGCCGGCGGCGTCGGCAAGTGCCTCGCCGAGTGGATGATCGATGGCGAGCCGGAGATCGACGTGTGGGCGATGGACATCGCCCGCTTCGGCGACTTCGCCACGCCGGACTGGGGAACGGTCAAGTCGTCGGAGAACTACGAGCGCCGGTTCGTCATGACCTTTCCCAACGAGACGCTGCCCAAGGGCCGGCGCCAGAAGACGACGGCGCTCTACGACCGGCTGGTCGGCGCCGGCGCGGTGATGGGCACCAGCTTCGGTCTCGAGCACGCGCTTTGGTTCGCCGACGGTCCGGACGACGCCCATGAGGAGCCGACCTTCGGCCGTTCGCGGGCGCATGCCTATGTGGCGCGCGAGGTGCGCGCGGTGCGCGAGGCGGTCGGCGCCATCGAGATCGCCAATTTCGCCAAGCACGAGTTCACCGGCCCCGGCGCGCGCGCCTTCCTCGACCGGCTGCTGGCGGGGCGGCTGCCGAAGCCGGGCCGCCTTGCGCTGACGCCGATGCTGACGCCGAAGGGCCGGCTGCATGGGGACCTGACGGTCGGATGTCTTGGCGACGAACACTTCATGATATTCGGCTCCGGCGCGGCCCAGGAGATGCACCGGCGCTGGTTCGAGGCAAATCTGCCGGCTGCGGGCGTCAACTATCGCAACCTCTCCGACGCGCTGCACGGCATCGCCATCTCCGGTCCCCGTTCGCGCGAACTGCTGGCGCGCATTACCCGCGACGACGTGTCCAACGCGGCCCTGCGCTTCCGCGACATCCGCCGCGCCTTCGTCGGCGGCGTGCCGGTGATCCTGGCGCGCATCTCGTTTTCGGGCGAGCTGGGCTACGAGCTCTACTGCGCGCCGCATTATCAGTTGCGCCTGTTCGAGGCGGTGCGCGATGCCGGCGGCGAACTCGGCCTCCGGCCCTACGGCGCCCGCGCGCTGATGTCGCTGAGGCTTGAGAAGAACTGGGGCGTGTGGACGCTTGACTACCGGCCCGACTTCACCGCCGCCCAGTCCGGCCTCGACGCCTTCATCGATTGGGAAAAGCAGTTCGTCGGCCGCGAGGCAGCGCTCGCCGAAAAGGAGGCCGGCCCGGACCGCAAGCTGGTCACGCTGGTCGTCGACAGTCCCGAGCGCGACGTCGTCGGCGATGAAGCGATCCTGAAGGACGGCCGATGCGTCGGCCACGTCTCCTCGGGCGGCTTTGCCCACCACGTGGCGAAGTCGATGGCGCTCGGCTACGTGCCCGCCACGCTGACCGCCCACGGCACCGCGCTGGAGGTCGAGATCAACGGCCAGCTTCTGCCGGCGCGAGTGACCGCCGTCCCCCTCCACGATCCGGGCGGGGAAAGGATGCGCGCCTGATGCGTCGTTCACGCGGCGGAGACGGATTGTCGGGCACCGGTGCCTTGAATGGCCGGGCCGCGGGCCCGATCTGCGCCGGGAGCGGGCAAGACAGGGAGCATGAGCGTGGACAACGACATCCGGCTGCAGGACAGCGAGACTAAGGGCCGCTACCTCTACGAGGCCGATGGCGCGCCGCCGGCCGAACTGGTCTTCTCCAGGGCCGGCCCGACGCGCATCATCATCGAGCACACCGGCGTGCCCGATGCCTATCGCGGCAAGGGGGTCGGCGCCGCGCTGGTCGCCCGGGCGGTGGCCGATGCCCGCGCCGCCGGCAGGAGGATCCTGCCGCTCTGTCCGTTCGCCGCCGCGCAGTTCCGCCGTCATCCCGAATGGGCGGACGTGCTCGACCGCGCCACGCAACCAAAGGGAGCGCAAGGGTGAGCTGGAACCCGGCGCTCGAACCGCGCTGCCCGGGCGCCGGCGACCTCGACGCGATCGAGACGCTGATCATCCCGCGGGCGCGCGACATCGGCGGCTTTGCGGTGCGCCGGGCGCTGCCGGCGCCGAAGCGCCAGATGGTCGGTCCGTTCATCTTCTTCGACCAGATGGGCCCGGCCGAACTGCTGACGGGGCAGGGCATCGACGTGCGCCCGCACCCCCATATCGGCCTTGCCACGGTGACCTACCTGTTCGACGGCGAGTTCCGCCACCGCGATTCGCTCGGCACCGACCAGGTGATCCGGCCTGGCGCCGTCAACTGGATGGTGGCGGGCAGGGGCATCACCCATTCGGAGCGCACCGGCGCCGAGCAGCGCCGCCGCCCGCACCGGGTGTTCGGCATCCAGACCTGGGTGGCGCTGCCCGACGCCTTCGAGGAGACGGAGCCCGCCTTCGAACACCACGGGCAAGCGGCTCTGCCCGTCCTCGATGGCGAGGGCAAGCGGGCCCGCCTCGTCCTCGGCGAGGCCTGGGGCGAGCGCGCGCCGGTCACGACCTTCACCCGCATGTTCTATGCCGACGTTCTGCTGCGCGCGGGCGCGCGCATCCCGCTTCCCGACGATCACGAGGATCGCGGCGCCTACGTGCTGGAAGGCGCCGTCGCGATCGCCGGCCAGGTCTTCGACGCCGGCCGGATGATGGTGTTCCGGCCGGGTGACGCGATGACGCTCACGGCCGGCGAGACCGGTGCCCGGCTGATGCTGCTCGGCGGTGACACGCTGGGCGGCCCGCGCCACATCTGGTGGAATTTCGTCGCCTCCTCGCGCGAACGGATCGAGGCGGCAAGGGAGGCGTGGGCGCGGGCCGACTGGCGGAGCGGCCGCTTCCGGCTGCCGCCTGGCGACGAGGACGAATTCGTGCCGCTGCCCGAACGCGTGGTCATTCGCGCACCGAAGGCGTGACATCGGCGCCGGTTCGGCTACATAGGCGAACATGAAGACCGTCTATTCGCCCAAACATGCCGGCCATGCCGGCCATACCGAACTGAACGAGGGCCGCATCGTGCCGGGCTTCGAGTGCCCGGAGCGGGCCGAAATGGTCCGCAAGGCGGTCGCGGCGGCCGGACTCGGGCCCATCGTCTCGCCCGACGAGCACGACCTTGCCGCGGCCAGGCGCGTGCATCGTTCCGACTATGTCGACTTTCTGCCGCGGGTCTGGGAATTGTGGCGGGCCGAGGGGCGCGAGGAGCCCGTCACCATGCCGTTCGTGTGGCCGGTGCCGGGCCTGCGCCGCGACGTGCCACCCAGGCATGTCGACGGTCTGCTCGGCTACTATTCCTTCGATGCCGGCGCCAATCTGGTCGCCGGAAGCTGGGCGGCGATCAAGGCCTCCTGTGACACGGCGCTGACCGCCGCCGCGCTGATCGAGGCTGGCGAACGGGCCGCCTTCGCGCTCTGCCGCCCGCCCGGCCATCATGCCGGCTCCTCCTTCATGGGCGGCTACTGCTACCTCAACAACGCGGCGATCGCCGCCCAGTGGCTGCGCGACCGTGGCGCCGGGCGGGTCGCCATCCTCGACATCGACTACCACCACGGCAACGGCACGCAGGAAATCTTCTACGAGCGCTCCGACGTCGAGGTCGTCTCCATCCATGCCGACCCGCTGCACGAGTACCCCTATTTCCTCGGCCATCGCGACGAGGAGGGTGCCGGCGACGGCGACGGCTTCAACCACAATTTCCCGCTGCCGCCGGGAACCGAATGGTCGCGCTGGCGCGAGGCGCTCGAAGAGGCGCGCAGCCGCATCGGCGCCTACGCGCCCGACTTTCTTGTCGTCTCCCTCGGCGTCGACACCTTCGAGAACGACCCGATCAGCCGCTTTCACCTGAAGAGCGAGCACTATCCCGAGATCGGAGCGCGCATCGCCCGGCTGGGCATGCCGACGCTGTTCGTGCTCGAGGGCGGCTACGCGGTCGAGGAGATCGGCGCCAATGTGGCCGGCGTGCTGGGCGGTTTCGAGGGCGGCTGAGGCGCGCGGTGCTCCCGCAGCGACCCCGCGCGCCGCGCCGGCTTGTACGCCTGGCGGTTTCATGCGCTAGTCTGCGCGGGAAGGGTTCGCTCGGGGTCGTCGATGCAGGATCTTGCCGACGCGGTAAGGATGGCGCTGAGCCTGGCGATGTCCGGCGATGCCGGGTTCATCGAGATCGTGCTGCTGTCGCTGCGCGTCAGCCTGTCGGCGACGGCCATCGCCTGCCTGATCGGGCTGCCGCTCGGTGCGCTGATCGCCATCGGCCGCTTCGCCGGGCGCGGGCCGCTGATCGTCATCGTCAACGCGCTGATGGGCCTGCCGCCGGTGGTCGTCGGGCTGGTCGTCTACCTCAACTTCTCGCGCGCCGGCCCGCTCGGCTGGCTCGGCCTGCTCTACACGCCGACCGCGATGATCGTCGCCCAGACCATCCTGGTCGCGCCGATCGTCATCGCGCTGTCGCGCCAGGTGCTCGAAGACCTCCACGCCGAATATGACGAGCAGTTCCGGTCGCTCAACGTGCCACGGGGCACGGCGGTGTGGGCGCTGATCGGCGACGGCCGCCACGCGCTGATGACGGTGGCGCTCGCCGGCTTCGGCCGGGCGGTGGCCGAGGTCGGCGCCGTCATCATCGTCGGCGGCAATATCGACCATCTGACCCGGGTGATGACGACGGCGATCGCGCTGGAGACATCGAAGGGCGACCTGGCGCTGGCGCTGGCGCTCGGCATGGTGCTGCTCGCCGTGGCGCTGGCGGTCAACGCCCTCGTCATGGGCCTGAGGGCGAGCGCCCGACGGTCGGCCTATGTTTGAGGACGGTCACGGCATGCCGCACGCGGCCGAAACGGTGACGCTGCGCCGACCCGGCGCCAGGCCGATGCTGCCGCTCGACATCGCCGGTCTGACCCTGGCGGTCGACAGCAGGCGGCTGGTCGACGACCTCACCTTGCGGCTAAAGGGGTCGGGCCTGACCGTGATCATGGGGCCGAACGGAGCCGGCAAGAGCCTGCTGCTGCGGCTGATCCATGGGCTGATCCGCCCGACCGCCGGCGCCATTTCCTGGGGCGGCGTGCCGATGAGCGCCGGCTTGCGCGTCCGCCAGGCGATGGTGTTCCAGCGGCCGGTGCTGCTGCGCCGCTCGGTCGCCGCCAACATTGATTTCGTGCTCGGCCTCAGAGGCGCGATCGGCGCCAGGGCGGCGGCCGAGCGGCGCGACCGCCTGCTCGACCGGGTCGGACTTCTCGGCCATGCCCGCCAGTCGGCGCGGCTCCTGTCGGGCGGCGAGCAGCAGCGCCTGGCCCTGGCGCGTGCCCTGGCGGTCGAACCGGAGGTGCTGTTTCTCGACGAGGCGACCGCGAGCCTCGACCCGGCCTCGACCCAGATGATCGAGGAGATCGTGCTGGCCGAACGCGGGCGCGGAACCAAGGTGATCTTCGTTACCCACGACATCGGCCAGGCCCGACGGCTGGCCGACGACGTGGTGTTCCTGCATCGCGGCCGGCTGGTCGAGCATCGGCCGGCCCGGCAGTTCTTCGACGATCCCTCTTCACCGCCCGCGCGAGCCTATCTCGACGGGCGCATCGTGCTTTGAACCAGGGAGCAACCCTCATGAAGCGGCTCGGCATCGCCTGGGCACTGACGATGGGGCTGGCGGCGGCGATGCCCGCCGGCGAGGCCGGCGCACAGCAGCCGTCCATCCTCGTCCAGTCAACCACCTCGACGGCCAATTCCGGTCTCTACGAATACCTGCTGCCGATCTTCACCCAGGCGACCGGCATCAAGGTCAATGTCGTTGCCGTCGGTACCGGCCAGGCAATCCGCAACGCGCGCAACTGCGACGGCGACGTGCTGCTCGTCCACGCCCGGCCGGCCGAGGAACAGTTCGTCGCTGACGGCTACGGTGTCGCCCGCTTCGACCTGATGTACAACGATTACGTGATCGTCGGCCCGGATGACGATCCGGCGGCGATTGCCGGCGGCACCGACGCTGCCAAGGCGCTGGCGGCGATCGCGGCGAGCAAGGCCGGGTTCGCCTCGCGCGGCGACGATTCCGGCACCCACCAGAAGGAGCTAGAGCTGTGGCGGCGCGCCGGGATCGATCCGACGACCGGCTCCGGCGACTGGTACCGCGCCACCGGTTCAGGCATGGGCGCCACGCTCAATATCGGCATCGGCATGGGCGCCTATGTACTGACCGACCGGGCGACCTGGGCGAGCTTCCGCAACAAGGGCGATTTCCGGATCATGGTCGAGGGCGACCGCGCGCTGTTCAACCAGTACGGCGTGACGCTCGTCTCCGCCGACCGGTGCCCGAACGTCAGGATCGCGGCTGGGCAGCGCTTCGTCGACTGGCTCGTCTCCGACGCGGGCCAGCAGGCGATCGCCGCCTTTCGCGTCGACGGCGAACAACTGTTCTTTCCCAACGCGCGCGACGGCTCGATGTAGGCCGCCGCGCCGGTTCCCGACTTCGGGTCTCAGGCGTCGACGCCGCCCCAGATCGCCTCGGCGGTCCTGACGACGAGTTCCAGCTTGCGGCGCTGGTCGTCATAGGTGATGTCGTTGCCGTCCTCGGTCGAGGCGAACCCGCATTGCGGCGCGATGCCGAGCTGGCCGATGTCGGCATATTTCGCCGCCTCCTCGAACTTGCGCTTGAGGTCGTCGAGGTCTTCGAGCCTGCCGGTCTTGGTGGTGATGAAGCCGGGCAGCACGCGCTTGGTGCCCCTGGGCAGCAGCCGCAGCGGCTCGAGCCCGCCGGCCCGCTCGGTGTCGTACTCCATGAAATAGACGTCGACATCGGTCTGGTTGAAGATGGCGTCGGCCGCCGGGTCGTAGGCGCCCTCGGCCACCCAGGTCGACTTGAAGTTGCCGCGGCACATGTGCATGCCGATCACCATGTCGTCGGGGCGGTCGGCGATGGCATCGTGCATCATCCTGGCATACTGGCCGATCAGCCAGTCGGGGTCCTCGCCCCTGGCCTTGCGCTCGGCGCGGATCTTGGGATCGCACAGATAGGCGAAGAAGATGTCGTCCATCTGCAGGTAGCGACACCCGGCTTCGTAGAATTTCTCGACCGCCTTGCGGTAGGTCGCGGTGATGTCGTCGAAATATTCCTCCGTATCGTTCTTGTATTCGGGCACCAGGATGTCGTCCTGGGCGGTGCGGAAATGCACCGCGCTCGGGCCGGGGATGGATATTTTCGGCGTCACCTTGGTGTTGGCGGCGAGGTAGCGGAAATGGTCGAGCATCGGATGATCGTCGGGGAAGCCGAGCCTGCCATTGATCACTGGCGACTGCTGCTTGGTGTGGACCCCGTGGAACTGGATGCCGCCGCCCTCCTTCTCGACGATGTCGAGGCCATCGAGCATACCCATGAAATCGAAGTGCCACCAGGAACGGCGCGCCTCGCCGTCGGTGACGACGCTGAGGCCGACCGCCTCCTGCAGGGCGACCAGGTCCTTGATCGCCTCGTCCTCGACTGCCTTCAGTTCGGCCGCGTCGATCGACTTCTCCTCGAAGAATTTCTTGCGGGCGACCTTGACCGGCTCCGGGCGCAGCAGGCTGCCGACATGGTCGGCACGATAGGGTGGCTTGCGGGCGGGCATCGTGTTTCCTCCTTCTGTTCGACCGGCCCGCTTCAAGGGCCGGTTTCGTTCGGTCCCGGCTATCATGGAAACGGGCTGTATACAACTTGCACTGTCGCCGCGTTGGCATTTGGCCTGAGACTGGCGCGGGGTCGACGCAGAGCAGCGCCGTGTATGCATGCCTTGCTTGACGCACCGTCGCATCGCGTCGTAATGCGCGGGAGCTGAATGATTGAATTTTGTTATTGTCCATAATAAAGTAGCACTTGCCCCATGGGGCGCCGCCAGAACGGGAGGATGACAGATGAGGAAGGTACTGCTGCTGGCCGCCGCCGCCGCGACGAGCCTTGGCTTTGCGGCGGGCGCGCTTGCCCAGGAAGTGACGTTGAAACTGCACCAGATGCTGCCGCCACAGGCGACGATTCCCGCGCACGCGCTGACGCCGTGGGCAGAGAAGGTCGCGGCGGATTCGGGCGGCCGCATCAAGGTCGAGAAGTATGACACGATGGCGCTCGGCGGCAAGCCGCCAGAACTCTACGACCAGGCCAAGGACGGCGTCGTCGACATCATCTGGACGGTCATCGGCTACACGCCCGGCCGCTTCCCGGCCACCGAGGCCTTCGAGCTGCCCTTCATGATGACGACCGGCGAGGCCACGTCGAAGGCGTTCCACGAATATTGCGAGAAATATTGCCAGGACGAATTCAAGGACGTGAAGGTGATTGCCTGGCACACGCACGGGCCCGGGCTTGTGCATTCCAAGAACCCGGTCAACAGCCTCGAGGACATGAAGGGTCTCAAGATCCGCGGCGGCACGCGCGTCGTCAACCAGATGCTGGAGAAGCTCGGCGCAACGCCGATCGGCATGCCGGTGCCGCAGGTCTCAGAAGCCCTGACCAAGGGGGTTCTCGATGCTACGACGATCCCATGGGAGGTAACTGTTCCCCTGAAGGTGCCCGAACTGGTCAAGAACCACACCGGCTTCTCCGGCACGCACGGCCTCTACACGGCGACCTTCGTCGTCGCCATGAACAAGGCCGCCTATGACAAGCTGCCCGACGACCTGAAGAAGGTCATCGACGACAATTCCGGCATCGAGACGGCCGCCCTGTTCGGCCGCGCCATGGACAACGGCGACAAGGTGGGCGCGGGCATCGCCGAGAAACTCGGCAACAACATCATCACCCTCGACGAGGCCGAAACGCAGCGCTGGAAGGACACCGCGACCCCATTGATCGACGCCTGGGCGGCGGAAATGGAGGGCAAGGGCCTGCCCGGCAAGCAGATGGTGCAGGACGCCTTGGCGCTGGTCGACAAGTACACGGCGATGTGACGATCGCCGGCTTTGCCTGCTCGCATTTGGCCCGGCGGCGACGCCGGGCCCTTATTTTGTCGGCTTTTGCCAGGGGCGAGGGCGGAAATCGGCCTGTGCGCCAATGCACAGCCGGCCGGATTCGGGCTCGCTATCTCATGGTCATGGCAGGACGCGGTGTCCGGCCAGCCCAACCTGAGAAAAGCGAGACGAACCCATGATCGCCAAGAACATCATCGCCGCCGTCGCCCTTTCGGTTGTCGCCGGCACGCTGACCGCTCCGGTCGCCGCCTCGGCCGCGACCATGATCCGCGGCAAGGCCGTCGAGACCAGCCAGCAGGCGGAGCAGGTCCATTATTACGGCTATCACTACCACTACAAGCCGTACTACTACTATCCGAAGTACCGCAAGCACTACTACTGGGGCTACTGAGCCCGCGGCGGACTTCGCCAGGAATGCAAAAGGGCCCCGGCAGCGCCGGGGCCTTTTGCGTTGACCCGCCGGCCGCTCACAGCCCGAGCAGCCGCCGGGCGTTTTCCTTGAGGATCAGCGGGCGCACCTCGTCGCGGATGGCGATCCTGGCGAAATCGGCGAGCCAGCGGTCCGGCGTGATCGCCGGCCAGTCGGAGCCGAACAGCACCTTCTCCCGCAGCACCGTGTTGCAGTAGCGCACCAGGATCTCGGGGAAGTATTTCGGCGACCAGCCCGACAGGTCGATATGGACGTTGGGCTTGTGGGTGGCGATCGACAGCGCCTCCTCCTGCCAGGGAAAGGACGGATGGGCGAGGATGATCGGCATCTCGGGGAAGTCGGCCGCGACGTCGTCGATGTAGATCGGGTTGGAATATCCGAGCTTCATGCCCATGCCGCCGGGCATGCCGGCGCCGACGCCGGTCTGGCCGGTGTGGAACAGGGCCGGCTTGCCGGTTTCGGCGATCGCCTCGTAGAGGATGTAGGCCGAGCGGTCGTTGGGGTAGAAGCCCTGCATGGTCGGATGGAACTTGAAGCCCTGGACGCCGTGGTTGGCGACGAGGTCGCGTGCCTCGCGCGCGCCGACCCTGCCCTTGGCCGGGTCGATCGAGGCGAACGGAATGAGCACGTCGCGGTGGGCGGCCGCCTGTTCGGCCACCTCGTAATTGCTGAAGCGGCGGAATCCGGTATTGCGCTCGGCATCGACCGGAAAGATGCAGGCGACGATGCGCCGCTCGCGCATGTAGGCTGCCGTCTGCGCGATGGTCGGCTGCGGCGAGTGCTCCATGCGGAAGTATTTCTTCATCCACGCCTGGAAATCGTCATAGCCGTCGTCGGCGTGCAGGCCGCACGGTTCCTCCGCGTGGGTGTGGATGTCGATGGCGATGATGTCGTCGAGGTTCATCTGGCGCGCCTTCACTTGTCCCGCGGCCGGCCGACCTTCGGCGCCCGCTTGTCGAGGAAGGCGCGCATGCGCTCGACCGCCTCCGGGGTGCTGGTGGCGAAGGTGGCGATGAACGATTCGACGAACAGGCCGTCGGCCTTGGCCATGTCCTGGATGCGCGGCAGCGCGTTGATGACGGCGTAGTTGGAGAAGGGGGCGTTGGCGGCAGCCTTGCGCGCCAGTTCGCCCGCCTTGGCGAGCGCCGCCCCGGCGTCGACGACATACTGGACCACGTTCCAGCGCTCGGCCTCCTCGGCGCTGGCGACGCGTCCGGTCAGCATGAGGTCGCTCATGCGGGCGACCCCCATCAGCCGCGCCACCCGCACCGAGCCGCCGCCGCCGACAAAGATGCCGCGCTGGCCCTCGGGCAGGGCGAAGAAGGCGGAGCGGTCGGCGACGCGGATATGGGTGGCGGCCGCCAGTTCCAGCCCGCCGCCGACAACGGCACCGTGCAGCGCGCACACCCAGGGAATGGTGCCGTGCTCGATCATGTCGAACACCTGGTGCCAGCGCCGCGAGCCGGCCACGGCGTCCATCGGCGCCTTGTCGACATGTTCCGCGAGATCGAGCCCGGCGCAGAAATGCTCGCCATGCCCGAACAGCACGGCGGCGCGGGCCTCGCGCTCGGCGCGGCCGACCGCCTCGGCGATCGCCTCGACGAAGCGGTCGGAGATGGCGTTGCGCTTGCGCGGGCGGTTGAGGCCGACATGGGCGACGCCGTCGCGCAGTTCGTAGGTGCACAGTTCCGCCGCCTGCGACGGGCTCATGGCCAGCTCCTCGGGGCACTCGACTAGGTTATCGACCATAATTGTTTTCCTGGTTGGATGAAATCGTGTATCACAGACCCGGGTCCGCGGGGTGGAGGCTGACAACGGCAGGCGGATGGGACGCGAGGCGATCGACGAGCAGGCGGTACTGCAGTACCTGTCGATGGATTTCATCATCGGCTACAAGCTGCGTCGTGCCCAGCTCGCCGTTTTCCAGGATTTCATCGATACCTTCGCCGAGCTGAAGCTGCGGCCGGCCGAGTTCGCCGTCATTGCCAACATCGCCGCCAACCCCGGCCAGAAGCAGGCGGCGATCGCCGAGACGCTCGGCATCAAGCCCGCCAATCTCGTCGCGCTGATTGACGGGCTGGAGGGCCGCGGCCTGGCCGAGCGACGCCGCGGGGATGCCGACCGGCGCACGCATTCGCTCTTTCTGACGGAAACGGGCGAGCGTTTCGTCGACGAGATGTACGCGGTGTGGCGCGGCCACGAGCAGCGGCTGATCGAGCGGCTGGGCGGCGAGGCCGAGCGCGACCGCCTGATCGGGCTGCTCGACCGCCTCCTCGAAGGGGCGGTCGTCTCCGGCTGAGCGGCACGCCTCAGGCACGGACCGCCGCCCTGGCGACCAGCACATGTTCGGGTGCTGGCTCGGCATAGAGATCCTCGACCTGCGCGGCCCGGCGGGCGAGCACCGCGCGCTGGTTGATCGAGCCCTTGTCGGTGACCTCGTGATGATCGATCGATGGCGGGCTGTCGAGGATGATGGCGCGGGCGACGAGGTTGGAACTGCCGGTCGATTGGCTGGCCAGCGCGCCGAGCCGTTCGGCGAACAGCCGGCGCACGGCGGGATGGGCGGCGACCGCCGCCTCGTCGGCGCCGGCCAGTTCCGGCGCGATCCTGCGCGCCGCGTCGAGGTCGGGCAGCAGGAGCGCGCCGATATGGTTGCGGTCGAGCCCGGCCAGCACCGCGTCGCGGACATAGGGCGCGAAGGCGCGGATGATGGCACCGCGCACCGAGGCGGCGTTGACCCAGGTGCCGGTCGACAGCTTGAAGTCCTCCGAGATGCGCCCGTCGAACAGCAGGCCGCGATTGACGTCGGCCGGGTCGGCCAATTTCATCGCATCGCCGATGCGGTAGAAGCCCTCCTCGTCGAAGGATGCGGCCGTCCTGTCGGGCTGGCGCCAGTAGCCCGGCGTCACCGACGGGCCGCGCAGGCGCACTTCCAGCTTCTCGCCATTCGGGACGAGCTTCAGTTCGAGCCCGGCCGCCGGCATCCCGACCTCGCCCGGCCGCGACGCGTGCCAGGTGGGCGAGCAGGCGAACGGCGCCGTCTCGGTCGATCCGTAGCCGGTGACGATCATCACTTTTTCGCCAATGGTCGCCTCCGCCAGCCGCTCCAGCGCGTCCCACACGTGCTGCGACAGGCCGGCGCCGGCGTACTGGATCAGCTTCAGTCGGGAGAAGAAGTTCTCGCGCAACGCGGCATTGGCGGCCAGATGCTCGCACAGCATCTCGTAGCCCTTCGGCACGTTGAAATAGAGCGTCGGCGCCACCTCGCTGAGGTTGCGCACGGTGCGGGCGATGCCGGCCGGCGTCGGCGCTCCATCGTCGATGTGGAGCGTGCCGCCATTGTGCAGCGCGATGCCGAAATTGTGGTTGCCGCCGGCGGTGTGGTTCCAGGGCAGCCAGTCGACCATGACCGGCGGCTCGTCGGTGAGAAAGGCGAGGGCGTGCGCGAGCATCGCCTGGTTGCAGCAGATCATGCGCTGGGTGTTGATGACCGCCTTGGGCATGCCGGTCGAGCCGGAGGTGAACAGGAACTTGGCGATGGTGTCGCCGGTCACCGCGGCATCGGCCGCCTCGACCGCGTTGGTGGGGCGGGTGTTCACCGCCGCGTCGAAGGCGATGGCCGAAAAGCCGGCCGGCGGGCGGCGGGCGACGATGAGTTCGACCCCCGCTTTCATGATCGCCCGCAGCGCCGGCGCGAACGGCTCGCCATCGGCGGCAAAGACAAGGCCCGGCGTCACCAGATCGAACACGTAGCGCAGCTTGGCGTGGTCCTTCGAGACAAGCGAATAGGCGGGCGACACCGGCGCGTAAGGGACGCCGGCCATCATGGCACCGAGCGCGATCAGCGCATGCTCGATGCCGTTGCCCGACAGCACCATGATCGGCCGCTCGGGCGACAGGTCGCGATCGAGGATGAACTGGGCGATGGCGCGCGCTCTCTCCAGCGTTTCGGCATAGGTAAGCCGGCGCCAGTCGCCGCCATCGACGCGGTCGGCCAGAAACACGCGCCCGGGGGCCACCGCCGCCCAGTGGCGCAGGCGATCGATGATCGAGCGTGGGTAGTCGCCCAGCGCCTGGCGCGAGCGCACATAGACGACTCCCTGTTCGCCCCGGACGAGATCGGCGGTCAGGTCGCCGAGGCGCACCGGGCGCATGCCCGGGATGTCGACGAGCGGCATGGTCTCTCTCCCATTCGTTATGACATATAACAAATCTCGATGGAGCCGGCAAGTGAGCCCGGCAATGGCGGAGCAACCGAACCCGGGTTCTTGCCCCGGCCCCGTACCCCGGTCGAGGCCTGCGGCATCCGGTGCGCTTCAGCGGACTCAAACTGTTGCCGAAAACCGGTTATGGATAGGGCAGGAGGAACGCCCACGATGGCGAGCGAGACCTTGCAACCCGCCGGCGGCCCGCCGCCGCCCTTGCCTGCCGAGCGGCTGTGCTGCCGCTGCGACCCCACATCGCTCGGCTTCGCGACGACCGCCGAACTGGCCGCCGCACCGCAGCTGATCGGCCAGCAGCGGGCGCTGAGCGCGCTCGAATTCGGCGCCAGCATCCGCCAGCCGGGCTTCAACGTCTTCGCCCATGGCGCCCGCGGCACCGGCAAGCACACGGCGATCGCCGAGCGGCTGCAGGCAAGGGCGGCGGCCGAGCCGGCGCCGCTTGACTGGCTCTATGTCAACAACTTCGCCGAGAACCACCGGCCGCGCGCGATCGGCCTGCCGCCCGGCGAGGCGAGTCGCTTCGCCAAGGCGATGGAGGAGCTGGTCGACGACCTGCGCGCGGCCATTCCAGCCCTGTTCGAGGCCGAGGAATATCAGAACCGGCGTGGCGCCATCGACGAGGAGGCCAAGAACAGCCAGGAGCAGGCCTTCGAGGCCTTGCAGGAGCGGGCGCAGGCCCAGTCGGTGGCCATCCTGCGCACGCCGATGGGTTTCGCCTTGGCCCCGCAGCGCGGCGGCCAGGTGATCAAGCCCGAGGTCTTCAACGCGCTGCCGGAGGCCGAGCGGCGCGAAATCGAGCGCTCGATCCAGGAGCTGCAGAAGGAGCTTGAGCACATTCTCCAACAGTTGCCGGCGCTCGAAAAGACCCGCCGCCAGAAGATCAGGGAACTTACCGCCGAGATGGCCGAACTGGCCGTCGCCGCCGCGATGGGCGAGATCAAGCGCCAGTTCGCCGGTTCGGCCGAACTGACCGCCTATCTCGAGGAGGTGCACAAGGACCTGGTCGCCCATGTGGACATGTTCCTGGAGGCGGCCCAGGCCGAGGCGCAGATGGCGGTCGGCTCGCCTGACCGTCGCGACGCGCGGCTGCGCCGCTACGGCGTCAACGTCGTCGTCGCCAATGAGGCGGCCGGCGACGGCGCCACGGCGGGCGCCCCGGTCGTGTTCGAGCCGCACCCGACCATGGCCAACCTGGTCGGACGCATCGAACACATCGCGCAGATGGGCGCGCTGGTGACCGACTTCATGCTGATCAAGCCGGGGGCGCTGCATCGGGCCAATGGCGGCTATCTGGTGCTCGACGCCGTGCGCGTGCTGACCGAGCCTTTCGCCTGGGACGCGCTGAAGCGCTGCCTCGCCAACGGCGCCATCACCATCGGCTCGCCGGCCGAGCAGCTGAGCCTGGTCAGCACCATATCGCTGCAGCCCGACCCGGTGCCGCTGTCGGTCAAGGTGGTGCTGATCGGCGACCCGATCATCTACTACCTGCTGGTCAATCTTGATCCCGATTTCGCCCGGCTGTTCAAGGTCGAGGCCGATTTCGACGATCGCGCCGACCGCGACGAGGCGACCGTCGCCCTCTATGCGCGGCTTATCGCCGGCATCGCCGCGACCCGGCGGCTGCGGCCGCTGGCGGCCGGCGCGGTGGCCCGCGTCATCGACGAGCTGAGCCGCTGGAGCGAGGACGCCGAGAAGCTGTCGCTGCGCGTCGGGCCGCTCACCGATTTGCTGTGCGAGGCCGATTTCTGGGCGGGCGACGCCGGCGCCGAGGTCGTCGCCGCCGAGCATGTCGACAAGGCGATCGCCCAGTCGATCTACCGCGCCGACCGGCTGCGCGCCCGCTCCCAGGAGATGATCGCCCGCGGCACCGTGCTGATCGACACCGAGGGGGCCGTGGTTGGCCAGGTCAACGGCCTGTCGGTGCTGAGTCTCGGCAGTTTCAGCTTCGGCCGGCCGACCCGCATCACCGCGCGGGTCCGCATGGGTTCCGGCAAGGTGGTCGACATCGAGCGCGAGGTGGAGCTGGGCGGGCCGATCCATTCCAAGGGCGTGCTGATCCTGTCGAGCTTCCTCGCCTCGCGCTATGCCCTCGACGCGCCGATATCGCTGTGGGCGAGCCTGGTGTTCGAGCAGTCCTATGGCGGCGTCGACGGCGACAGTGCCTCATCGGCGGAACTCTATGCGCTGCTTTCGGCGCTGGGCGAGGTGGCGATCCGCCAGCATTTCGCCGTCACCGGCTCGGTCAACCAGCTCGGCCAGGTTCAGGCGATCGGCGGCGTGAACGAGAAGATCGAGGGCTTCTTCGACACCTGCCTTCAGCGCGGGCTCACCGGCGACCAGGGCGTGCTGATCCCGGCGGCGAACGTCAAGAACCTGATGCTGCGCCATGACGTGGTGGCGGCCGCCCGCGCCGGCCGGTTCCACATCCACCCGGTCGGTACCGTCGATCAGGGCATCGAGCTCCTGACCGGGGTGGCGGCCGGCGAGCGCGGCACGGACGGCCGCTTTGCCGGCGGCACCGTCAACGGCCGGGTCGAGGCGAAGCTGAACGCGTTCGCGGCGACGCGGCGGCGGTTCGGCGTCGCCGGCCAGGGCGAGGAACCCGAAGCGGCAGGCGAGGGCGCATGAGCGGCAGGTTCACCTATCGGCGCGTGATCATCGGCCAGGGCGCGATCACCGGGTCGGGCCACACCGTCGAAATCGCCGTGCGGCTGGCGGCAATCGGCTCGGCCAGCCTCAAGGGGCTGTTCGTCGAGGAGGCGGGGCTGCTCGACCTCGCCGACCTGCCGTTCTCGACGGCGATCAAGCGCGGATCGGCCGGCCCACGCAACCTCAGCCGGACGGAACTCGAACAGGCGTTCCTGCTGTCGGCCCGCCGCCTGCGCCAGGAGCTGGCCGAGCGCGCCCGCCGCCTGCGCATTGCCTGGGATTTCGCGGCGCTGCGCGGCGACATCGTCTCGGCGCTGACCAGCGAATGCCGCAGCGGCGACGTGGTCGTGCTGGCCGGCTTCTCGGGCGGGGTCACCGCCGCCGACGCCGTCGCCGCACTGCGCCGCATCCCGCCCGAAGCGGCCGGGGTGCTGATCGCCGCCGGCCAAGACCAGCGCAAGGACGGCCCGGTCGTCGTCATCGACGAGGGCGGCGACAGCGGCCAGCGCATCGTTGAACTGGGCGAGGAAATCGCCAGGGGCCTGGACCTTTCGCTGATCGTCATCGCCCATGGCCGGCGCGGCGCGGGCGACCGGCCGCCGGCCGGGCAGGAGATCCTGCGCCTGGAGGCCGGCTCGGTCGGCGAAGTGGTGCGGGCGTTGACCCGCCTGCATCCCTGGTGCGTGGTCGCCGGCATGGCCGGGCCCTTGTTCGACGACGACCAGACGGCGCGCGCCATCCTCTCGGCTTCGGCCGCGCCGGTGCTGCTGATGCGCGGCGAGCCGGCTGCGCCGCAGCCATCATGAACGCAGTCGTTGAAACCTGCGTTGGGCCTGTGAAACGGAGGGCATGATGGCAGCGCAACCGCCAATCTGCGATTTCGGCTGGAAGGCGATCGATGCCCGCCTGCCGGGCACCGATGGCCGCACCCATTCGATCTTGACCAGTGCCGGCGCCAACGGGCTGGTCGTCGTCTTCATCTGCAACCACTGCCCCTACGTGCAGGCCGTCATCGACCGGATCGTCACGGTGGCGACCGACCTCGATGCCCACGGCGTCGGCTTTGTCGCCATCTGCTCCAACGACGCGGACGCCTATCCGGAGGATTCCTTCGAGAACATGGCCGCCTTCGCCAGCCAGCACCGCCTCACCTTCCCCTATCTGCACGACGAGGACCAGACGGTGGCGCGCGGCTATGGCGCGGTCTGCACGCCGGACTTCTTCGGCTTCAACCGGAATTTCGAGCTGCAGTATCGCGGCCGGCTCGATGCCGCCCGGCTGCAGCCACCGGCGCCGGGCACCAGGCGTGACCTCTACGATGCCATGTTGATGATCGCGCGCACCGGGATCGGACCGCGCGACCAGATCGCCTCGATCGGCTGCTCGATCAAGTGGCGCGCCGCCGCCTGACGGTCGCGCCGCCGCCCGCGCCTACCGTCCTGGGGCCTGGGCGTGCGCCGCCAGGACGGCGATCACCTCGTCGTCATCGAGCTGGCGAAAATCGCGGTAGTGGGCACCGATCGCCGCGAAGTGTTGCGGCTGTGCCAGGCAGATCACCTCGTCGGCAAGAGCCTCGAACTGGATGATCGTGTCCGGCGGCGCCACCGGGACGGCGAGGACGATCCTTCCCGGTCGCCGTCCGGCCAGCCCGCGCAGGGCGGCGCGCACGGTGGCGCCGGTGGCGATGCCGTCGTCGACGACGATGACCACCTTGCCGGCGACATCTGCGGGCGGCCGGCCGGCCAGGTAGCGCCGCCGCCGCCGCTCGATCTCGGCGACCTCGCGCTGGCAAACGGCTTCGAACTGGGACTGCGAAATGCCGGCCAAGCGGATGATGTCTTCGTTCCTGACGATGATCGGCTCGGCGCCGTCGACCACGGCACCCATCGCCAGTTCCGGCTGCCATGGCACGCCGATCTTGCGCACCAGCAACAGGTCGAGCGGCGCCGCCAGCCGGGCGGCGATCTCGGCGGCGACCGGCACCCCGCCGCGCGGCAGGGCGAGCACCACGACCGGCTGGCCGCGCAGGTGTTCCAGCGCGTCGGCAAGCCGCGATCCGGCATCCTGGCGGTCGGCAAACGTCACCGCTTTTGTCTCCAGCACCTGTCGCCAAACAGCCTGCGCCGGCAGGCAGGCAGCGTCCTTGACCGATGTCAAGGCAGGTTTCGCCTGCCTCTCGCCGGCTGATCAGTGGTAGGTCGGCCTGCCGCCCGGCGCGACCGCCGGTGATCCCGGCGCGATGCCGGCGATGGCGTCGGCCGGGATCGGCATCAGCAGCTGGCCGAGCGATTTGAGCATCAGCGCATAGGCCCCCGCCTCGACCAGCATTTCGTCGCGGCGCCGGCGGCAGGCGAGCGCTGCCGCGGCGCAATGAAGGGCTTCCTCGTCACCGCACTGGATGCCGGCGACGAGGCCGAGGACAAGGCCTTCATCGCGGCACACGCAGTCGGTTCCCGAGGGCAGGAAGCGCAGCGGGCAGGTGGCGCAACGTCCGAGCGTGGCGACGAAATTTCCGAGCGCGGCCAGCGCCATGTCGGCCCCGTCGGCAGCGAGCAGCGAGGTGTAGAGGTCGCGTGCGGCGAGCCAGTGGGTGAGCGTCCCGGTCGCGCAGCCGGTGAGCCAGTGGCGATAGCCGCCAACGACCAGCCGCTCGGGCGGCCGCGAAAGATAGCTGCGGACGCGGCGGCTCATCGGCCGGCCCGGCGGCGCCGCCATGGGGGAAGCGGAGGGCAGGGTCTAGGCGTCAATCGGGCGACCATCATCGTTTGGTCCCGTGCGTTTGAACGCTGGATGGTTAGGCCGCAGCATAACAGGAGTCAAATGGTTTTCTTTATAAATATTCTAGATAACATGCGGCAATACAACGAGAAAAAGATGCCTCCCGGTCGAGAGAAAAACCGGGAGGCAAGGCGGGAGGGAACCGGATCAGATGGCGGCGACGGCGGTCTGGAGCATGGCGCGGACCTGGCCGGCAACCGATTTCAGCTCGTCATTGTCGACCGCAGCCATCGAGGCGACGGGATCTATGGCGCTGACCGCGACCTTGCCGGACCCGAGCGCGCGCACGATGACGTTGCAGGGCAGCATGGCGCCGATGCGCGGCTCCATCTGCATGGCCTTGTGCGCCATGGTCGGATTGCAGGCACCGAGGATGAGGTAGTCGTCGACGTCAACGCCGAGCTTCTTCTTCAGCGTCGCCTTGACGTCGATCTCGGTCAGCACGCCGAAGCCCTGGCCGGACAGCGCGGCGCGGGTGCGTTCGACGACGGCGGCGAAGTCCTCTCCGGCGAAGTCTCGGTCGATGGTGTAGGCCATCTCAGCCTCCATACATAGAAGAAACAGAATATGATGCGGAACATGTAATCGTTCCGCACGCGGCTTGAAAGGCCCGCGCGCCGCCACCCGGGCGCGCGAATTGACGCGGGAAAGGGCGGCCGGGCCTCCCGCCATGCGGTGAGCGGCCCGGCCAGGAAGGGATCAGGCGGTCTTCTTGATCACGAACGAGAAGACCTTGTTGTCATTGCTCGATTCCAGCAGTTCGTTGCCGGTGGTGCGGCAGAACGCCTCGAAGTCCTTGACCGCGCCGGGATCGGTCGCCAGCACCTGCAGCGTCGATCCCGTCGCCATGTCCTTGAGCGCCTTCTTGGCGCGCAGTATGGGCAGCGGGCAGTTCAGCCCCTTCACGTCGAGTACCTGGTCAGCCATGTCGTTCCTCTTGTCCGATGCCGCCTCCATCTCCGGGAGTGGGGCTCATATGAACAGATTGATGTCGCTTTTCGTCGCTTCCTCGATGTAGGTCGCGGCGCCCCCGAGCACCGGCCCCTCGATCAGGTCGTCCGGCGTGTACTCGAACAGGTCCATCGTCATCTGGCAGGCGATCATCTTGACGTCGGCATCGAGCGCCGTGTCGCGCAGTTCCTCGATCGAGGCGACGCCCTTCCTCTTGATCAGATTCTTCATCATCACGCTCGCCGCCGCGTCGACGCCCGGAATGGCCGAGACGATGTTGGGCATGCCGACATGCATGCCGAACATCGGCATGGCCATTGCCGGGTTGCCGAGCGTGGTGACCTGCAGGTCGAGCTTCTTCTTCAACAGCGTCAACCCGTAGAAGGTGAAGAACATCGTCACGTTGAGGCCCATCGCGGCGGCCGTCGTCGACAGGATGAAGGGGGGATAGGCCCAGTCGAGCGATCCCTTGGTGACGATCATGCTCATCGACTTGGCATTGGCTTCGGCGTTCATCTCGGTTCACCTTGTAGTCGGGTCCGCGAACGGTCCCTGTTCGCCCGGCCTCCCGCCCGGGCAGCGGTAATGCAGGCGTGTTCCTCAGGCGCAGCCGGCAAAGCCGTCGGCGGTCATCTTGGCCTCGTACGGCCCGGCAACCTCGGTGCCGGGGACGAGCCCGGCCCTTGCCGCCGCCCAGTCGGCCGGCCGCACCTTGACCAGCCAGCCCTGGCCGTAGGGGTCGGCATTGGCGAGCTTGGGGTCGTCGCCGAGCGCGTCGTTGGTCTCGACGATCTCCGCGTCGAAGGCGATCTTGGCCGGGCCGACCCACTTGCCCGATTCCACGGTCGCGCAGGATTTGCCCTCCTGCACCGGCCGGCCGGCCTTCTTGGGCGTGAACGCCACCAGCGGGCCGGCCATCGCGGCGGCCACCGCCGTCATGCCGAGCGTGACGCTGCCGTCGGGATTCTCCCGGTACCAGATGTTGTTGTCGACATCATAGAGCAGTTCGTCGGGAAGGTTGCAGCCTCGCACCTGCGGCATCGGTCATGCTCCTGTCTGGTCGCCGGCGGTGGCGGGCAGGGCCGCCACCGTCTGGCGAAGCGGTCGCGACGAGCAGCAGAATTCGCCGAGGCCGGCGTTTTCCAGCTTGCCGTCGATGAAGAGAACGAGATGGCGGGCAACCATGGCGGCGAGGCGCAACTCCCGCGCCGCGTCGGCCGGCTCCTCCGCCAGCCGGGCGCAGTTGGTCCGGTAGACCAGTTCGCGGCAGCTCTCGCGGCAGGCGTTGAAGCTCGGATCGCCCCTGGCTCCCTGGCGGTGCAGGGCAAGCAGGCGGAAGCCCTCGACTTGCCGTTGCGTCGGTGCCGCATCGCGAGCGGCAAGCCAGGCCTCGAGCACCTTCTCGCCGACGGCGACAAGTTCGCCCGCCAGCGGTTCGGCCGAGGCGGCCAGCACCGCCTCGTCGAGCGCGACCATCGCGTCAAGGCGCGCGAGCAGCGTTGCCGCCTGCCCTTTCACCCGTTGCGCCAGCGCCGCCATCAGGCCAGCCCCTTCTCGCGCAGGAGATCGCGCGATTCCGACATGTTCTCGTGCACGCCCACCTTTCTCGGCGACAGGCCGAGCGCCACGCCGAGAAGCTGGGTGAAGTACAATATCTTGACCTTCGTCTTCCTGCCAAACACCTTCTCGGCACGCACCTGGTGCATTTCGAGCCCGGTATGGCAGGTCGGGCATTCCGTGGCGATCACATCGGCGCCGCAGGCCTCGGCCGTCTCCAGCAGGTTGAGCACGAGTTTTGTCGATGTGTCGGAATCCGACAGCGTGTGGGCGCCGCCGCAGCAGGCCGTCTTCAGCGGATAGTCGACATTGTCGGCACCGGCGGCCGCCAGCAGGTCGTCCATGAAATGCGGCTTGGAGGTCGATTCCGAGCCCGGACCCTTGTCCTTCTCCGGGAAAATGTGGCGCGGGCGCGTGTACATGCAGCCGTAATAGTTGGCGACCTTGAGGCCCTTCAGCGAGTGCTTCACCCTGGCCCTGAGGCCCTCCTCGCCGAGCGAGTGCTTGATCCAGTCGAGCGCGTGGATGGTCTCCACCTTGCCGGCCTCGTAATTGCCATGGCCGGCCTTCTTCGACAGCCGCTGATTGACCTCGCGCGAGGCCGGGTCATGGGCGAGGTCGTATTCGGCTTTCTTCAGGTTGTGGTAGCAGCCGTTGCACGGCGCCATCACCGTGTCGAAGCCCATCTGTTCGGCGATCGACAGGTTGCGGGCCGACAGGTAGGTCTGCAGCTTGGGGTCGACGTTCTTGACCTCCATGGCGCCGCAGCAGTTCCAGTTGTTCAGTTCGACCAGATCGAGCCCGAGCGCCTTGCCGACCGCCTTGGTCGAGCGGTTGTAGGCGTGCCCGGTTCCTTCCAGCGCGCAGCCCGGATAATAGGCCACCTGCCTGTATTTGCCGTCCATCATTCGGCTCCCTGGATGTCGAGGCCGAGCGCCTTGCGGTCGGCGCGGTGGCGTTCGTCGATGAATTCCTCGATCGCCCGGCGCGACGCTCCCCAGCCGCGCGTGCGCGGATGGAACAGCGTGGCCAGGCCGAGCTTGGCGAGCAGGGTCACCGGCAGCCGGAAGACGAGGCCGCGCACCAGCGCCACCAGCCAGTCCTGGAGGAGCGGCTGGCCGGTCTCGGCAAGGAAGCGGCGCAGCACCTTGCCGTCCTCGATGCGGCCGGTCATGACGATCTGCTCGGTGAACTCCTCGTCGAAGATCATCGACGGCTTCTTCTCCGTATGGCCCTTCAGTTCCAGCCAGTGGGCGGTCGCCTTCATCACGCCCTCCGGATTGACGTCGCGCGGGCAGGCATAGGTGCATTTGTTGCAGGATACGCACTGCCAGATGATATCCTTGTCGCGCAGCAGCTCGGCTTCGAGCCCCATGCGGATCAGGTAGATCCAGTAGCGCGGATTGAAATCGGGATTGATGGCGTTGACCGTGCACGCATTGGTGCACGAGCCGCACTGCCAGCAGCGGTGGATGAACTCGCCGCCGGGCAGCGCGGCGATCTCCTCCTGCAGGGCCTCGTTGTAGTCGGTGACCGAGCGGTTCTCGATGAAGGTCGACCAGTGGCCGGAGACATCGATGCCGTCGAGCACCAGCTTGTCCTGCGACACCAGGTTCTCGCGGCGGATCAGCGATTTTTCGTGAATCGGCATCGCCGGCGCCTCACGCGTTGAGCTTCAGCGGTTCGGCCAGCACATGGGCGCTGCCGTCGATGAGTTTGAGTCTGGTGCGCCCGGTGGCCGTATCGACCGCGTCGAGCCCCAGCATGCGCCTTGTATGCAGCATGGCGTCGCGCGATTCGCCGCAGAAATCGGGCTTCAGATAGTGGCCGCCGCGGTCGTTGATGTAGCCGGCATAGACGTGGGCGCAGAGGATATCGACATAAAAGGGCAGGTCGCGGAACACGCCATTGTCCTTGAGGAAGCCGGTCAGTTCCTCGCGCAGCGCCAGGTGGGTGGCGATGCCGTCGTCGACGGCGATCAGCGCGGCATCGACATCCTCGGCATGCCAGATTTCGCGCAGGACACCGGATCCGACGCCGTGGTCCCAGACCCAGCGGGTCATCAGCGGATAACGCTCGGGCGCCGAAAAATGCAGGATTTCGGCGGCGAGATCGCGCGTCCAGCGGTGCTCGCGGTCGGCCGGGAAGGCGCCGGTGAAGGCGGCGATGCGCCGGTCGACGGCGGCAAGGTCGCCGTCATCCGCCATCAGTTCGGCGATGCGGCGGCGCAGGAACTCGAAGCGGTTGGCTTCAAGCCACGGCCCGATGCGCCGGCGCGCCGGCGCGATGAAGCAGGCAACGTCGCGGAACCGTGATTCCGGCATGGTGGCGGCGCGGCCGTGGCCCAGGACCTCGTCGAACAGCGAGGCCTTGAGCGCCAGCGCGCCGGCATAGCGTTCGATCCCGCCGGTCGCCTCGGCCGAGGTGATGAGGTTCTCGAACGCCCGGCGCAGGCGCGGCCCCGACAGGTCGAGCACCGGGCGGGCCGGTGCGGAAGGCCTGGCCCTGCCGATACCGAAGGCGCGCATCATGCCGCCTCCTCCCCGACGAGTTCGTGGCAGCAGGCGAGCGCCGCCATGGCGGCGGCCTGGCCCTGCGCAATCGAATCGTCGATGGTCTCCGGTCCCGTCGCCGCCCCGGCGACGAACACGCCCGGCCGCGAGGTCCCCGACATCGCCGCATAGGTGGAGGCGCGCTCGATATAGCCGTGCGGATGCAGCTTCACATCGAAGATCGCCGAAAGCTTCATGTTGTCGACATTGGGGTCCATGCCGATGGCGTGGACGACCATGTCGAAAGGGATGGTGATCGGGCGCTTGACCAGCGTGTCCTCGCCCTTGACGATCAGGCGCTTTCCGTCGGAGGTAACCTCGGCGATGCGCGCCTTGATGTACTTGACCTTGAACTCCTCCTGGCTTTCCCAGTAGTACTTGTCCTCGTAGAGGCCGAAGGTGCGGATATCCATGTAGTAGATGTAGACGTTGCAGTTGGGCAGCGTCTCGCGGATCTCCATGGCCAGGTTGGCCGACACCGTGCAGCACACCTTCGAGCACCAGGTGCGGCCGATCTGGCGGTCGCGCGAGCCGACGCAGAGCAGGATGGCGACCCGTTCCGGTTCGCGGCCGTCGGACGGGCAGCGCACACCCTTGCCGGACGACAGCATCTGTTCGACCTGGGTGGTGGTGACCACGTCGGGATAGGTGCCGAAACCCCATTCGGGCTTGTTGACCGAATCGAAATGGGTGAAGCCGGTGGCGAGGATGGCGGCGGCGGCGTTGACCTTGGTGCCGTCGGACAGAGTTGCCTTGAATGCGCCCGGCCCGCCGTCGAAGCTGGCCACGGAGACGCCTCTGCGTGTGACGATCAGCGGGTTCTCCTCGACCCGCCTGACCATGCCGCCGATGGCGTCCTTCGCCCATTCGCCGGACGGCACCAGCTTGGCGTAGCCCGACAGGATCGGCGCGCCGCCCAGCACCTTCTCCTTTTCGACGAGCTGCACCGGCTGGCCGGCCGAGGCAAGCGCGTGGGCTGCGGCGAGGCCGGCCGGGCCGGCGCCAACGATTAGCACGGGCAGCGCGGTCATTTGCCCGCCTCCGCGGCGGCCAGCATGGCGGGCTTCACGTAGCCCGGTCCGGAGGTGATCGCGCGCTTGGGATCGTAGAGCGTTTCGATGCGGCCGGCCTTGACCTCCTCCAGATAGGCCTCGAACTCGGCCTTGGCCTTCTCCCAGTCGATGCCGAGCTTCTCGAGAAGCTGCTCGAAGGGCGAGGCGTGCCAGTGCAGCTGGGCGAGCTTGTAGGGATGGGCGCCGAGCGCCAGCGCCGCGAACTGGCAGTCGGCCATGATCGGCAGCGCATAGACCTTGTCGACGGCCTTGCCGATCCACTGGTTCTTGTCGAGCGTGGTGATGCAGCCGGTGTCGTGACCGATCATCACGTCGGCGCGCGCCTCCTCCACCGCCACCTTGATCTTGCGGTCGATGGCGAAGGAGCGGGTGAACTCGCGCTCGCCGATGATGTGGCGGAAGCCGAAGCCGCAGCAATCGTACCAGGTCGAATAGTCGATCACCTGGGCGCCGAGCGTCTGCATCAGGCCGGTGGAAACGGCGACGCGGTCACCGTTCAAGACCGTTTCGTCGTAGATCACGTCCTCCGGCACCATCTTGTAGACATGGCAGGCCGGATGGACGGTGGCGCGGATGTTGCTGACATCGATCGTCTGGCGCTCGGCGATGCGCTGGCGCATGACATGCAGCCATTCCGAATAGTGGACGATCTCCTCGGGGATGAGCAGCTTGCCGTCGACGAGGCGGCCGAGCTTGCCGAGGATCTTCTTCACCTGTTCGCGCAACTCGGCCGAGTGCATCAGGAAGATGCGCATCTCCTTGTAGTTGCCGAACGAGGTGCCGCAATGGACCAGCGGAAAGTAGGTGCCGACATCGAGGCCCTGCGCCTTCGCCGACACATAGGCCTGGTGGAAGTTGCGCAGGAACACGGCGGCGAGCGAGACGACGTTGCCGATGCCGGAGCCGTGGTAGTTCCACGCCGTGCACGAGGTCTGGTCGGTCTCGTCGAGATAGGCGACGCCGAGCTCGTTCATCAGCCACATCACCGAGGTGGGGTAGCCGGGGATGTTGCCGCACTGGCCACACGACTTGTGCTGCCACAGATTGGTCGTCGGGATCTTCTTCTCCCAGCCGTAGAGCGTGCGCGCGATCACCGGCTTGTGGCGCTCGTCGATGCGGTGGACGATGATTTCGCCGTCCTTCTCGAGCTGCCACATGGCGTCGCGGATGTCCTCGACGCGGTTCTTGCCGGTCAGCATGGAGCGCCGGTCGATCCTGGCCTCCACCCAGTCGGTGGCGCGGCGCGCCTCGGTTGGCGACAGGCTGGCGGCCCGCCATTCCTCGCCGAAACCGGTGTAGGCGCCCTGCCTTTCGTCTTCGTGCTTGTTCATTGAAACCTCCTCGTCGGGGCCGCGCTTGGCGCGCCGCGCATCAGGCGTCCTCTGCTTCCTGTTCCTCGAGCCATTCGGCATATTCCTCACGCTTCTCGTCCATGACATCGGAGACCACGTCGAACAGGTTTTCGTCGACCGTTTCGAGCTGGTCGAGAACGCCGGTCTCCTCCCAGATGGTGTAGAGCTCCACCGACGTCCTGAGGTTGACCACCCAGGCGGTATCCATGGTGTGCAGGGTCGGAACCGGAATCGCCTTGCGCAGGATGTTGAGCGGCGCGTCGACCTTGGAGACATCGGGCCCCCAGTCGGGGAAGGCGTCGCGGGTGATCATGTTGGGAGCGAGCTGGTTGCCGGTCGAGATGACCTTGAGCAGCACGCGCGAGAACGGTCGCAGCACGTCCTTGGCCGACTGCATGCCGTGCTTGATGGCGACCTCGCGCATGATCATGACGAGGCCGCCTGGCGAATTCTCGAACGGGCAGCGCGCCGCGCAGGTGTAGCACTGGGCGCAGGCCCAGATCTTCTCCTGCATGGCGTCGTAAATGCCCTCGAGATTTTCCGTCCACAGCAGCTGCACGATCTCGCGCGGCGAATAGTCGTAATACTGGGCCGAGGGGCAGGTCGCCGTGCAGATGCCGCAGTTGAGGCAGCCATGCAGTTCGTGGTCGTAGAGGACGTGGCCGCGAATGTCGGCGAAGATCTCCTCGAGCTTGTCATAGGCGACCGGCGGCGCCGACGAGACGGGATCGCCGATGGTGGTCGCTGCGTGAGCCATGTGTTCCTCCCGGCGCCGCCCGGCCCTCAATAGGTCAGGACCTTGACGTCGTCGTCCTCCATCACCGTCTCGATCACCTTGGCGCCGCCGACGATGCCCTCGCATTCGGGGATAAGGTCCTCCTCGCCCATGTCGAACAGGTCGAGATTGGGCGAGCAGCAATAGAATTTGACGCCCGCCTCGTGGGCGTCCTTGATGAAGTCGTAGACCGTCTTGGGCGAGCCCGGCTTGACCACCAGCTTCTCGGCGACGCCCTTCTTCATGAGCTGGCCGGAAGTGGCCGTGCAGATCACCTCGACCTCGTAGTCCATGGCGGCCGCCACGGTCGCCTGGAAGAACGGCGCGCCCAGCTCCTCGCCATTGCGCGGATCGGTGTTGACCATGATGATGACGAGCTTGCTGGCCACGTTTCCTCCATCGCAGCCGGCTCTCTCCGCCGCCGGCCCTTGTCCCGGGAATCTATCGCTTTCCGCGACGAATCCAAGTCTCTTTATAACATGATATTCTAATATAGCAATTATTGAATTTGTTCCCTGCCACCTTTCTGCCGCCCGCGACGCCGGTCAGGTCGCGCGCGCCCCGGTGCCGGCGGCGGGCGGAATCACGCCATTCTCGCCGTCGGCGGCCATCCAGCCGGTCATTTGCGTCAGGGCGACCATGATCGGCCCGAGTGCCTCGGCGATGTCGGACTGCGCGGCACGCATTCGCTCCAGTTCGTCGGCGACATCGGGTGGCGTATCGTCGAACTCCATGACCAAATCCTCGACCATCCCCGACTTCATGCCGGGGTGGCCGAGAAAGCCGACGGCATTGTCGCGGACGGTGAACACCAGCGGCTCGCCCGATTCGTCGGCGGCCATCACCGTCGTGCCGGCGGGCAGCAGGGGCCGATCGCGCAGATAGAGCGCCAGCGGGAAGGCCGCGGGCAGGGCGGTACCCGCCACCGCATCCGCCGTGCGCGTCGCCCGCGCCACCTGAAAGCGCAGCGGCGCTTCCTCGGCGCCGCCGCCGGCCGCCACCGCCAGCAGCACCGCGCCAAGGTTGAAGCCGACCACGGGCAGGCCATGGTCGAGAAAGTCGCGCGCTAGCCGCAGTTCGGCCGCAAGGCTGGGCAGCAGCGGCCCCGAAACGACGCCGAGCGGGCCGGCGCCGAGCAGGATCAGCCCGTCGAATCCGGCCGCCGCGGCCGGCACCGAGCCGCCGGCGGTGAACGGTCGGGCATAGCGGAAGCGGACGTTGCGCCCTTCGAGGTGGTCTTCGAGGAGGCCGAGATATTCGGCTTCGACATGTTGGAGGACACAAAGGGCCTTCATGACCGGCCATCCTTTCGGCTCGACCCGCGCCGGACGCTCGGCGAGGTTGGTGCCATCATCGCATGCTGTATCTTGAATATGAAGCCGGTCACAGACGCGTCGTCATCGAATAGCCCGGCGGATAGGTGAGCCGCACCGCGGTGATCGGCTCGCCGCGGTTCCAGGTGGTGCGTTCGACGACGAAGACGGGCGCCCCGGCGGCGATGCCGAGACACTCGGCCTCGCGCGGGCCGGCCGCGGCGGCCGAAAGGGTGATGTCGCCCTCGGTGAAGGGAGCGTTCAGCACCAGCCATTCGTTGATGGAGATGGCGTTGAAGTCGACCTGCGAGAAGTCGGGCACGGCGGCGGCGTTAAGCCAGCGGTCCTCGCAGGCAAATGGCCGGCCGTCGCCGAGATGGACGGCGCGCAGATGCGTGAGCCGGCTGCCGGGCTCGATCCCCAGCCGGGCCGCCACCGCCAGCGGCGCCATCGCCGTCTCCTGCTCGATGAGGCGATGGCGGTAGCCAAGGCCGCGGCCCTCGACCTCGAGCCGGATGACCGGGATGCGCAGCACCGCCCGGCGGTCCGGGCTGACGCGCACGCGGCTGCCGGCGCGTCGGCGCCGCTCGATCAGCCCGGCCTCGGCCAGTTCGCGCATGGCGCGATTGACGGTTGCCCGCGCGCAGCCGAACTCGCGCGCAAGCTGCTCCTCGCCGGGGATGGTCTCGCCCGGCTTCCATATGCGTTCGGTGATGCGGCGCAGCAGTTCGGCGCGCACGCCCGCCCAGGAATTGATAGCGATCTCGTTCACAGCCGGTCCCGCAGCGCGGCCATCGTGCGGCGATAGCGCTTGACGATCGTCTCCCGCTCGACATGGGCGCCCTCGCGCACGACGTGACGGCCGGCAGACCAGACATCGGTGATGCAGGCGTCCTGGCCTGCGAAGATCCAGGCGTCGAGGATTTCGTCGTCGTGGCGCAGGGCAAGATCGGTGGTGTCGGCATCGAGCGCCACCAGATCGGCAAGCCGTCCCGGCGCGATGGCGCCGGCATCGCGCCCGCAGGCCTGGGCGCCGCAGCGCGCCGCCTGGTCGAACATGAGCCGCCCGGTCGAGCGTGCCGCGTCCGCCATGACCGCGCGCGAACGCGTTGCCAGGCGCTGCGAATATTCGAGCGCCCGCAATTCGCCGGCAAGCGAGATGGCGATGTTGGAATCGGTCCCGAAGCCGAAACGGCCGCCGGCGGCGCGGTAGCGAGCGCCGTCGAAGATGCCGTCGCCGAGGCTCGCCTCGGTGACGGGGCACAGGCCGGCCACGGCCCGCGACGCGGCGAGCGCCAGCGTCTCGGCCGGTTCCATCTGGGTGGCATGGATCAGGCACCAGCGCTCGTCGATCGGCTGGTTGGCGAGGAGCCATGCCACCGGTCGGGCGCCGAGCGCGGCCTCGACCTCCTCGACCTCCGCCACCTGCTCGGCGGCGTGGATGTGGACCGGCCCGTCGGGGCACATCGCCACCGCCGTGCTCAATCCGGCCGGACAGACGGCGCGCAGCGAGTGCGGCGCGACCCCGAGGCGAGCGTCGCCGGGCAGGGCGGCGAGCGCGCCAGCGCAACGTTCGTGCAGTCGGGCGAAACGCTCGGGGTCGTTGCCGAAGCGGACCTGACCGGGCGCCAACGGCCGGCCGTCGCAGCCGCCCTGCTGGTAAAGGACGGGCAGGAGTGTCAGGCCGATGCCGGTCTGGCCGGCGGCGGCGACGATCCGGTTCGCCATCTCGGCGAGATCGCCATAGGGGGCGCCGCCCGGCTGATGATGCAGGTAGTGGAACTCGGCGACGGCGGCGAAGCCGGCCTCCAGCATCTCCATCTGCGCGAAGGCGGTGATCGCCTCGGCGTCGTCCGGCGTCAGGTGATCGAGGAAGGCGAACATGGTCCGCCGCCACGTCCAGAAGCTGTCGCCGCCGGACGGGCCGCGGCGCTCGGTCATGCCGGCCATGGCGCGCTGGAAGGCGTGGCTGTGCAGATTGGCGGGCGCCGGCAGCAGGATGCCGCAGCGATAGCCCGCCGGCGGCGCCTCGTGCTCGACGGCCGCGACGCGGCCGTCGGCGGCGACGTCGACACGGACGTTCGAGTGCCAGCCGTCGCCGGTCAGGGCGGTGCGCGCCCACAGGGTGGCCATCCGAGGGTCCTGCTTGACAGGTTAATTTGTGCAGACATAATATGACTAACTTCAGACAAATCAAGATGGCGAAGAGCGCCTTGGCCGACCTGCTCCTCACCCATGCCGATCTCGCGACGATGGAGCCGGGCGGCGGGCCCTACGGGCTGATCGCCGACGCCGCCATCGCCATCGCCGACGGGCGGATCGCCTGGCGCGGCCCGGCGTCCGAGGTGCCGGCGCGCTGGCGCGGCTTGCCGGCACGTGATCTCGGTGGCCGCCTCGTCACCCCGGCGCTGATCGATTGCCATACCCATCTGGTCTTCGGTGGCGAGCGCGCGCTCGAATTCGAGTTGCGTCTGGCCGGCGCCGGCTACGAAGCGATCGCGCGGGCCGGCGGCGGCATCGTCGCGACGGTCATGGCGACACGGGCGACCGACGCGGAGGCGCTGCTCGCCGACGCGCTGAAGCGCGCCGACGCGCTGATCGGCGAAGGTGTCGCCGTCATCGAGATCAAGTCGGGCTACGGCCTCGACGTCGACACCGAACTGAAGATGTTGCGGGTGGCCCGGCGCATCGGGCAACTCCGCCCGGTCCGGGTGGTCACCAGTTTCCTCGGTGCCCATGCCATCCCGCCGGAATATGGCGGCAGGGCGGATGCCTATCTCGACGCGGTCTGCCTGCCGGCCATGCAAGCGGCACACGCCGCCGGCCTGGTCGATGCCGTCGACGGCTTCTGCGAGGGCATTGCCTTCTCGCCGGCCCAGATCGACAAGGTGTTCGCGAAGGCGAAATCGCTTGGCTTGCCGGTCAAGCTGCATGCAGAGCAATTGTCCAATCTCGGTGCTGCCGCGCTGGCGGCGCGCCACGGTGCGCTTTCGGCCGACCATCTCGAACATCTCGACGAGGCGGGGGTCGCTGCCCTGGCCCGCGCCGGGACGGTTGCCACGCTGCTGCCCGGCGCCTTCTACACGCTGCGCGAGACGCGGCTGCCGCCGGTCGAGGCGCTGCGCCGCCACGGCGTGGCGATGGCGGTCGCAACCGACTGCAACCCCGGCTCCTCGCCGCTCACCTCGCTCCTCCTCGCGATGAACATGGCCGCCACGCTGTTCGGGCTGACGCCGGAGGAGGCGCTCGCCGGCACGACCCGCAACGCCGCCCGCGCGCTCGGGCTCGGCGACCGCGGCATGATTGCGCCCGGCATGCGCGCCGACCTCGCCGTCTGGGATGCCGGTCACCCGCGCGAACTGGCCTATCGCATCGGCTTCAACCCGCTCCACCAGCGCATTTTCGGAGGGGCCACATGAGCGCGCTGACACTGGTTCCGGGCGACGTGCGGCTGGCCGACCTCGAAGCGATCCATCGCGGCCGGCTGGTCGTGCGGGTCGGGCGGGCGGCCCGGCCCGCCGTCGCGGCCGCCGCGGCGCGGGTTGCCGCCGCCGTCGGCGCCGGCAAGCCGGTCTACGGCGTCAATACCGGCTTCGGCAAGCTCGCCAATGTGCGCATCGCTCCGGCCGACACGGCCCGGCTGCAGCGCAATCTGGTGCTGTCGCACTGCGCCGGGGTCGGCGAGCGCACCGAGAACGAGATCGTCCGCCTGATGATGGTGCTCAAGCTCATCTCGCTGGCGCGCGGCGCCTCTGGGGTGCGCTGGCCACTGATCGAGCTGATCGAGGCGATGATCGAGCGCGACGTGCTGCCGGTGGTGCCGGCGCAGGGTTCGGTCGGCGCCTCCGGCGACTTGGCGCCGCTTGCCCACATGGCCGCGGTGATGATCGGCGAGGGCGAGGCCGAATTCGGCGGCAAGGTGATGGCCGGTGGCGCCGCCATGCGCGCGGCCGGGCTCGAACCCATCGAGCTGGCCGCCAAGGAGGGGCTGGCGCTGATCAACGGTACTCAGTTCTCCACCGCCTATGCGCTCGCCGCCGTCTTCGACGCCTGGCGCCTGGCCGAGGCCGCGCTTGTCGTCTCGGCGCTGTCGACCGACGCCATCATGGGCTCGACGGCGCCGCTGAGACCGCAGATCCACGAACTGCGCGGCCATCGCGGCCAGATCGAGGCGGCGGCCATCATGCGCGCGCTCATGCAGGGTTCGGCCATCCGCGAGAGCCACCGCGAGGGCGACAGCCGCGTCCAGGACCCCTACTGCATCCGCTGCCAGCCGCAGGTGACCGGCGCGGCAATCGACCTCATCCGCCAGGCCGGCCGCACGCTGGAGATCGAGGCCAACGCCGTGACCGACAACCCGCTGGTGCTGTCCGATGACGGTCTCATCGTCTCGGGCGGCAATTTCCACGCCGAGCCGGTGGCGTTTGCCGCCGACCAGATCGCCATAGCCGTCGCCGAGATCGGCTCGATCGCGCAGCGGCGGGTGGCGTTGATGGTCGACCCGACGCTTTCCTTCGACCTGCCGCCGTTCCTGACGCCCGAGCCGGGGCTCAATTCCGGCTTCATGATCGCCGAGGTGACGACGGCGGCGCTGATGAGCGAAAACAAGCATCTCGCCCATCCCTGCTCGATCGATTCGACGCCGACCAGCGCCAACCAGGAGGACCATGTGTCGATGGCCGCCCATGGCGCCCGACGGCTGATGCGCATGAACGCCAATCTGAGGCGCATTCTCGGCGTCGAACTGATGTGCGCGGCCCAGGGGGTCGAGTTCCGCGCGCCGCTCCTGACCAGCGCGCCGCTGCAGGCGGTCGTGGCGCGGCTGCGCCGCGACGTCGCCCGGCTGACCGACGACCGCTACCTTGCCGGCGACATCGACCGCGCGGCCGATCTCGTCGCCAGCGGCGAGGTGGTGCGGGCGACGGGCCACGACAGCCTGCTGGCGGCGGGAGAGGGCGCATGAACCCGGTCGAGGTGCGCCGCGGCGACGGGCCGGTCGTCCTTGCCATGCCGCACGTCGGCACCTTCGTTCCACCGGCGATCCTCGCCCGGCTCAACGACATCGGCCGGGCGCTCGCCGACACCGACTGGCACATCGACCGGCTCTATGACGGCCTGCTCGCCGACGCCACCGTGGTGCGCGCCACCTTCCACCGCTACGTCATCGACGCCAACCGCGACCCGAGTGGCGAGAGCCTCTATCCGGGCATGAACACGACCGGGCTGGTGCCGCTCACCGACTTCGACGGCCGGCCGATCTGGCGCGAAGGCGCGGTGCCGGACGCCGCCGAGACCGATGAGCAGCGCGAGACCTTCCATGACCCCTACCACCGGGCGCTGGCGGCCGAGATCGAACGGGTGAGGACCCGTCACGGCGCCGCAGTGGTCTATGACTGCCATTCGATCCGCGGCCGCATCCCGTTTCTGTTCGACGGGATGCTCCCGGACTTCAACATCGGCACCAATGGCGGGCTGAGCTGCTCGTCCGTGGTCGAGGCGGTGGCGGTCGATATCTGTTCCAAGGCAAAAGGTTATACGCATGTCCTGAATGGACGCTTCAAGGGCGGCTGGACGACGCGCCACTATGGCCGGCCCGAGACCGGCGTCCACGCCATTCAGATGGAGCTCGCCCAGCGCACCCACCTGGCGGCCGAGGCGGCGCCCTTCGCCTATGACGAGGCTAGGGCGGCGCTGATCCGTCCGCACCTGAAGGCAATTCTTGAGGCAATTGATCAGATCGCGCGCTCCGGCGCGCTTGCACGAGACGAAAGGCCGAACCGATGACCGCCAACGCGCGCCACAATGTCCGCGACGTCTACCCGCCGACGGGACCAGAGATTTCCTGCAAGTCCTGGCTCACGGAAGCGCCGATGCGCATGCTGATGAACAACCTGCACCCCGACGTGGCCGAGAACCCGCATGATCTGGTGGTCTATGGCGGCATCGGCCGGGCGGCGCGCACCTGGCAGGATTTCGACCGCATCGTCGCCGCGCTGAAGGCGCTGTCGGGCGATGAGACCCTGCTGGTGCAGTCGGGCAAGCCGGTCGGCGTCTTCCGCACGCACGCCGACGCGCCGCGCGTGCTGATCGCCAACTCCAACCTGGTCCCGCACTGGGCGACCTGGCAACACTTCAACGAACTCGACCGCAAGGGGCTGATGATGTACGGCCAAATGACGGCCGGCTCGTGGATCTATATCGGCACGCAGGGCATCGTGCAGGGCACCTACGAGACCTTCGCCGAGGCCGGGCGCCAGCACTATCAGGGCGACCTTAACGGTCGCTGGATCCTGACCGCCGGGCTCGGCGGCATGGGTGGCGCCCAGCCGCTTGCCGCCGTCTTCGCCGGGGCCTGCTGCCTGGCGGTTGAATGCGATCCGGCCCGCATCGATTTCCGTTTGCGCACCAGGTATCTCGACGAGAAGACCGATTCGCTCGACGAGGCGCTGGCGATGATCGCGCACTGGACGCAGGCCGGCGAGGCCCGATCGGTCGGCCTGCTCGCCAACGCGGCCGACATCTTCCCGGAACTGGTCCGCCGCATGCGCGCCGGTAGCATCCGCCCCGACATCGTCACCGACCAGACCTCGGCGCATGACCCGGTCAACGGCTACCTGCCGAAGGGCTGGACGCTGGCCGAATGGCGCCAGAAGCGCGAACGCGACCCGAAGGCGGTGGAACGGGCGGCGCGCGCCTCGATGAAGGAGCATGTCGCCGCCATGGTCGATTTCTGGAACGCCGGCGTGCCCACCCTCGACTACGGCAACAACATCCGCCAGATGGCCAAGGAGGAGGGGCTGGACAACGCCTTCGCCTTCCCGGGCTTCGTGCCGGCCTATATCCGGCCGTTGTTCTGCCGCGGCGTCGGCCCGTTCCGCTGGTGCGCGCTGTCGGGCGATCCCGACGACATCGCCCGCACCGACGCCAAGGTGAAGGAACTGATCCCCGGAGACCGCCACCTGCACGACTGGCTCGACATGGCCGCCAGGCGCATCGCTTTCCAGGGCCTGCCGGCGCGCATCTGCTGGGTCGGCCTCGGCCAGCGCCACCGCCTCGGCCTCGCCTTCAACGCGATGGTGCGCGACGGCGAACTGAAGGCTCCGGTGGTGATCGGCCGCGACCATCTTGATTCGGGAAGCGTGGCCAGCCCCAACCGCGAGACCGAGGCGATGCGTGACGGTTCCGACGCCGTCTCCGACTGGCCGCTGCTCAACGCGCTGTTGAACTGCGCTTCGGGTGCCACCTGGGTGTCGATCCACCATGGCGGCGGCGTGGGCATGGGCTTTTCCCAGCATGCCGGCATGGTCATCGTCTGCGACGGGTCCGAGGCGGCCGACCGCCGCATCGAGCGAGTACTGTGGAACGACCCGGCCACCGGCGTCATGCGCCACGCCGACGCCGGCTACGAGGCGGCGCTCCAGTGCGCCAGCGAGCACGGCCTCAACCTGCCGGCGATCCTGGGATAGTCGCCGACGGGCTCACGGGATGAGCACGGCCGCGCCTTCCAGCCGGCCCTCGCGAAGGTCGTCGAGCGCCTGGTTGGCCTGTTCGAGCCGGTAGGCCGTCGTCGTTGTCTTCACCGGGATATCGGCCGCGATCGCCATGAATTCCTCGCCGTCGCGCCGCGTCAGGTTGGCGACGGAGCGCACCATCCGCTCCTCCCACAGGAAGCGGTAGGGGAAGGCGGGGATGTCGCTCATGTGGATGCCGGCGCACACCACCGTGCCGCCCTTGCCGGTGGCCGCCAGCGCAGCCGGCACCAGCGCTCCGACCGGCGCGAAGATGATGGCGGCGTCGAGCGGCCGCGGCGGCGCCATGTCGGAGCCGCCGGCCCAGACGGCGCCGAGCGAACGCGCGAATTGCTGGCCGGCGACGTCGCCAGGCCGGGTGAAGGCGTAGACCTCCTGGCCGCGATGGCGCGCCACCTGGGCCGCGATGTGGGCGGCGGCGCCGAAGCCGTAGAGGCCGAGGCGGCGGCCTTCGCCGGCCATGCGCAGCGCCCGGCAGCCGATCAGGCCGGCGCACAGCAGCGGTGCCGCCGCCTCGTCGGAAAAGCGGTCGGGGACCGCGAAGCAGTAGCGCTCGTCGGCGACCGCGTATTCGGCGTAGCCGCCGTCGAGCTGGTAGCCGGTGAAGCGGGCGCCGGAGCACAGGTTCTCGCGTCCGCCGCGGCAATATCCGCATCGGCCGCAGGTATGGCCGAGCCAGGGGATGCCGACACGCTCGCCGATCCGCGCCTCATTGACGCCGGGTCCGGCGGCCTCGACCGTGCCGACGATCTCATGGCCGGGAACGAGCGGCAGTTTCGGCTCGGCCAGTTCGCCGTCGACGACGTGGAGATCGGTGCGGCAGACGCCGCAGGCGTGCACCCTGACCAGCACCTGGCCGCGGCCGGGCGCCGGTCGGGGCCAGCCGTCCACGGCCCGCAGCGGCCGCCCCGGTGCCTCCAGGATCATCGCTCGCATCGTCGCCATGGCTGCCTCGGCGCGGCCGCGTTGGCGCGAACCTTAGCGTCCGGCCAGAGACCTGGCAAAGTCCCGGTGCGCGCGGATGCGGCGTGGAAAAGCGGTCCTCGGGGTAGGCAGAGGTGTTGCGGGGTGTAAACTCGGCATGCGATGTCCGATTTTGCCCGCAGCTTTCTCACCCTGCTGTTCAACGCCGCCGTTGGCGCCGCCGACCCCGCGAAGATCGTCGCGGCCAATCTGCCGTCACGACCGAGGGGCCGAACGGTGGTCGTCGGCGCGGGCAAGGGGGCGGCCCAGCTCGCCCGTGCCTTCGAGGACCTTTGGGATGGACCGCTCGACGGCACGGTGGTGACCCGCTACGGCCACGGCGTGGCGTGCGAACGCATCGAGGTGATCGAGGCCGGCCATCCGGTCCCCGACGCCAGCGGTCTTGCCGCCGCGGCCCGCCTGATCCAGCGCGTCGCCGGCCTCGGTCCCGACGACCTCGTCGTGGCGCTGATCTGCGGCGGCGGTTCGGCCCTGCTGCCGGCGCCGCCTCCCGGTTTCACCCTCGACGACGAGGTGGGGCTCGGCAAGGCGCTGCTGGCGAGCGGCGCGCCGATCGCGGCGATGAACACGATCCGCAAGCACTTCTCGCGCATCAAGGGCGGCCGGCTCGCCGCCGCAGCGCATCCCGCCAAGGTTGTCAGCCTGATCGTCTCCGACATACCCGGCGACGATCCGGCCCAGGTCGCCTCGGGCCCGACGGTGCCGGACGGCTCGACGCCCGAGGACGCGCTCGCACTCGCCGACTGCTACCGGATCGGCCTGCCGACGCCGGTCCGCGCCTATCTGGCCGGCGCCGTCGCCGACGGCCCGATGCCGGGCGCCGATGGCTTTGCCCGTGACGAGGCGCGCGTCATCGCCTCGGCGGCCAATTCGCTCGAGGCGGCCGCCGCCGCCGCCCGCCAGCGCGGCGTCGACGCGGCGATCCTCTCCGACGCGGTCGAGGGCGAGGCGCGCGAGGTCGCCAAGGTGCACGCCGCGCTGGCGCGCGAGGTGGCGCTGCGCGGCCGCCCCTTTGCCCGGCCGGTGGTGCTGCTGTCGGGGGGCGAGACGACCGTGACGGTGACCGGCGCCGGCAGGGGCGGGCGCAATACCGAATTCCTGCTGTCGCTGGCCGCCGGCATCGACGGGATCGCCGGCATAAGCGCGCTGGCCGCCGACACCGACGGCGTCGACGGCACGCAGGACAATGCCGGCGCCTTCGCCGACGGGACGACCGTGGCGCGGCTGCGCGCGGCCGGCCTCGACCCGCGGGCGCTGCTCGCCAACAACGACGCCTGGACCGCCTTCCACGCGCTCGGCGACCTTTTCGTGCCGGGGCCGACCGGCACCAATGTCAACGATCTGCGCGCCATCCTGATCCGCTAGCGACTGGCCTCGGCGGCCGGTTGCCCGTCCTGCCGCGATCCTGCCGATTGGCATTTGCGGCAAAAAAATTACATGCTAACAATCGGCAAAAGAAAACGCTTGCGTGCCGCCGGCCGGCCGCGGAAAAAAGAGGGCGTCCGGAGTATTCATGCCCGAAGCGGCCACGTCCGTACTCGACGTCAGGGATTTGAGCGCGGTGTTCAGGACGCGCCAGGGTGGCGTCCACGCCGTCAATTCGGTGAGCTTCAACCTGAAGGCCGGCGAACTGCTCGGCGTCGTCGGCGAGAGCGGTTCGGGCAAGTCGGTGACGATGATGTCGCTTATCGGCCTGCTGCCGGCCGATTCGGCCATCGTCGAGGCCCGCCACGTCCTGTTCAGCGGCAGGGACCTGCTGCGCATCTCGGGCGAGGACCTGCGCGCCGTGCGCGGCGCCAAGATCGGCTTCATCTTCCAGGACCCGATGACCTCGCTCAATCCGGTCTTCTCGGTCGGCTTCCAGCTCATGGAGCCGCTGCGCAAGCACCTCGGCATGAGCCGGGCAGCCGCCCGCAGGCGGGCGATCGAACTGCTCGAACTGGTCGGCATTCCCGATGCGGCGCGCCGGCTCGCCAACTATCCCCACCAGTTCTCGGGCGGCATGCGCCAGCGCGTGATGATCGCCATGGCGCTGGCCTGCGATCCCAAAATCCTGATCGCCGACGAGCCGACCACGGCGCTTGACGTCACCATCCAGGCGCAGATCCTGGCGCTGGTCAAGGAACTGCGCCGCAAGCTCGGCATGGCGATCGTCTGGATCACCCACGACCTCGGCGTCATCGCCGGCATCGCCGACCGCGTCATGGTCATGTATGCCGGCCAGGTGGTCGAGATCGCCGGGGTCGACGAGCTGTTCGGGCGTCCCCGCCATCCCTATACCCAGGCGCTGCTTGAGACGATTCCGAGCGTGCGCGGCGAGCGCGCCGCCAAGCTGCGGGTGATCAAGGGCCAGCCGCCGATCCTCTATTCGGCGCCGGAAGCCTGCTCGTTCCGCGACCGCTGTCCGTTCGCTTTCGAGCGCTGCGGCCGCGAGAACCCCGGTCTGCGGGCGGTCGGCCCGGACCATCTGACCGCCTGTCACTGGGATCTGTCAGCGGGAAGGCCGCACGATGGCTGAAGCCGGCCGACCGCTCGTGCGCATCCGCGAGCTGAAGATGCATTTCCCGATCCATGCGGGCCTGCTTGGCCGGCGGATCGGCGAGGTCAAGGCGGTCGACGGCGTCTCGCTCGACATCATCGAGGGCGAGACGCTCGGCCTGGTCGGCGAATCCGGCTGCGGCAAGTCGACCGTCGGGCGGTGCGTCATCCGCCTCTATGACATCACCGAGGGATCGATCGCCATCGACGGCGCCGACATCAGCCGGGTCGACCAGACCAGCCTGCGGCGGCTGCGCCCGAAGATGCAGATGATCTTCCAGGACCCGCACGCCAGCCTCAACCCGCGCATGACGGTGGCCGGCATCATCGGCGAGCCGCTCGACGAGCACCTGGCGCTGTCGCGCGAGCAGAAGCTCGCCCGCGTATACGAGCTGATGGACGCCGTCGGCCTGCACCGCGCCTTCGCCCGCCGCTACCCGCACGAGTTCTCCGGCGGCCAGCGCCAGCGCATCGGCATCGCCCGCGCGCTGGCGCTCAACCCCAAATTCATCGTCTGCGACGAGCCGATCGCCGCGCTCGACGTTTCGATCCAGGCCCAGATCGTCAACCTGCTGGAGGAACTGCAGGAGGCGTTCGGCCTGACCTATCTGTTCATCAGCCACGATCTGTCGATGGTGCGCCACATCGCCGATCGGGTGGCGGTCATGTATCTGGGCAAGATCGTCGAACTCGCCGACCGCGAGCGACTCTATGCCGACCCCGCCCACCCCTACACGCAGGCGCTCCTGTCGGCCGTGCCCGAGCCGGACCCAGAACACGAGCGCCACCGGCGCCACATCATCCTGAAGGGCGACGTGCCGTCGCCGGCCAACCCGCCGCGCGGCTGCAACTTCTCGACGCGATGCCCCAGGGTGATGGACATCTGCCGCCAGATCGAGCCGGAATTCCTGGAAGTTTCGCCGGGCCGGTTTACCGCCTGCCACTTGCATGGCACAACTGCACAAAAGAATGGGGAACAGCAACCATCAACGACACAGCTCACCCACTAGGGCGGCCCGCCTGACAACGGACGGACCGTTTCGACCAATCGAAGTCGATCAACAAACCCGCCTGCGGACAATGACGCCGGCAGGCGGGCTGATCTAGCAATGGAGGGATCAATGAAAACAAGAACACTTCTGCTGGGCACGGCAGCGCTGCTTGCCCTTGCCCCGGCCGCCCTGGCCGAGCGCGGCTCGGACGGCCACGTCAACATCATCTACTGGCAGGCGCCATCGATCCTCAATCCCTATCTGTCCGGCGGCACCAAGGACGTGGAGAGTTCCTCCCTGATCATCGAGCCGCTGGCCCGCTATGACGAGAAGGGCAATCTGGTGCCCTATCTGGCCCAGGAAATCCCGACCGTCGGCAATGGCGGCGTGTCGGCCGACCTGACCAGCATCACCTGGAAGCTGAAGGAAGGGCTCGTCTGGTCGGACGGCACGGCCGTCACCTCCGCCGACGTGGTCTTCACCGGGCAGTACTGCATGCATCCGGAAGGCGGCTGCGCCCAGCTTGCCAAGTTCGAGGGTGTCGACAAGATCGAGGCGGTCGACGACCTCACCGTCAAGATCACCTTCAAGGAGCCCAAGCCCAATCCGTATCTGCCGTTCACCGGCGGCCAGGGCCCGGTCATCCAGAAGGCGCAGTTCGAGAACTGCCTCGGCGCCAAGGCGCCTGAATGCACGGAGGCCAATTTCGGCCCGATCGGCACCGGCCCCTTCGTCGTCACCGAGTTCCGCCCGAACGACGTGATCCAGATGAAGGCCAACGACAAGTACCGTGATCCGGCCAAGCCGGCCTTCGCGACGCTGACCTTCAAGGGCGGCGGCGACGCGGCGGCGGCCGGCCGCGCCGTGCTCGAGACCGGCGAATACGACTATGCCTGGAACCTGCAGCTTGCCCCGGACGTGCTGGCCGGCATGGCCAAGGCCGGCAAGGGCGTCCCGATGGCCGCCTTCGGCTCGCTGGTCGAGCGCCTGGAGATGAACCTCACCGACCCCTCGCCCGATCTGCCGGAAGGCGAGCGTTCGACGGCCAAGCATCCGCATCCGATCCTGTCCGATATGCGCGTGCGCAAGGCCCTGTCGATGGCGATCGATCGCAATCTGCTGGTCGAGATCGGCTACGGCCAGGCCGGACGCCCGACCTGCAACCTGGTGCCGGCGCCGGAGATCTATGCCTCCGACAACACCGACTGCCTGGTGCAGGACGTCGAGGGCGCCAAGGCGCTGCTCGAGGAAGCCGGCTGGACCGACACCAATGGCGACGGCGTCCGCGACAAGGACGGCAGGAAACTGTCGCTGCTCTACCAGACCTCGACCAACGCCGTGCGCCAGGACTTCCAGGCGCTGATCAAGCAGTGGTGGGCGGAGATCGGCGTCGAGACCGAACTCAAGAACATCGACGCCTCGGTCTTCTTCGGCGGTGATCCGGGTTCGCCCGACACCTTCCAGAAGTTCTATGCCGACATCGAGATGTACGCCAACAACTTCGACGGCACCGATCCGGAGCCGTACCTGTCGGCCTACACCTGCGCCAAGGCGCCGAGGCCCGAGACGCAGTGGCAGGGCGAGAACATCAACCGCTACTGCAACGAGGAATATGAGAAGGTGCTCGCCGAACTGAGCCGCACCGGCGAGCTGGAAAAGCGTGGCGAACTGGCGGCCAAGCTCAACGACATGGTGACCAAGGAAAGCTATGTCGTCGTGCCGCTCGTCGACCGCGGCCGCGTTTCGGCGCGCTCCAATTCGCTGGGCGGGGTGATCCTCAACACCTGGGACAGCGAGCTGTGGAACATCGCCGACTGGCACCGCATCAAGTAGCCTGAACGACAGGGTTGCCTGGCGCGCCATCCCGGCCTTCGGGCCGGGGTGGCGGCGCGCAACCTCACCCGGGCGCCAATGCCCCCCTTCTGCTGAACCGAGGCGCCGATGTTCAACTACACGGTCAGGCGACTGGTCGTCGCGGTGCCGACGCTTCTGTTCATCAGCCTGATCATCTTCCTGCTGCTCGATCTCGCCCCGGGCGACCCGATGGCGCAGATGCCGCTGACGGTGCCGCCGGAGGTCAAGCAGAAGATGCGCGAGGCGCTCGGCCTCGGCGAACCGATCCATGTCCGCTACCTCCTTTGGCTCAAGCAGTTCTTCCTGGTCGAGCCGCTGCACATCTTCGATTCACTCCTGGGCACCGACCTGGCCGGCGATGCCCAGCGCATCATTTCCTGGCAGACCCGCTCGCCGGTCGCCGACATCATCGCCCAGCGCTTGCCGCAGACGCTGTGGGTGGTCGGCCTCGCCTATCTGGTCGGCGTGCTGATCGCGCTACCGATCGGCATCATCTCGGCCTATCGCCAGTATTCGGTGTTCGACCAGGCCGGCACGTTCGTTTCCATGATCGGCTATTCTGTGCCGCCCTTCTTCAGCGGCGTGCTGGTGATCGTCATCTTCTCGGTCAAGCTGCAGTGGTTCCCGTCGGTCTACGACACCACCCACAACGTCGTCGACTGGGACAGTTTCGTCCACCAGCTGCGGCAGATGATCATGCCGGTCATGGTGCTGGCGCTGCAGACGACGGCCCAGATCAGCCGCTTCATGCGCGCCTCCATGCTCGACAACCTCAACCAGGACTATGTGCGCACCGCCCGCGCCAAGGGCATGACCGAGCCGACCGTCGTGCTGGTCCACGTGCTGCGCAACTCGATGATTCCGGTCGTCACCGTCATCGCGCTTGGCGTGCCGACCATCTTCGGCGGCGCCATCATCACCGAGCAGGTCTTCAAGGTGAACGGCATCGGCCAGCTGTTGATCACCGCCATCTACGCCAACGACATTCCGATGGTGCAGACGCTCGCCTTCATCTTCGCCGTGCTCATCGTGCTGTTCAACCTTATCGCCGACGTGCTCTACGGCGTGCTCGATCCGAGGATCCGCTATGAATGAGGCGGTGACCACCAAGCGGGAATTCGGCCTGCCACCGCCGCGCAGCCAGTGGTGGGACGTGTGGGACCAGTTCAGGACGCACAAGGGCGCCCTCGCCGGCCTGGCGATCTTCACGGCGATACTGCTGGCGGTGGTCATCGGCCCGTGGCTGTGGCCCTACGATCCGACCTATGCCGACCTGCGCAGCCGCAATGCCGGCTTCAGCCTCGTCCACCCGTTCGGCACCGACCAGCTCGGCCGCGACCTGCTGGCGCGGATGATGGCCGGCGGCATGGTGTCGCTAGCCGTAGGCATGACGGCGATGCTGCTGTCGGTGGTGCTCGGCACGCTGATCGGCGTCGTGGCCGGCTATTTCCGCCGGCTCGACGGCCCGCTGATGCGACTTACCGACCTGTTCCTGGCGCTGCCGCTGCTGCCGCTGCTGCTGGTCATGGTGATGCTGTTCCGTGAGGCGCTGTCGCGCCGCTTCGGCCCCGAGACCGGCATCTTCATCCTCATTGTTACCGCCATCGGCATCACGTCGTGGATGCACACGGCGCGCATAGTGCGTGGCGAGGTGCTGGCGCTGAAAGAGCGCGAGTTCGTGCTGGCGTCGCGGTCGATCGGCACGCCGCCGCGCCGCATGATCACCCGCCACATCCTACCCAACGTGATGTCGCCGATCATGGTCTCGGCCACGCTCGGCATCGCCAACGCCATCATCACCGAGTCGGCCTTGTCGTTCCTGGGGCTGGGCTTCCCGCCCGATTTCCCTACCTGGGGCCGGCTGCTGTTCGACGCGGTCGACCAGCTCCAGCTCTACCCCTCGCGCGTCATCCTGCCCGGCGTGGCGATCTCGCTGACCGTGCTGTCGGTCAACTATATCGGCGACGGCCTGCGCGACGCGCTCGATCCGCGCATCCGCGGCAGGTAGCGTCGGCGGGCTCGCCCGCGCGCTATAACGCGCCAAACATTGCTGATTCTTAATGTTTCCCGCCGCTTCGCGGTCCAGTTTGCCGTTTAACCGCTTCCCGATTGCCGGTATTATCCGCGCCGAATTCAGTCTCTCCGGCCGCGACACGACCTCCTCCCGCACGCGCCGCGACCGGACCGAACCCGGGAGACTCGATGAGCTGGTGGAAACAGGTCGCGCTGGCCGCTGTTGTCGTCGTGCTTGCCGCGCTGGCCTGGCTGCGCCTGTCACCCGAGGCGGCGACCCGGCTCGGGGTGCCGCCTGCCGTCGTGGCCGTGCTCGGCGGTTCGCAGCGGGATCCCGGCAATGACGGCGCGTCGCGCTCGGTCCAGGGCTTCAACCCTGCCGACCGCCACGTGCTGGTGGTGACCGCACCGGTCGGCTCGGCGCGCATCAACGACCGCTTTTCGGCGATCGGCGACGGCGAGGCGCTGCGTTCGGTCACCGTCGTGCCGCTGTCGACCGGCATACTCACCCGGATCAACGTCGCCGCCGGCGACCGCGTCAAGGCGGGCGACGTGCTGGCCGAACTCGATCAGGAAGGCGAGCAGATCGCGCGCGACCGCGCCGCGCTGGCGCTCGCCATGGCCGCCGAGAAGCTCGACCGCTACGAGCGGCTGGTAAGTTCGCGCGCGGCGAGCGCGGTCCAGCTCAACGAGGCGCGCAACGAGCACGAAAACGCCCGGCTGGCGCTGCGTGACGCCGAGCTGACGCTGAAGCGACGCGCGCTGATCGCGCCGATCGACGGAACGATCGGCCTCGTGCCGGTTGACGCCGGCGACTATGTCACGACACAGACCGAGATCGCCACCATCGACGATCGTTCCGGCATTCTCGTCGATTTCTGGGTGCCGGAGCGCTTTGCCGGCGGCATCCGCATCGGCCTGCCGGTCGAGGCGGTCGCCATCGCCATCCCGGGCGAGGTCTTTTCGGGCGTGGTCGCCGAGATCGCCAGCCGCGTCGACCGCGCCAGCCGCACGCTGCAGGTGCGCGCGCGCCTCGACAATCCAGACGACACGCTGCGTCCCGGCATGTCGTTCAAGGTGACGATGCGCTTCTCGGGCGACGAGTTCCCCGCCATCCATCCGCTTGCCGTCCAATGGAGCTCCGGCGGCGCCTTCGTGTGGAAGGAACAGGCGGGCAGGGCGGTTCGAACCCCGGTGCGGATCGTCCAGCGCAACAGTGACAGCGTGCTGGTCGACGGTGATCTGGCGAGCGGCGATGCACTGGTCATCGAGGGCGTGCAGACGCTGCGCGATGGCGTGCGGCTGCGCATCGCCGGCGAATCGGAGCCGGCCGCGCCGCCGCCGGCGGGGTCCTAGGCGATGGCCGACAGCGCCCAGACGCAAAAGCACGCGGCCTCCGACTTCACCGCGCTGTTCGTGCGCCGGCCGGTGCTGGCGATCGTCGTCAACCTGCTCATCGTGGTTGCCGGACTGGCCGCGCTCATCGCTGTCGACATCCGCGAACTGCCCGAGGTCGACAGCCCGGTCATCACCGTGCGCACCACCTATACCGGCGCCTCGCCGGAGACCGTCGACAGGGAGGTGACGGCCCGCATCGAGGGAGCCGCCGGCCGTGTTCCCGGCGTGCGCTCGATCTCATCGAGTTCCAGCTTCGGGACCAGCCGGGTCACGGTCGAATTCCTCGAATCGGCCGATCTCGACGTCGCCGCATCCGATCTGCGCGATGCGATCGGCCGGGTCTCGCGCGACCTGCCCGACGCTGCCGAGGAGCCGCGCATCATCAAGGCCGACGACAACGCCCAGGCGGTGATGCGGCTGGCGATGACCTCCGACACGCTGTCGGTCCAGGACATGACAACCTTTGCCGAGGAGCACGTCATCGACCGGCTGACCTCGGTCAGGGGGGTCGCCGACGTGCAGGTCTACGGCGACCGCGACCGCATTTTCCGCGTCGATGTCGACCAGGCCAAGCTGGCGAGCCGCGGCCTGTCCGTCGCCGACCTCGGCGGCGTGCTCGCCTCGGCGGCGCTCGACGTGCCGGCGGGGTCGCTGACCAGCAACTCGCAGAACCTGGTGGTGCGCGCCACCGCTTCCGTCCATACGCCGGAGGCGTTCGAGGCGCTGATGATCAAGGGGCGCACCCGGGTCGGCGACGTCGCCACCGTCAGCCTCGGCCCCGATATCGGCGAGAGCGTCCTGCGCGCCAACGGCCGCGCCGGCATCGGACTGGGCATCCTGCGCCAGGCCGGTTCCAACACGCTCGAAATCTCGAAGGGCGTGCGCAAGGTGGTCGAGGAGTTGCAGCCGATCCTGCCCGACGGCGTCGAAATGCGGGTTACCGGCGACGACGCCACTTTCATCGGCGGCGCCATCGACGAGGTGGTGCGCGCCCTGATCCTGGCGACGATGATCGTCATTCTCGTCATCTACCTGTTCCTGCTCGACTGGCGGGCCACGCTGGTGCCGGCGATCACCCTGCCGGTGGCGCTGGTTGGCGCCGTCGCCGGCATCTGGCTGGCCGGCTTTTCGATCAACATCCTGACCCTGCTGGCGCTGGTGCTGGCGACCGGCCTCGTCGTCGACGACGCCATCGTCGTGCTCGAGAACATCGTCAGCCACCGCAGCCGTGGCCTCGGCGGGCGGGCGGCGGCGGTCGTCGGCACGCGCGAGGTCTTCTTCGCCATCATCGCGACGACGGCGACATTGGCGGCGGTGTTCATCCCGATCTCCTTCCTGCCCGGCAAGGCCGGCGGCCTGTTTCGCGAATTCGGCTTCGTGCTGGCGATCTCGGTGCTGCTGTCGTCCTTCGTGGCGCTGTCGTTGTGCCCGATGCTGGCCTCGCGGCTGCTCGACCGCGGCACCGGCTTCCAGCGGCGCCAGGCCAGGCGCGCCACCGGCCTGATGTCCACCTTCGGCACCCGCTCGGCCGCCCTCTACGCTCGAGCGCTGCGCGTTGGTCTCGACTCGCCGCTGCTGGTGCTGGTGGCGACGGCCATCTTCATCATGGCGTCGGTTCTGCTGTTTCCCAACATCCGCCAGGAACTGACGCCGCCCGAAGACCGTTCGGTCATCCTGCTCAGCATTTCTGCGCCCCAGGGGGTCAGCCTCGACTATACCTCGTCGCAACTGCGCCGTATCGAGACGCTGGTCGAGCCGCACCGCGCCAGCGGCGAGGTCGTGAACGTCTTCTCGCTCGCCGGCCGCGGCGGCAGCGCCAACAGCGCCTTCATGGTGCTGACGCTGGCGCCGTGGGAGGACCGGGAGCGCAGCCAGCAGGCGATTGCCACCGAGATCGGCGCGCTGCTCGACACCGTGCCCGGCGTGCGCGCCTTCACCATCCAGCCCAACAGCCTCGGCATCCGCGGGGCCGGCTCCGGCCTGCAGGTGGCCTTGACCGGCGACGACTACGATCAGCTCGCCGCGGCGGCCGACGGGCTCGTCGCCGCGATGGAGCAGGACCCGCGCTTCGGGCGCGTCAGGCTGTCCTACGAGACGACGCAGCCGCAGCTTTCGATCAGCGTCGACCGCGAGCGGGCAGCCGATCTCGGCATCAACATCGACGGCCTCGCCCCGGTCGTCCAGTCGATGCTGGACGGCCGCTCCATCGGCAGCGTGTTCATCCACGACCGTTCGGTCGACGTGAAGCTGGTCTCGACCAGCAGCCCGATCAACGATCCGACGGATCTGGAAAACATCTTCCTGCGCACCGCCGACGGCCGCACCGTGCCGATGTCGGCGATCTCGACGCTTGAAGAGCGGGCGGTGGCGCCATCGCTTTCGCGCGAACAGAAGCTTCGCGCCGTCTCGGTGACGGCGGGCCTGACGCCGGACTTCGCGCTGCGCGATGCAATGAATCGGGCCGAGGAGCTGGCCGCGCCGCTGCTGCCGCCCGGCGGTCGGCTGATCCCGCTCGCCGAGGCGGCCACGCTGGACGAGACGTCGAGCAGCATGGGCCGCACCTTCGCCTTCGCCATCGTCGTCGTGCTGCTGGTGCTGGCCGCCCAGTTCGAGAGCTTCGTCAGCGCCCTCATCATCATGTTCACCGTGCCGCTCGGGCTCGCCTGCGCCGTGTTCGCGCTGTGGTTCACCGGCACCAGCCTCAACGTCTACAGCCAGATCGGCTTTGTCATGATGGTCGGCATCATGGCCAAGAACGGCATCCTCATTGTCGAATTCGCCAACCAGCTGCGCAATGCCGGGCTCGGTGTGCGCGCGGCGATCGAGCAGGCCGCGGTCAGGCGGCTGCGCCCGGTGATGATGACCATGGTTTCCACCATCTTCGGCGGGCTGCCGCTGGTATTGGCGAGCGGGGCCGGCGCCGAGGCGCGCATCGCGCTTGGCTGGGTGATCGTCGGCGGGCTTGGCCTCGCCGCGCTGGCGACGCTTTTCCTGACGCCTGTCGCCTATCTCATCTTCGCCCGCTTTGTCACGCCGCAGGCCGAGGAGGCCGAGCGCCTGCGCCGTGAGCTCGACGAGCTGTCGACCGCCAGCTATTCGGGCTGACACCGGATGCGCTCCGCCCTTGTCAGCCGGCCGTGCGGGCGGGCTTGCCTTTGGTCGCGATTGCCCCGATAGGACTGGGATTGAACATTCAGCGGGGCACCTGTCGTGGACAGCCGAGCACTCGAACCGACCCTTGACTATCCCTTTGTCGAGCCACCACGACCCGGTGAGGTCATCGAGGTGGCGCCGGGTGTGCTGTGGGCGCGGCTGGCGCTGCCGTTCCGTCTCGACCACGTCAACATCTATCTGATCGACGATGGCGACGGCTGGGCGGTCGTCGACGCCGGCATCGGCAATGCGGCGAGCGAGGCGGCCTGGGAGGCGCTGGCCGCCGGCCCGCTCGCCGGCCGGCGGTTGACCCGGCTGATCGTGACGCATCTGCATCCCGACCATATCGGCCTGGCCGGCTGGCTGTGCGAGCGCTTCGACCTGCCGCTGCTGACCAGCCAGACCACCTGGCTCGGCTGCCTCAACATCTCGCTCAGCCCGGGCGCGCTCGAAGCGCAGGTCTATCGCGACTTCTACCTGGAGCACGGGCTCGATCGCGCCACGACCGAGCTGGTTGCCACCCAGGGTCATCATTACCTGAAGATGGTGCGGCCGCTGCCCCCGACCTTTCGCCGCATCGTTGCCGGCGACACGCTTCAGATCGGCGGCCGGCCGTTCCAGGTGCTGACCGGCGACGGCCACGCGCCCGAGCAGGTCATGCTCTACAATCCCACCGACCGCCTGTTCCTGGCCGCAGACCAGGTGCTGGCCAAGATCACGCCCAATGTCAGCGTCTGGGCCGTCGATCCGACCGGCGACCCGCTCGGGCTCTATCTGCGCTCGCTCGCCCGCCTCAAGGCGGAGCTGCCGGGCGATGCCTTCGTGCTGCCCGGCCATCAGCTGCCGTTCGGCGGCCTGCCCGTGCGCATCGACGAACTGGTCGCCCACCACATGGCACGCTGCGCGCTGATCGGTGAGGCCGCCGCCGCGCGTCCCTGCTCGGTGGCCGAACTGGTGCCGGTGCTGTTCCCGCGGCCGCTCGACCCGCACCAGTTCGGCTTCGCCTTCAGCGAAGTCCACGCCCATGTCAACTACATGGTCGGGCGCGGCGATCTCGTCTGGCGGCAGCCCTTGGACGGGGCGCATCGTGTTGTCAGGGCTTGAGCGCTCTTGCAGCCCACGCGGCACTTGATCTTCGGGCGGCCGGCCGTATTGATGACGGGCGCAGTAGACCGACGGGAGCGATGACGGCGGTGCCGCCGACTCCGGCCGGCCGCGCCGACAGCAGGTGGAGGAGACGCATGCTCGGACTGATGCAGCACTGGCCGCTGCTTTGCCACAAGATCATCGACCATGCCGCCCGCCAGCACGGCCGGCGCGAGATCGTGTCGCGTTCGGTGGAGGGGCCGATCGTGCGCACCACCTATGGCGAGGCGCGGGCGCGGGCGCTCAGGGTCGCCCAGCGGCTCGCCGCCGACGGCTACCGGCGTGGCGACCGCATCGCCACGCTTGCCTGGAACACCGCCCGCCACCTGGAGACCTGGTACGGCATCATGGGCATGGGCGGCGTCTACCACACCCTCAACCCGCGGCTGTTTCCCGAGCAGATCGCCTGGATCATGAACCATGCCGAGGACCGCTGCCTGTTCGTCGACCTGACCTTCCTGCCGATCGTCGAGAAGATCGCTTCGTCGGTGCCATCGCTCGGGCGCGTGATCGTACTGACCGATGGCGCCCACCTGCCGGCGACCGCGCTCGCCAACGTCGTCGCCTATGAGGACTGGCTGGCCGGGGCTGACGGCGACTTCGACTGGGTGAGCCTCGACGAGAACGAGGCCTGCGGCATGTGCTACACCTCGGGCACCACGGGTGATCCGAAGGGCGTCGTCTATTCGCACCGTTCCAACGTGTTGCACGCGATGATGGCGGCCCAGCCCGACGCGATGGGGGTCAACTCGCGCGACGTCATCCTGCCGGTGGTGCCGATGTTCCATGCCAATGCCTGGGGGCTGGCCCAGACGGCGCCGCTGATCGGGGCCAAGCTGGTCATGCCGGGCGGCAGGATGGATGGCGAGTCGATCTACGAACTGCTCGACACCGAGAAGGTGAGCTTCACCGCCGCCGTGCCGACGGTGTGGCTGATGCTGCTCCAGCACCTGGAGGAGACTGGCAAGAAGCTGCCGCATCTCAAGCGCGTCGTCATCGGCGGCTCGGCCTGCCCGCGCGCCATGACCGAGAAGTTCGAGAAGAACTACGGCGTCGAGGTCGTGCACGCCTGGGGCATGACCGAGATGAGCCCGCTCGGCTCGCTCGGCTCGCTCAAGCCCGAATATGCCGGCCTCGAAGGAGACGCCCGGCTCGACATCAAGGAAAAGCAGGGCCATCCGCCCTTCGGCGTCGAGATGAGGATTACCGACGACGACGGCAACGAGCTGCCCTGGGACGGCAAGACCTTCGGCCGGCTCAAGGTGCGCGGGCCGGCGGTGGCGTCGAGCTATTATGGCGGCGCCGGCGCTGACCAGTTCGACGCCGACGGCTGGTTCGATACGGGCGACGTCGCCCATATCGACCAGAACGGCTACATGCAGATCACCGACCGCGCCAAGGACGTGATCAAGTCCGGCGGCGAGTGGATTTCGAGCATCGAACTGGAAAACCTCGCCATCGGCCACCCCGACGTGGCGGAGGCGGCGGTGATCGGCGTCGCCCATCCCAAATGGGACGAGCGGCCGCTGCTGATCGTCGTCAGGAAGCCGGGCCGCACGGTGACGCGCGAGGCGCTGATCGACTACATGGCCGGCAAATGCGCCAAGTGGTGGCTGCCCGACGACGTGGCCTTCGTCGACGAGATACCGCACACGGCGACCGGCAAGATCCAGAAGATCACATTGCGCGAGCAGTTCAAGGACTACCGGCTGCCGACCGCCTGAGGCGGCGGCGCGGCGCTTCACGCCGGGCGCCGGCGCGCCGCGACGACCTGTCGTGATGTTGCCCCGCCCGCGCGAGGCCCGCGCCGGCGCGGGCTCATCGTCGAGGCAGCCATCTGGCCCGCAAAGCGTCGGCGTCCGCGAGCGGTATCCCGCAGCTTGCGACCGCCGACGCGGCCGCACTGACCAGGCTGGCATTGTCGGGCGCGACACGCCCGTCCGGCAGCAGCAGGTTGTTCTCGAAGCCGACGCGCATGTCGCCGCCGAACAGGGCGCCGGCCGTCACGCACGCGGTCTCGCGTGCCCCGAACGCGCAGACCATGAAATCGACCGGCAGCGGCGCGGCGGCGGCAAGGAAGGGGAGGAGGTCGGCCGGCTCGCTGGTCTGTCCGGCTGCGTAGCGGCCCAGCACGTAGAGGACGTGCACCGTGTCGCCGCCGACGAGCCCACGCCGGCGAAGATCGGCGAGCCTGGCGGCGTCGGCCGCGTCGTAGAGGATGATCTGGGTCATCACCGCCTCGCGGGCCAGCCATTCCATGAATGCCGCGAAGGCCTTTTCGTGCGCGGCGTCGGCGACCAGTTCGCGCAATGCCAACGAAACGGCCTCGGGCCGGGCCGCCCGCGCGACGGCCATCTGCGTGTCGGGCCCGTAGCTGCCGGCCGCCTCGGTGGTGATCTGAACCACCAGCCGCTGTCCCACGGCCGAGCGGATCGTGGCAGTCGCCTGACGATAGGCTGATGCGTCAAGCAGATGCCGGCCTTGCCGGTCGCGAACGTGCAGGTGCAGCATCGCGGCTCCGGCATCGAGCGACCGGGCGGCCTCCGCGGCAATTTCCTCGGGCGTCATGGGCAGCCGCGGATGATCGGCCTTCGTCCTGCGCGCGCCGTTGGGCGCGATCGCGATCGCGGTTGGTCTGACCATGCCCTGCTCCGAACCTTCATATGTTGCATCATGTCGAGATGCGGCAACCTTTGTTGCATTGTTTGCCTCGCCGGTCTATCGTTTGTCCCGACATGGACCCGCAATCTCAGCTTGCTGACCGGATCGTGGCCGAGTTCGACCGGCTGCCCGCGCAGCTTGGCGTGGCGGCGCGCTACATGCTCGATCACTCCGACGACGTGGCGCTGCTGTCGATGCGCGAGCAGGCCCGGCGCGCCGGCGTCCAGCCATGGACGATGACCAGGCTCGCCAAGCGCCTCGGCTATGCCGGCTATGAGGAGATTCGCGCCGTCGCGGCCGACCAGTTGCGCCGCAGCTCGCTCGGTTTTGCCGGCAAGGCCAACATTCAGGTCGCGCGCCAGAGGGAGACGGGAGCCGCGGCCCTGGTCGCCGAGATGGCGCACAGCCTGGCGGCCGGAGTGGCGCGGCTTGCCGAGAGCGAGCAGGCCGCGGCGCTCATCGCCGTGTCGGAGGCCGTCGCGAAAGCCCGGCGCATCTACTGTCTCGGGCTGCGGTCGAGCAACGCCGTTGCGGCGCAGCTTGCCTATATGCTGGAGTTTCTCGGCGAGCAGGTTGTCCTTGTCGACCGCGCCTCGGCGTCGGACCTCGATGCGCTGCGCCATGCCGAGCGGCGCGACGTGCTTCTCGCCGTCAGCGTCGCGCCGTATACGCGCGCAACGGTCGAGGCAGCACGGCTCGCCAGGCAGCGGGGCGTGCCTGTGCTGGCCATCACCGACAGCCGGGTGTCGCCGATCGCCCGGCTCGCCGACCACGCGGTCCAGGTCACCACCGACAGCCCGTCCTTCTTTCACACCATGGCTCCGGCATTCGCGGTTGGCGAGATTCTGGTGACGCTGATCGCCGGCCGGCGCGGCAAGGCGGCGCTTGCCGGGATTGCGCGCACGGAGAGCCAGCTTGCCGCCATGGGCATCCACTACCAGCCGCCGCCGGCGAGGGCGCCATGACCTGCATTCTCCACCGTCAGATCGGCCAGGCGCTTCCCGTTGCCGTTTCGGGCCGCGGCGTCGAACTGTTCGACGAGGCTGGCCGCGCCTATCTCGACGCCTCGGGCGGCGCGGCCGTGTCCTGCCTCGGCCACGGCCATCCGGACGTGATCGCCGCCCTGCACCGGCAGGCCGACCGGCTCGCCTACGCCCATACCAGCTTCTTCTCGAACGCCCCGGCCGAAGCCCTGGCGGAACGGTTGGTCGCCGACGCGCCCGACGGCATCAGCCATGTCTATCTTGTCTCCGGCGGCTCGGAAGCGGTCGAGGCCGCCCTCAAGATGGCGCGCCAGTACTTCGTCGAGATCGGTCAGCCGCAGCGGCGCCATATCGTCGCCCGCCGGCAGAGCTATCACGGCAACACGCTTGGAGCACTTGCCGCGGGTGGCAATGAGTGGCGTCGCGCGCAGTTCCGCCCGCTGCTGATCGAGACCCACCATATCGACCCCTGCTACGCCTACCGTCACCAGCGACCGGACGAATCCGAGGAAGCCTATGGCGAGCGCGCCGCGCAGGCGCTGGAACAAAAGGTCGCCGAACTGGGCGCCGATACGGTGATGGCCTTCATCGCCGAGCCGGTGGTCGGGGCGACCGCCGGCGCGGTGCCGGCCGTCAGCGGCTATCTGCGCCGCATTCGTCAAATCTGCGACCGCCACGGCATTCTTCTCATACTCGATGAGGTGATGTGCGGCATGGGCCGGACCGGCACGCTTCACGCCTGCGAGCAGGACGGTGTCGCCCCCGACCTGATGACCGTCGCCAAGGGCCTAGCCGGCGGCTACCAGCCGATCGGGGCCGTCCTGCTGTCGCGACGCATCTACGACGCTTTCGCCAGCGGTTCCGGCCTGTTCCAGCATGGCCACACCTACATGTGCCATCCGATGGCCAGCGCCGCCGCGCTGGCCGTCCAGGAGGTTATCGCGCGCGATGACCTGCTGGCCAATGTGCGCGACATGGGCGAGCGCCTGCGCCGGCGTCTCGGCGAGCGTTTCGGCAACCACCCCCATGTCGGCGACATCCGCGGGCGCGGCCTGCTGCTCGGCCTTGAACTCGTCGACGACCGTTCAACCAAGGCGCCGTTCGACCCGGCGCTCAGGCTGCATGCGCGCGTCAAGAACGAGGCGATGGCGCGTGGCCTGCTGGTCTACCCGGCCGGCGGCACCATCGATGGCGCCAGCGGCGATCATGTCCTGATCGCACCGCCTTTCATCAGCGACGCGCACGTCATCGACACGATTGTGGAACGCCTCGGCGATGCGGTCGATGCCGCCTGCCAGGCCAGCCATGAAGGGAGGAGCCAACCCGCCGCCTTGCGTTGAACCGGCGGCATGCGAAACCCGGCCGATCATTCCAGGGCCCGCACGGGCCGATGACAAGAAGGGAGAACGACGATGAAGCCAAATACGACAACCGGCGTGGTGCTGGCGGCGTTGCTTGGCGGCGCCATTTTTGCCGCGGGCGCCACGGCCCAGGAGCAACGCTTCGTATCGGTTGGCACCGGCGGCGTGACCGGCGTCTACTATCCGGTCGGCGGCGCCATCTGCCGCCTCATGAACCAGACGCGCCGGGAGCACGGCATCCGCTGCTCGGTGGAATCGACCGGCGGCTCGGTCTTCAACGTCAATGCCATCAAGGCCGGCGAACTGGAGTTCGGCGTCGTCCAGTCCGATGTCCAGTACAATGCCTATAACGGCAAGGCCGGTTTCACCGAAGGCGGCGCCCACGCCGATCTGCGCGCCGTCTTTTCGCTGCATGCCGAGCCGCTCACCATCGTTGCGCGTTCCGATTCAGGCATCACCAAGCTCGATGAGCTGAAGGGCAAGCGCGTCAATGTCGGCAATCCCGGTTCCGGCCAGCGGGCATTGATGGAACTGCTGATGGCCGAGAAGGGCTGGACGATGTCCGATTTCGCGCTCGCCTCCGAACTCGCCCCGGCCGAGCAGAGCCAAGCGCTGTGCGACAACAATGTCGACGCCTTCGTCTACACGGTCGGTCATCCCGCCGGCTCCATTCAGGAGGCCACGACCTCCTGCGACAGCGTGATCGCCGCGGCGGAAGGCCCGGAGATCGACAAGCTGGTCGCCGACAATCCATACTACTTCAAGGCCACCATCCCCGGCGGGATGTATCGCGGCAACCCGAACGACGTCAGCACTTTCGGCGTCGGCGCGACCGTCGTCACTTCGGCGAACGTGCCCGACGAAGTGGTGTACGAATTCGTCAAGGCGGTGTTCGCCGATTTCGACGCGTTCAAGGCGCTGCACCCGGCGCTGGCCAATCTCGATCCGCAGCGCATGGTCAGCCAGGGCAACTCGGCCCCGCTCCATCCGGGTGCCGAGAAATACTACAAGGAGCAAGGCTGGCTCCAGTAGGGCATCACAACGGGCGCCCGTGCCGGGCGCCCGTTCGTTCGCGGGGGGACGCCGTCGGCCGACGATGTGGCGCCGATTGACGGGGAGGGGGACGGATGGTCGAGAGCAGGAAACCGGACGGCGCCGCCTCGCCGGGCCTGAGCGATGAGGAACTGAAGGACCTCGTCGCCGCGACCGATACCGGCGCCCGCGACCCCGCCGGCATATCGGGCTACATCCTTGCCGGCCTGGCCCTGTGCTGGTCGCTGTTCCAGCTCTACATCGCCTCGCCGCTGCCGTTTCTGCTGTCGTCGGCCACCGGCCTGTCGCTGACGCTCAACGCCGCCGAGGCGCGCTCGATCCACCTCGCCTTCGCCCTGCTGCTCGCCTACACCGCCTATCCGGCGTTCCGGGCGAGCCCGCGCGCCCGCATTCCGGTAGCCGACTGGGTGCTGGCGATCGCCGCGGCCGGCTGCGCGCTTTACATCTTCTGGTTCTATCGCGAGCTGTCGCAGCGGCCCGGCCTGCCGATCCGCAGCGACATCGTCGCCGCCGCGCTTGGCCTGATCCTCCTTCTGGAGGCGACCCGCCGCGCGCTCGGACCACCGCTGGTCGTCGTCGCCATCGTCTTCCTCCTCTACGTGTTCTTCGGCAATGCCGCTTGGCTGCCCGACATGCTGCAATGGCGCGGCGCGACTGTCAGCCGCGCCATGAGCACCATGTGGCTGACGTCGGAGGGCGTGTTCGGCGTCGCGCTCGGCGTTTCCACGTCCTTCGTTTTTCTCTTCGTCCTGTTCGGGTCGATGCTCGACCGCGCCGGCGCCGGCAATTTCTTCATCAAGCTCGCCTTCGCGCTGCTCGGCCATCTGCGCGGCGGGCCGGCCAAGGCGGCCGTGCTCGCCTCGATGATGACCGGCCTGATCTCGGGCTCCTCCATCGCCAATGTCGTGACCACCGGCACCTTCACGATTCCCCTGATGAAGCGGGTCGGCTTCACCTCGGAAAAGGCCGGCTCGGTCGAGGTGGCCAGTTCGGTCAACGGCCAGATCATGCCGCCGGTCATGGGCGCGGCGGCGTTCCTGATGGTCGAATATGTCGGCATTTCCTATCTGGAGGTGATCAAGCACGCCTTCCTTCCAGCCGTCATTTCCTACATCGCGCTGCTCTACCTGGTGCATCTGGAAGCGGTGAGGAACGACATGCCGATGCTGCCCAAGCCGGTGTCGACGACCCGCACGCAGGCGCTGCTGAGGACCGGCATCGTGGCGGCTTCCATCGTCGTCCTCGCCGGTGCCATCTACTGGTTCGTCAAGCTCGTCCAGCAATTGCTGCCCTTCATCTCGGCGCCACTGCTGGTCGCCATCCTGCTCGTCGTCTACGTGGCGCTAATCTGGTACGCTGCCAGGTCGCCGGACCTCGAGCTCGACGATCCGAACGCCCCGGTGGTCAGGCTGCCGGTCGCCGGCGAGGTGCTGCGCACGGGGCTGCACTACCTGCTTCCGCTGTTCGTGCTGGTCTGGTTCCTGATGATCGAGCGCTACTCGCCGGGGCTGTCGGCCTTCTACGCGGTCGTGCTGCTGATCGTCATCATCCTCACCCAGAAGCCGCTCAAGGCGTTCTTCCGCGGACTGCAGGCCAGCGAGCGGGCGGCGGCCATGCGCGAAGGCGGTCAGGACCTCATCGTCGGCCTGATCGCCGGCGCGCGCAACATGATCGGCATCGCCTGCGCCACCGCGGCCGCCGGCATCATCGTCGGCACGGTGACGCTGACCGGCATCGGCCAGGTCATGGCCGAGTTCGTCGAGTTCCTGTCCGGCGGCAACATCCTCTTGATCCTGCTGTTCACCGCAGCCATCAGCCTGGTGCTCGGCATGGGATTGCCGACCACGGCCAACTATATCGTCGTCTCCTCGCTGATGGCCCCGGTGATCGTCGAACTGGGGGCGGCCAATGGCGTCATCATTCCGCTGATCGCCGCCCACCTTTTCGTCTTCTATTTCGGCATCATGGCGGACGTGACGCCGCCGGTGGGGCTTGCCTCCTTCGCGGCGGCCGCCGTATCCGGCGGCGACCCGATCCGCACCGGCTTCACCGCGTTCTTCTATTCGCTGCGCACGGTCCTCCTGCCCTTCATCTTCGTGTTCAACACCGACCTGCTGCTGATCGGCGTGGGCGTCTTCGGGGCGATCTGGATCTTCGTCAAGGCGACACTCGCCATGCTGGTCTTTGCGGCGGCGACGCAAGGCTTCTTCATGGCCCGTTCCCGCCTCTGGGAATCGCTGGCGCTGCTGCTGGTCACCTTCATGCTGCTGCGGCCGGGCTTCTTCCTCGATCTTGTCCAGGCCCCCTATCGCGGCGTGGCGCCGGAGCAGCTTTTCCAGGTGGTCGGCGAGGCCGAAGACGACGCGGTGGTCCGGCTGGTCATCGTCGGGCCGGACTTCAACGATCCGAACCGCATGGTCTCGCGCACCATGGCGTTCGAGCTGGGACCGAAGGCAGGAACCGGCGAGGAGCGCTTCGAGCGGGCGATCGGTCTCAACGTCATCATGGATAACGGCCTTGCCAACCTCGATGAGCCGACCGACCCCAACAGCCTTGCCAGCCGCGCGCTGGGCCGGCTCGACTTCTACGGTGACCCGCCGGTGCGCATCACCGAGGTCGAGATCGAGGCCGAGCGCCTGCCGCGCGAGGTCTTCTATGTCCCCGGCTTCCTGATCTTCGCGCTGGTGGTGTTCGTCCAGCGCCGGCGCGGAGGCACCCCATTCGGCAATCCCAAGGCCGCCTGAACGAGGCCCGCAATGTACAGGAACATCCTGGTTTCGATCGACCTTGGCAGCCCGGCGACGGAACAGCGCGCCATCGCGGTGGCGGTCGAATATGCGCGCCTGTTCGACGCGCACCTGCATGTGCTGACGATCGTGCCGGACTATGGCATGTCGATCGTCGGCGGCTATTTCCCCAAGGAGCATGAAAAGCAGGCGCTTGCCGCGGCCGACAAGGCCCTGCACGACTTCACCCGGCAGCACGTGCCGGCCGAGATCAAGCACCGCCACATCGTCGGCCACGGCTCGATCTATCGCCAGATCCTGCATTTCGCGGAGGTCACCGGGGCCGACCTCATTGTCATGTCGGCCGCGACGCCGGGGCCCGAGGACTATCTGATCGGGACGAACGCGGCGCGCGTGGTTCGCCACGCCAGGGTCTCGGTGCTGATCGTGCGTTGATCGCGCGTTGATCGCGCGTTGATCGCACCGGGCCTTGTGGTGGCGGCGCGGCGGCGCTACCAAGCCGCGCGATCAACTGGCGCCTGGCAACGATCCGGCTCATTCCGATGCAGCATGTAGACCTGAGAAACCAAGCCGCCTTCGCCATCGCGCCAATGATGGACTGGACCGACCGCCATTGCCGGTTCTTCCACCGCCAGCTCACGCGCCGGGCGCTGCTGTTCACCGAGATGATCGTCGCCGACGCGGTTATCCACGGCGATCGGCGGCGCCTGCTCGCCCTCGACCCGGCCGAGCACCCGGTCGCCGTGCAGCTCGGCGGGGCCGACCCGGCCCGCCTGGCCGAGGCGGCGCGGATCGCCGAATCGTTCGGCTACGACGCCATCAACCTCAATGTCGGCTGCCCGTCCGACCGGGTGCGGTCGGGCACCTTCGGCGCCTGCCTGATGCGCCAGCCGGCCCTGGTCGACCGGCTGGTGGCGGCGATGAAGGAAGCCGTGGCGGTGCCGGTCACGGTCAAGTGCCGGCTTGGCGTCGACGACCAGGATACCGGCCCGGCGCTTGATGCGCTCGCCGGAGCGGTCTGGCAGGCCGGCGCCGATGGGCTGTGGGTCCATGCGCGCAAGGCCTGGCTGCAGGGCCTGAGCCCGAAGCAGAACCGCGACCTGCCGCCGCTCGACTACGCGCGGGTGCGCCGGTTGAAGGCGGAAAACCCCGACCGGTTCATCGGCCTCAATGGCGGGCTGGCGGACCTCGAAACGGCGCTGCGCGAAATGGCGCGCGGGCCTGTGGCGCTCGACGGCGTCATGCTGGGCCGGGCCGCCTATCACGACCCGGGCCTGCTGCGCGAGGTCGACCGCCGGTTCTACGGCGACCCCCGACCGCCGATCGCATGGCCCGAGCTGATCGAGGCGATGAGCGACTATGCGGCCCGCGTCATCGCCGGCGGCGGCCGCCTCCACCATGTCACGCGCCACATGGCCGGGCTGTTCTCGGGCCTGCCCGGCGCCAGGCGCTGGCGCCAGACGCTGTCGGACGAGGCGACCCGGGCCGACGCCGAACCGCAACTGATCGCCCGGGCCTTCGCCGCCATATGCCTTGACGCGGCGCCGGCGGCCGCCTAACGCAATTGTCGGCCGCGCCAAGGGGGATGCGCGGCCGATGGTCAGGGCTCGGGCCCGTTCTCCCCGCCTGCGCGAACCTCATGCATGTGATGCCGGCGCTCGCCGACCTTGTTCCGTTCCTTGCCGCAATGGTCGCCGCCGGCGCGGTCGCCGGCTTCCTCGCCGGCCTGTTCGGCATCGGCGGCGGCGCCGTGCTGGTGCCGGTGTTCTACCAGGTGCTCGGCGCCATCGGCGTCGATGAGGCGATCCGCATGCACCTGTCGGTCGGCACCTCGCTCGCCATCATCGTGCCGACATCGCTGCGCTCGTTCCGTTCGCACCTGGCGCGCGGCGCCGTCGACACCGGCCTGCTGCGCACCTTCGTCGTACCGGTGCCGGTTGGCGTCGTCGCTGCCTCGATCATCGCCGCCTATCTGTCCGGCGCCGGCCTCAGGGGCATCTTCGCCGTCATCACCACCCTCGTCGGCCTCAAGCTGCTGCTGGCGCGCGAGAACTGGCGCATCGGCGCCGACATCCCGGGCAACCCGATCCGATCGGTGGCCGGCTTCATCATCGGCTTCTTCTCTACCTTCATGGGCATCGGTGGCGGCATCTTCAACAACACCTTCATGACGCTCTACGGCCGGCCGATGCTGCAGTCGGTCGCCACTTCCTCGGGCGTCGGGGTGCTGATCTCGATCCCCGGCATGTTCGGCTATGTGTGGGCCGGCTGGGGCGAGGCCGGATTGCCGGTGCTGTCGCTGGGCTTCGTCAACCTGATCATGGTGGCGGTGACGATTCCCCTGACGCTCGCCTTCGCGCCGCTCGGCGTGGGTGTCGCCCACCGGCTGTCGCGCCGCCAGCTCGAAGTGGGCTTCGGCCTGTTCCTGCTGATCGTCTCGGCCCGCTTCTTCTACAGCCTCGCCGGCTGATCCGGGCGCCGTTCATAGGTCGGGACCGGGCGGTCGCCGTGGATTTCGAAGGCCGTCAGCGTCGCCGGGAAGTTCACGCCAGGGCCTCGATTGTCACAGGCTGTAGGGAATGCGGATGCCGGGCAGATCGGTCGGAAAGCCTTGGCGGTCGCGGGTGATCAGTAGCATCGAGTGGATGTCGGCCGAAGCCCAGGCCACCGCGTCGGGGAGCTTTGTTCTGAACTCCCTTCTGAGCGTCACGGCGCGCTCGGCGACCGCACTGTCGAGCGGAACGATCTCAAAGCCATCAAGAAACGCGCGCGTCGCCGCTTCGACGGTGCTGTCGGCGCCGACCAGGACTTCCATCCAGGTGACGATACTGACGGCCCGTTGCCGGCAACGATCCATTTCGTCGCGTGCTTGCGGCACGGCATTGAGAAAGTCGACGAGGATGTTCGTGTCGAACAGGGCCTTCACCATTCGCTCCGGATCTTGTCCTGGTAGTCAAGTCCATCGATCGCGCGCTCTCCCCACAGGCCAAAGGCGGCCGGGGGCTCCTTGGCGGTTCGTCTCTCCAGGTAATCGTCGACCGCATCGCGGATCAAGGCGGCCCGCGATCTCTTCTGCTTCCTCGCCAACTGGTCGAGAAGCCGGAGCTGCGGCTCCTTGATGTCCACCAACGTACGCATCGCGTCTTCCCACATATGATATCGTCAAGATACATCACCTGCCCAAGAAAACGCCAGGTCGTGGCCAAACGGTTCCAAGCCTGCGGTTCAGTCGGTCAGGATCAGGCGGTCGCCGCGGATTTCGAAGGCCGTCAGCGTCGCCAGGAAGTTCATGCCGAGCAGGCTCGTATCGAGCGCGCCGGGGCGCGCCACCATCGCCGCCAGGCCGCGCCGCGAAATCTCGCCGATCGCCAGTTCCCCGATCGTCACCCGGGCGGCGGTGGTCGTGCCGTTGGCGGTGGTCACCGGCACGGTGTAGGTCAGCAGCCTGGTGTCGAAGCCGGCGCGGCGCGCGTCGGCGTCGGTCAGCACCACCACCGAGGCGCCGGTGTCGACCAGCAGGCGCACAGCCTCGCCGTTGACCAGCCCGCGGGCGTGGAAGTGGCCGTCGCTCGCGCGCACCAGGGTGATCAGGGTGCGCCCGTCGGCCGAGGTCGTCGACACCGGGCTGCCCGGCAGCAGCCCGCCGCTCAGCCGGGCGCCGAAATCCTGCAGCTCGTAGCGGTAGAGGTAGACGGCGACGAGGACGAGGACGATCGCCAGCCACAGCGCCGCGTTGCGTGCAGCATCGCGCCAGCGGGCGCGGCCGGGCAGAACGGCGACGGCGATCACCAGCGCCCAGATGCCGAGATAGACCATGCGCGCGAAATTGTCGTCGGTCATGCCGAACAGGCTGCCGGTATCGGCGCGCAGGACCAGTAGCAGCAGGGTGGCGCCGACGATGCCGACGACGATCCAGAACAGGTTGGCGCGCATCATCGCCCGCCACCTCCCGCGGCGCGTTCGCGGGCGAGCCGCCGGCGCCGGGTCTCGCGGCGCGGCGGCCGCGCCACCCTGGCCAGGCGGTCGGGCAGGCCGGCCATGATCGCCTCGCGCTCGGCGTCGCTGTAGTCCATCCACCCGGCGATCTCGTCACGCGTGCGCCCGCAGCCGAAACAGTAGCCGGTGGCCATGTCGATGGAGCAGACAAGGATGCAGGGCGATTTCACGGGTCTTCCTGGCCTGGTTCGCCTGCAACAGGTAACCATCGATCGCCAAAAGACAAGGGCAGGCGGGGGCAGGCGGCATGACCTTTGGGTGACCGGGGCGCCCCCTTCAGGCGTGCTTGCGCATGGTGCGGATCGAGCGCGGCCGCTGCTTGCCCGGCGCGTCGTTGGCGACCGGCGGCATGATCTCCAGCACGCGCGAGCGCGGGAACGAGGCGATGACCTGGGTGCCCTCGCGCAGCTTGGAGCGCAGTTCGAAGCGCCCGTCATGCATGTGCATCAGCGCCTGCACGATCGGCAGCCCGAGGCCGGTGCCCTGTTCGGCGCTCTTGATGGCGATCGAGCCCTGGCCGAAGGTCGACAGCACCACCGGGATTTCCTCCTCGGGAATGCCGGGGCCGGTGTCCTTGACCGACAGGTACTGGCCGCCGGTGCTGGTCCAGCCGACCTTGACCCAGATGGTGCCGCCGGGCGGCGTGAATTTCAGCGCGTTCGACAACAGGTTCAGCGCCACCTGGCGCACGGCGCGCTCGTCGGCCCAGATGCGCGGCAGGTCCTCCTCGTACTGGGTGACGACGGCGATGTTCTTGGCCCGCGCCTTGAGCTGGATCATGTGGCAGGCCTCGTCGACGACATGGGCGAGCCGCAACGCCTCCTCGTTCAGCTCGTAGCGGCCGGCCTCGATGCGCGACAGGTCGAGGATTTCGTTGATGACGTTGAGCAGGTGCTGGCCCGAATTGTGGATGTCGCTGACATATTCCTTGTACGATTCGTTGCCGATCGGCCCCAGCACCTCGTTGTTCATCACCTCCGAGAAGCCCAGTATCGCGTTGAGCGGAGTGCGCAACTCGTGGCTCATCGTCGCCAGGAAGCGCGACTTGGCGAGGTTGGCCTCCTCGGCCCGCCGGCGTGCCTCCTCCGAGATCGAGCGCGCCGTCTCCAGTTCGGCGATGAGGCTCTCCTTTTCGGCCTTGTGCAACAGGATCGACAATACCGAGCGCTTGAGCCGGATGCCGAGCAGGAAGAAGAAGGCCTGCGCGGCGACAAGGATGCCGGCCATCAGCATCATCACCGGCTCGTAGGAGAGAACGAAGCGCAGGGTCAGCGCCAGCGTCGGCGGCGCCGAGGTGACGAGAAGGCTCCAGCCCATCCCGTAGGACAGGATCATGGTGATCGCCTGGAAGACCAGGATCGAGGAGAACTGGATGATGGCGTAGGAATTGTCGGTGCAGGTCATGCAGCCGTAGAGGGCGAACATCATCCACACGAAGGCGATCATCGCCTGCACTAACAGGAACGTCCGGCGCCACTGGGCGACGGCGATCTCCTCGCGCGGCTCGCGCAGGAAGCGCGCGGCAAGTGCCGCCATCAGCCCGTAGACCAGCGAGGTGAGCAGGAACCAGTAGACGGACGGCACCACGCCGACATAGGAGGCGGCGATGAGGGCGACCAGCGCGATGAAGGCGGGCAGGATGGCGAAGGCGTTGCGGTGGTTTTCGGCGAAGCTGACCATCAGCTCGCGCTGGTATTCGATCTGCGCGCCGGAACCGTTCATGGCCCGCTGGCGCAGATCGGTGACCAGGCGCGCCGCCGGGCTGCGCCTGCGGGTGCGGTCGACGATGATCTTGTCGGAGGATTCCGATCTATTGCCACTCATCGGCGGGAGCCGTACTCGATCCGCGGGGATTGCCTGTCATGATTAGCCGGTCTTGGTTAACATCCTGTTAGGAATCATGGATTTGCCGAGATCGAGGCGCGAACGGGCGGGGGCGGGGCGGCGCTCCGCCACGCGACGGCTGGCCGATGTCGCCATCGGCTTCACGCTGCTGGCCGCCTTGGCGCTGGCGGCGGCCTGGCTGTCGCGTGTCGACGAAGGGGAAGTGTCGGGGCGGGCGCAGGTGGCCGATGGCGACAGCCTGCGCTTCGGCGGGCGCCGCGTGCGCCTCGTCGGCATCGACGCGCCGGAACTGACCCAGCTCTGCCGGGACGGAGCGGCCACGGTCGAATGCGGGCGCGCGGCGCGCGACCACCTCGCCCGGCTGATCGGCTCCGCGGCGGTGACCTGCACGGGAGCGCGGCAGGACCGCTACGACCGGCTGCTCGCCCGCTGCCGCGCGCGCGGCGTCGAACTCAACGCGGCGATGGTGCGCGACGGCTGGGCGCTCGCCGATGGCGGCTATTTCACCGAAGAGGTTTCGGCGCGCAGTGCCGGGCGCGGCCTGTGGGCGCTGTCGTTCGAAACGCCCCGCCAGTGGCGCCGCCTGCACGGAGAGGCGGCGGGTCCGGGCCTGCTGCAATGGCTCGGGCAGGCATTGACCGGCCTCGTTGGCTGGCTCACTGATATTGTTCGCAATTGAACGGGATCGCGGGAGGCGGCCGGTGAAGAAGCTCGACGGAATGGTGCTCTACGATGGCGGCCGCGCCCCCAACCCGCGCCGCGTGCAGATATTCATGGCCGAGAAGGGGCTCGACGTCGACCGCATCCAGGTCGACATCAACCGGCTCGAGCAGCGCTCCGACGCGTTCACCCGCATCAACCCGATGCAGCGCCTGCCGGTGCTGGTGCTGGAAGACGGCACGGCGATCGCCGAGACCGTTGCCATCTGCCGCTATCTCGAGGAACTTCATCCCGAGCCGCCGCTGATGGGTGTCGATGCCCGCGACCGGGCGCTGGTCGAGATGTGGCAGCGGCGCGTCGAGTTCGGCTTCCTGATGCCGGTCGCCTTCGCCTTCCGCCACGAACATCCGGGCGCTGCGCATCTCGAATCGCCGCAGGTAGCCGAGTGGGCGCAGGTCAACCGGCCGCGGGCGCGCGAATTCATGGAGTTCCTCGACCGCGAGCTGGCCTCGCGCCCGTTCATGGCCGGCGAGCGCTTCACCATCGCCGACATCTCGGCGATCGTCGGCTACCAGTTCCTGAAGCCCGCGCGCATCCCTTTTCCCGAGGACCTCGTCCACCTACAGCGCTGGTACGGCACCGTCGTCGCCCGCCCGAGCGTGGCGGCGCGCGGCGACGGCTGAGCGGCGATGGAGGACGGCGCGCTCGCCCGTCTGATGCGCGACATCCGCGCCTGCCGCCTCTGCGTCGAGCAGCCGGCGGGTCGCCCGCTGCCGCATGCGCCGCGGCCGGTCGCCGTGCTGTCGGCGACGGCCAGGATCGCCATCTGCGGACAAGCGCCAGGCACGCGCGTCCACGCCTCGGGCGTGCCGTTCACCGATCCGTCGGGTGACCGGCTGCGCGAGTGGATGGGGGTCGATGCCGCCACCTTCTATGACGCGGCGCGCATCGCCATCGTGCCGATGGGCTTCTGCTTTCCCGGGCTCGACGCAAAGGGCGGCGACCTGCCGCCGAGGCGCGAATGCGCCCGCCACTGGCGCGTGCGCGTCTTCGCCGCCATGCCGCAGATCGAACTGCTGCTTGCCGTCGGCCGTCACGCCCAGAAATGGCATCTCGGCCCGCTCTGCGGCTCGAACCTTACCGCCACGGTCACCGACTGGCGCGCCGTCCTGGCGGCGACCGGCCGGCCCGCGATCCTGCCGCTGCCGCACCCTTCCTGGCGCAACAATGCCTGGGTCCAGCGCCATCCCTGGTTCAAGAACGAATTGCTGCCGGTGCTCAAGGAACGGATATGCCGGCTCCTGTAGGCGCCGGCGCGTCGGCGCCTCGCTGCCACGTTGCGCGAGTCCGGCTCAATCTGGCGCTTGTGCAAATCTGTTTCCCTCATTAGAGAAATGCGGAATGAATTTCCACGCTTGGCCGTGAACGCCATGGACCGCACCGACAAGATGATCCTGTCGCTCCTGCAGGAGGATGCGACGCTGCCCGTCGCCGACATTGCCAAGCGGGTCGGCCTTTCGACGACGCCGTGCTGGCGGCGCATCCAGAAGATGGAGGAGGACCACATCATCGAGCGCCGGGTGGCGGTGCTGAACCCGGAGAAGGTCAATGTCGGCGTCACCGTGTTCGTCTCGATCACCACCGCCAAGCACAACCACGAATGGCTGAAACGGTTCTCGGAGGTGATCGTCAAGTTTCCCGAGGTGGTGAGCTTCTACCGGATGAGCGGACAGGTCGACTATCTGCTCAAGGTGGTGGTGCCCGACATCGCCGCCTATGACGCCTTCTACAAGAAGCTGGTGAGCGAGATCGACATCGAGGACGTGTCGTCGGCCTTCGCCATGGAGCGCATCAAGGAGACGACGCAACTGCCGCTGAGCTACATCGTGCTGGAGAAACCGGCCAAGGCACGCGACTGAGGTGTTCCCTGCCGACATGCATGACCGGAGAGACAGCGCAGTGATGGCAAGGAGACTGCATTGAAGGCACGCGTGAAATGGGTCGAGGGCCGCACCTTCGTCGGCGAGTCCGGCAGCGGCCACAACATCGTGTTCGGCACGGCGTTCGGGGCCGAAGGGAGGACGCCGGGTCCGAGCCCGATGGAACTGGTGCTGATCGGCGCCGGCGGCTGCTCGGCCTTCGATGTCGTCCACATCCTGGAAAGGGGCCGCGAGGCGGTCGAGGACTGCGTCATCGAGATCGACGCCGACCGCGCCGAAACCGACCCGAAGGTGTTCACGCGCATTCACATGCACTTCGTCGTCAAGGGCAGGGGCCTGGCGGCCAACAAAGTCGAGCGCGCCATCGCGCTGTCGGTCGAAAAATACTGCTCGGCCTCGGCCATGCTGGCGAAAACGGCGACGATCACCCACGATTTCGAGGTGGTGGAGACGGGGGCGAAGGGCGGCTGACGCCGCAGTCTCCTTCCATCCTCATGGGTGAGCTTGTCGCATCACGTGGGCGGCCCGGACGTTCCCGATTGGCGAGGCGGCGCCGCGCCACCTGATGGCCGCAATATCATGGATTCGATGAGAGCGACGGGGGCCGGGCGCCAGCGCGGCGCCAAGGGAAAAGGACGAATGATGATTGCCAAGAACACGATCTGCCTCTGGTACGACAAGGATGCCGAGGAGGCCGCCCGCTTCTATGCCAAGACCTTTCCCGACAGCCGTGTCGGCGCAGTCCACCGGGCGCCGAGCGACAACCCTTCCACCCAGGCCGGCGAGGTGCTGGTCGTGGACTTCACCGTCTGCGGCATCCCCTGCATGGGGCTGAACGGCGGCCCCGCCTTCAAGCACAACGAGGCCTTCTCGTTCCAGATCGCCACCGAGGACCAGGCCGAGACCGACCGCTACTGGGACGCCATCGTCGGCAATGGCGGGCAGGAGAGCGCCTGCGGCTGGTGCAAGGACAAGTGGGGCGTCTCCTGGCAGATCACGCCGCGTGTCCTGACCGAGGCGTTTCAAGCCGGCGGCGCCGAAGCCAAGCGCGCCTTCGACGCGATGATGGAAATGAAGAAGATCGACGTGGCGAAGATCGCGGCGGCGCGGCGGGGGTGAGGGGGAACGCGGCCGGTGCGAGTGCCTCCGTCAAGCTCACACCCCCAACCTCCCCCGCACCGCCTCGCTCTCCAGTTCCTTCACCGCATCCTTGCCGATCCAGCGTTGCGTGCGGTCGCCGCTGTCGGCGAGGTCGCGGGCGAGCGCGAGGCACGGCGCGTATAGCGTCGCGGAAGCCTTGCCCATCTGGCGCAGCGCCCAGTTGACGGCCTTTTTCACGAAGTTGCGCGGGTCGGTCGCCTCGCGCCGGATCAGCGGTAGGTAGACGGTCAGCGCGTCGTCGATGGCGCCCTTGTCGTGCACCGCCCGCCACGCCATCATGGCGAAGGCGGCGCGCTTGACGAATTCGCGCCCGTCGGCGGCCCAGGCGATGATGCGCTCGTGGGCGAACGGCGTGCGATCGAACAGGTTGCCGCAGACCTGGTCGCACAGGTCCCAGGAGTCGAAATCGCCCGCCCAGTCGTCCATCTGCTGGCGCGTCACCCATTGCGGCCGGTCGACGAGTGAGGCGAGGATGCGCGCCTCGTGGATGCCCGTTGCCCACAACTGGAGCGCCAGCTTGTGGTCATGGCTGATCGCGCGGCCGACGGCGCGGATGTCGCGCACTGAGACACCGAGCGCGCGATCGGTGGCGATGCCGAAGCGGGCCATGCCCTCGCGGTTCTCCGGCGAGCCGCGCGCGCGCAGTTCGGCCAGCGCCTGCTCGCAGGTGTAGGCCGCGCGCGCCATTGCCCCGGCTAGCCGTGCCGCAGGCGGGCAAGCAGGCTGGAGGTGTCCCAGCGCCGCCCGCCCATGACCTGGATTTCGCCGTAGAACTGGTCGACGAGCGCGGTGACCGGCAGCCGCGCGCCGTTGCGCCGCGCCTCCGCCAGCACGATGTCGAGGTCCTTGCGCATCCAGTCGACGGCGAAGCCGTGGTCGTAGCGGCCTTCGTTCATCGTCTTCCAGCGGTTTTCCATCTGCCAGGAGCCGGCCGCCCCCTTGGAGATGACGTCGATGACGGCGGCGACATCGAGCCCGGCATTCTGGGCGAAGTGGATGCCCTCGGCCAGCCCCTCGACCAGCCCGGCGATGCAGATCTGGTTGACCATCTTGGTCAATTGGCCGGCGCCGGCCGGCCCCATCAACCCGACCATGCGCGCATAGCAGTCGATGATCGGTCGCGCCCGCTCGAACGCGCCCTTGCCGCCGCCGACCATGACGGTCAGCGCGCCGTTCTCGGCTCCCGCCTGGCCGCCGGAGACCGGCGCGTCGAGGAAGTCGAAGCCGCGCTCCTCGGCCGCCCGTGCCAGCTCGCGCGCCACCGCCGCCGAGGCGGTTGTGTTGTCGATGAAGACCGAGCCCGGCTTCATCGCCTGGAAGGCGCCGTCGGCGCCGGTCGTCACCGAGCGCAAATCGTCGTCATTGCCGACGCAGGCAAAGGCGAAGTCGCAACCCTCGACGGCGGCCGCCGGGGTCGGCGCGGCGCGGCCGCCATGCTTGTCGACCCACCGGTCCGCCCTGACCGCCGTCCGGTTGTAGACGGTCACCTCGTGGCCGGCCGCGGCGATGTGGCCCGCCATCGGGAAGCCCATCACGCCGAGGCCGATGAATGCCGCTCTTGCCATGCGAATTTCCTTTCTGCCAAACTGCGCCGCGAAAAACCGAAATCAAAACGCCCCGAGGGGATTAACGCAATGCGCCGGCTTTTGAAATGGTTGTCGGCGGGGCTGGCGGTCGTCGCCATCGTCGCCGTCATGGGCGTGCTCGCGGGCTATGCCGCGCTGACCTCGACCGTGCCGGCTGCGAGTGGCGCCATCGACATCGCCGGGCTATCGGCGCCGGCGCGCGTCGTCGTCGATGCGCACGGCATCCCGCACATCGAGGCGGCCGACCGCAACGACGGTGCCCGCGCGCTCGGCTATCTCCACGCCCGCGACCGGCTGTGGCAGATGCACGTGCTCAGAATGGTCGCCCAGGGCCGGCTGTCGGAGATGTTCGGCAAGCCGACGGTCGACACCGATGTCTTCCTGCGCACGCTCGACATCGCCGGCGCTTCGCGGGCTTCGTTCGCGGCGCTGTCGCCCGAGGGGCAGGCGGAACTGACGGCCTATGCCGCAGGCGTCAACGCCTATCTCGGCCGTCGCACCGGCCTGTTCGAGACCACGCTGCCGCCGGAATTCCTAATCCTCGGGGTGACGCCGCAGCCATGGGAGCCCTGGCAGTCAGTGGCAATCCTGAAGGTGATGGCGCTGACGCTCGACTCCAACATGGAGGACGAGATCACCCGCATGGCGCTCGCCGCCCGCGGCCTGTCGCCACGCGAGATCGAGGACCTGCTGCCCTACGACGCCAAGGACAGCCCGCCGCCGCTGCCGGACCTGCGCAGCCTATACGAGTTTCGCGTCCGCTCCGAGCGGTCCGAGGCGCCGCCGGCCGGCCTGGCATGGGCGATCGGCGTGACCGCCTCCAACAACTGGGTGGTCGCCGGCAGCCGCACCGAATCGGGCAAGCCGCTGCTCGCCAACGATCCGCATCTCGGCCTGACCTCGCCCTCGGTGTTCTACCTCGCGCATCTCGCCTTCGCGGAGGCCGGGCAGGCGCGCAACATCATCGGCGGCACGCTGCCGGGCACGCCCCTCTACCTGCTCGGCCGCAACGACCGCATCGGCTGGGGCCTGACGACGACCAATCTTGATTCCCAGGACCTCTTCGTCGAACGGCTCAATCCCGACAATGCCAACCAGTACCTGACGCCGCAGGGCTGGCGCGATTTCGAGCGCGAGGAGATCGAGGTTGTCGTCAAGGGCGAACGGCCGGTCCGCTTCACGCGGCGCCTGACCCGGCATGGGCCGGTGCTGCCCGACAAATATCGCGGTCTTGCCGACATCCTCCCCGTCGGCCATGTGGCGGCGCTGCAATGGGTGTCGCTGGCGGCCGACGACACCACCGTCGATGGCGCCCGCGCCATCGGTGTCGCCCGCAGCGTCGACGACTTCCTCGCCGCCGTGCGCAAGGTTGTGGCGCCGATGCAGTCGATGGTGGTAGCCGACGTCGACGGCAACATCGCGCTCGTCGCGCCCGGCCGCGTGCCGCTGCGCCATGCCGCCAACCAGATCGAGGGCAGGGCGCCCGTGCCCGGCTGGCTGGCGCTGTACGACTGGCAGGGCTGGCTCGACTTCGAAGCGCTGCCGCGTATCGTCAACCCGGCGGATGGCGCGCTCGCCACCGCCAACGGCAACTGGATGCCGCCGGACTACCCCCATTTCATCGCCTATGACTGGGACGAGCCGTTCCGCCAGAGTCGGGTCGAGGAACTCGTCATTGGCGCCGAAGAGAAGCACTCCGCCCGGTCGATGGCGGCGATCCAGGCAGACACCTTCTCGCCGGCGCTCGCCGCCTTCCGCGACCAGGCGCTGGCCCAGCTCGAGCAGGGCGCGGGCCAGGATGCGGCCATGCTGGCGGCGCTGCGCGCCTGGGACGGGCACATGCTCGCCGAGCGGCCCGAGCCGCTGATCGTGACGGCGTGGTGGCGCCATTTCGGCGAGGCGCTGCTGAAGGACGACCTCGGCAGCGATTTCGCGCGGTTCGCCAAGGGCAGTATCGAGCCGGTCCTCAACATCCTGCGCGGACGCCAGAGCCGCGACTGGTGCGACGACATCGCCACGCAGCCGGTCGAAAGCTGCGGCCACATCCTGGCCCGGGCGCTCGGCGCGACACTGGAGGAACTGCGCGCCGCGCAGGGCGACGGCTGGCGGCAATGGCGCTGGGGCAGGGCCCATGTCGCCTTCGGCGAGCACCGGCCGTTCTCCTCGGTCGGTCCGCTCGCCCGCTTCTTCACGGTCGCGCCCGAGAGCGCCGGCGGCTCCTATACGCTGCTGCGCGGGCGCACCGACTTCCGCGAGCCCGAGCCCTACCGCAACGTCCATTCCTCCGCCTATCGCGGCTGGTATGACTTCGCCGATCTCGACCGCTCGCAATTCATCATCTCGACCGGTCAGAGCGGCCATTTCCTTTCGCCGCACTATGATGACTTGGCCCAACCGTGGGCGAAAGTCGAATATGTTCCGATGACGACGAAGCGATCCGAATACGAGGCCGGCGCCGAGGGCACATGGATGTTCAATCCGGGCCGCTGACCGGCGGCGGCAGAAGCGGGAAGCAGGCATGAGCGAATTGAAGACATGGCGCGAGACGGCGCCGCGGCTGGTCGACGTGGCGGCCGGGCGCCGCCCGGCCGACCTGGTGGTGCGGCGCGGGCGCTGGGTCAACGTGCATTCCGGCGAGATCGTGCCGTCGACCGACATCGCCATCGCGGCCGGGCGCTTCGCCTATTGCGGGCCGGACGCGAGCCATTGCATCGGCGAGGAGACCGAGGTCGTCGACGCCGCCGGGCGCTACCTGGTGCCCGGCCTGTGCGATGGCCACATGCATGTCGAAAGCGGCATGCTGACCGTCACCGAATTCGCGCGCGCGGTCATCCCGCACGGCACCACCTCGATGTTCGTCGATCCGCACGAGATCGCCAATGTGCTCGGGCTCGCCGGTGTGCGGCTGATGCACGACGAGGCGGCCGGCCTGCCGATCAACGTGTTCGTGCAGATGCCCTCCTGCGTGCCGTCGGCGCCGGGGCTCGAACATGCCGGAGCCGAAATCGGCCCCGCCGAAGTGGGCGAAGCGATGGCCTGGCCCAACATCATCGGGCTCGGCGAGGTGATGAACTTTCCCGGCGTCGCCGCCGCCGACGACAAGATGATGGGCGAGATCGCCGCCACCATGGCGGCTCACAAGACGGTCGGCGGCCACTACGCCTCGCCCGATCTCGGCCCTGCCTTCCATGCCTATGTCGCCGGCGGCCCGGCCGATGACCACGAGGGCACGCGGCTGGTCGACGCGGTGGCGCGGGTACGCCAGGGCATGAAGGCGATGCTGCGCCTGGGTTCGGCTTGGTACGACGTCGCCGAGCAGGTGAGGGCGGTGACCGAGCTCGGCCTCGACCCGCGCAATTTCATCCTGTGCACCGACGACTGCCATTCGGGCACGCTGGTCAATGACGGCCACATGGACCGCGTGGTCCGCCACGCCATCGCCCAGGGGCTGAGACCCGTCACCGCCATCCAGATGGCGAGCCTCAACACGGCCGAGCATTTCGGCCTTGCCCGCGAACTGGGCTCGATCGCGCCCGGCCGCCGCGCTGATTTCCTGATCGTCTCCAACCTGGCCGAACTGGCGATCGAGGCGGTCTACGGGCGTGGCCGCCTGCTGGCCGACAGGGAAGGCCTGAAGGTGCGCATGCCCGCCTTCGAGTACCCGGCGAGCGCGCGCAACACGGTCAACATGAAGCGTGACTTGAAGGCGGCCGATTTCGAGATCGCGGCGCCGCGGGCTGCGGTTAGCGTAACCGCGCGAGTCATCGGCGTCATCGAGAACCAGGCGCCGACACGGGCGCTCGAACGCGAACTGCCGGTCGCCGACGGCATTGTCGAGATGGATCGCGCCAACGATGTCTGCCAGATCGCGCTGGTCGAGCGCCACCGCGCCACCGGCGGCGTCACCAACGGCTTCGTCACCGGCTTCGGCTATGACAAGCCCTGCGCCGTGGCCGCCACCGTCGCCCATGACAGCCACCACATGATCGTCGTCGGCACCGACCGCGCCGACATGGCGGCGGCGGCCAACCGGCTGCGCGCGGTGGGCGGCGGCGTCGTCGTGATGCACGAGGGAAAGGAACTGGCGCTGGTCGAGCTGCCGATCGCCGGCCTGATGTCGGACGAGCCGGCCGAGACCGTTGCCGCCAAGGCCGAACGCATGGTCGAGGCGATGCGGGCGATGGGCTGCACGCTCAACAACGCCTATATGCAGCACTCGCTGCTGGCGCTGGTGGTGATCCCCGAACTGCGCATCTCCGACGCCGGCATCATCGATGTCAGGACCTTCGAGAAGGTTGATTTGTTCGTCTGAGCCACGGTCCGGTCAGCAGCCACCCAGCCGCTCGCGGTCGCGGATTTCGCCATATTCGTCGATTTCGACGCGCACGCGCCTGCCGCGCTCGCAGCCCTCGACATAGACGCGCGCCTGGCGCACGCCTTCCTCGCCGAAGCGTGCGATCACCTCGCGCAGCGTCGGCGAGGCGCACGGCCCCAGCGCCACCTGGCGGCTGACCTCGCCATAGCGGTTGATCAGCAGTTCGCTGCGCCGGTTGCCTTCGCAGACGATTGCCAGGAAGCCGTTGGCGCCGTTGTCGGTGACGCGGACATTGCTGTAGCCCTGGTCGCGCAGCAGCGCCGACAGTTGCGCGGCGGTCAATTCGGGCTGGCAGCGGCCGATGCGCACCTCGTCCAGGATTTCGCCGAACCGGCTGACCGTGACCTCGACCTTGTAGCCGCCGCGGCAGCCCTCGGCGCGGAACCGTGGCGGCCGCGCGTCGGTGACGACGGCGCGCTCGATGCCCTTTCTTGCCAGCAGCGCCGGCAGGTCGAACGGGTCCACCGGCCGCTCGCACTGGCCGATCTGCCGGCGCTCGGCAATCTCGCCGAACCGGTTCATCACCAGTTCGTAGCGGACGGTTCCGCTGCAGGCGTGCGCCACATAGCGCGGCAGCTGGCGGTCCTGGAAGCTGACCCGGTCATAGCCCTCGGCCTCCAGCCTGGCGACGATGTCGGCGGGCGCGAGTTCCGGCTGACAGGCGCCGAAGACCCTTTCGGGACCGATGTCGCCATGCGGGGAGACGTTGACGCGTATCCGGTTGTTGCCGCGACAGGCGACGGCGATAAAAGTGCCGCCGCGGTTCTCGACGCTGATGCGCTCGTAGCCCCTGGCGGCGAGAAGCCGCCTGACCTGGGCCTCGTCGACAAATGGCCGGCAGCCGCCGATGCGGTCCGGACTGCCGATGCGTCCGTCCCAGTAGACCTTGAACTGCAAGCGATCGGTGCCGAGACAGGCCTGGTAGGTCGTCGACGACAGGCCGCGTTCGACCACGTCGATGCGATCGTAGCCTCTGGCCGACAGCATGGCCTTGATCTCGGATTCCGAGCCGCCGAGCTGGATGATCTGGGCCGGTGCGGCCCCGGCGGACGAAAGGATGGCGACCATTGCGAGGCCGGTGATCACGGAACGCAGGGGTCGAGACATCGGCGAATCCTCCCGTTGGCGTCAGCCAATGCGACTATCGTGGCGCCCGTGTGTCAACGGCTGTCTTGGACGTTGGCGAGCAGGTGCCCGATCGAATTGGCGTAATATTCGAGCAGAACGCGCTCGGCCGGGTTGGCGCGCAGTCCGCCGCTGTCGTTGGTCTCGACCAGATGGCGCAAGGTCAGCATGCGCAGGCCGGCCTCGACCGCATAGTCGCGGTCGGCGCGCGGGATGTGGACATGGGCGCCTCCGCGCTCCAGTTCGGCGATGAGCCCGGCCACGCGCGATTTCAGTTCCGCCTGGCTGAGCCAGGCCTCGCCGCTGCTCAGGAACACCGTTGCCGCCAGTGCCACCGGCAGGGCCGGGACGATGCGCCCGATCTCGGCCATCAGGTCCCGGCCAAGCCGGGAGATGACGGCGAAGCGGGCCTCGCGGTCCATTGCGGCATAGTCCGGCGCGTGGCGCTCTTGCCATTGGCGGAACGACAGCGGCCGGCCGAAGCTGACGCAGGCATAGCCGTAACGGTAGAGCCGCCGCTGCAGGCGCAGCCGCGCCAGGTTGAAGAAGAAGCGGGCGACGGTGCCGGAGCGGACGCGGAAATCGCGGCCGGTAACCTGGCGCTCGCTCGCCGCCGTCAGCACGCGGTCCTCGATGACGCGGTCGTAGTTGAGCCCGACCGGGACGAAGACGATGTCGCGGCTGCGGCCCGGGTCGAACTCGCCGGTCATATAGCCGAGCAGGCCGAGACGCGGCTCGGCCAGGCGCCCGTCGCGGCTGAGCCCACCTTCCGGGAACACCGCCTGGGTGACGCCCTGTTCGGTTGCCATGTGCACATAGCGGGCGAGCACGCGCCGGTAGAGCGGGTCGTTCGACCGGCGGCGGATGAAATATGCGCCCATCGAGCGGATCAGCCCCTGCAGCAGGAACACGCGCGCCCATTCGCCGACCGCATAGGACAGCGAGGCCCGCGTCGAGGCCATGTAGGTGACCAGCACGTAGTCCATGTTGGAGCGGTGGTTCATCACGAACACCACGGTGGCCTCGGGGTCGATTCCGGCCAGCGCGGCGTCGTCGGAATAGCCGAGGCGGACGCGGTAGACGAACTCCGACAGCCAGCGGGCGGCGCGCGTGCCGAAGCCGAAATAGGCCGTTGCCGAGAAGGCCGGCACGATCTCGCGGGCATAGCGCTCGGCACGCGCGGCGATGACGGCGCGCGGTTCGCCGCGCTCGCTGGCCTCTGCCTCGATTGCCTCGACCACCCTTGGGTCGTACATCAGCTGATCGACCAGCGTCTGGCGTCGCGTCAGCTTGAACGGCCGGATGCGCAGGTCGAGGCGTTGGTTCAATTCATCGATGGCGACGTTGAGACGCCGCCGGAAGAACCAGCGCACCGACGGCGCGAACACGCGGTCGGCGATGCCGATCAGCGCGAAGGCGGCCAGCGCCACAACCAGCCACAGCGGCAGCGCGACTTGCTGCGTCATCTGCGCCCGTGCGTTGGCTTCGCCATCCAGCAGCCGACCATATGGCCCCTCCCCACCCGATTGCGCGATTGAAGCATTGCCGCTGTTCAACCGCAACGTCCGCCGGCGCCGGTTCGGGCGGTTCAGCCGATGCCGAACTCCGAGAACGGGATGAAGGCGACGATGTCGCCCGGCGCGACTGCGGCAACCTCCTCGCCCGCCTCGATCAGTCCGCTGGCGCGACGCAGCCCGCTGATGAGGCCGGAACCGTCGCGTTCGAACTTCCTCGCCAGCGGGCGGCCGTCGGGGCCGGGTTCCAGCCAGCCGCGCCAGAACTCCCTCCGCCCGGTCTTCTTCCGGGCGATCGTGAAGCCCGCCGGCAGGGCGAAGCGCTGCGGCTCGTGCCACTGGCCGCCACCAAGCAGGATCAGCGCCGGGCGGACATAGAGGAGGAAGCAGACGAAGGCGGCGACCGGGTTGCCGGGCAGGCCGAACACCACCGTGTCGCCGATCTGGCCGAAGGCCATCGGCCGGCCGGGCTTGACCGCGATCTGCCACAGGTGGCGCCGGCCGAGCGCGCCCAGCGCGGCGACCATGTGATCTTCCTCCCCCTGCGAGGCGCCGCCGGTGGTGATCACCACGTCGAGCCTTCCGGCCGCCTCGCCGAGCAGTCGCTGGGCATCGGCCGCCGTGTCGGGGGTGATGCCGAGGTCGCTCGCATCGCAGGGAAGCGCCGCCAGCAGCGCGCGCAGCAGGAAATGGTTGGCATCGTAGACTTCGCCGTCGGCGAGCGGTTCGCCCGGCCGGCGCAGTTCGTTGCCGGCCGAAACGAGACCGACGCGCAGGCGGGCAAAGACCGGAACGGCGGCGCGGCCGGTCGATGCGATGGCGGCGATGTCCTGTGGGCGCAGCCGCGCGCCGGCCGTGGCGACCGCTTCGCCGGCGGCGACATCCTCGCCGGCGCGGCGGCGGTTGGCCCCCGGCCTGAGGCCGGGAGGAATGGTCACCGTCTCGGTACGGCCTGGCCCGACCGCGCAATCCTCCTGCATGGCCACCGTGTCGGCCCCGGGCGGCATCGGCGCGCCGGTGAAGATGCGCGCGGCACTTGCCGCCGGCAGGGGGGCGACATTGCGGTCGCCGGCAGCGATCCGCAGGGCGACCGGCAGGCTGGCGCCGGCCGGGCCGCAATCAGCCGAGGAGAAGGCGTAGCCGTCGACGGCGGCGTTGTCATAGGCCGGGATGTCACGCGGGGCAGGGATGTCGGCGGCGAGGACGCGGCCGACGGCATGCGCCAACGCTACCTCCTCGCTGTCGACCACGGCCGTCAGGCGCCGGCGGATCAGCGCCAGCACCTCGCCGTGGCGCAGCCGATCGGCGTCACTGCGGAAGCAGTCGTCGGCCAGCCGGCGCGGGCTATTCGGCGGCATGGCGGCCGCCCCCGGGTGCGGCGATCGACAGACGGGAGAGGATGAAGTCGGCGATGGCGCGGGCATCGTCGGGGTGAAAGCAGGGCAGGGCGCAGCCTTCCGGCCGCTCCTCGGCGGCGACGGCGACGATGGACGGGTCCTCCGGCCATTTCGGCCGGTCGCGGCCGGCCTCGCCGCGGATCACCTCGATCTTGTCATGGCCCTCGCGCTTGTAGCCCTCGATGAGCACCAGGTCGCATGGGGCCAGCATGGCGAGCAGATCGTCGAGCGCCGGTTCGCGCTCGTCGCGCAGTTCATGCATGAGCGCCCAGCGGACGCTGGAGACCAGCAGCGTTTCGCGACTGCCGGCGCGCCGGTGCTTCCAGGAATCGGTGCCTTCATGGTCGATGTCGAAGGAATGATGGGCATGCTTGACCGTGGAGACGGTCAGCCCCCGCACCGCCATCTCGGTGACGAGAGCGGCGACCAGCGTCGTCTTGCCGGCATTCTTCCAGCCGGTGACCCCGAACACCTTGTGCCCGCCGGTCATGTCGCCACCTGCCCGGCCAGCCGGCTGGCGAGAGCGAGGTCCTCCGGCGTGTTGATGTTGAAGAACGGGTCGATCGTCATGCCGCCAGCCTCGCGCAGGGCGAAGTCGACGTCAACGATGCGATGACGGCTCGCAAAACGCATGACCTTGCCGCCCTCGCCGGAATTGAGAAATCGCTCCAGATCGTCGGCAAGCGCCACCGGCCACAGGCCGAACACGGGGTGGCGCTTGCCGTCGGAGCGGGCGAGCGCGATGCGATCTCCGCCGCCGGCGGCGTCAGCGAGCCGCGCGACCAGGTTGGCGGGCAGGAAGGGCGTGTCAGTGGCGGCGGTGGCGATGAAGCGCGGTGCCGGCCGGCTGGCCTCGGCCCGGCGCATGCCGGCCAGGATGCCGGCGAGCGGCCCGGCATGGCCCGGCACGGTGTCGGGCACGACCGCCAGGCCGAGGAAGGCGAAGCGGCCGGCCTCGCCATTGGCGCTGACCACGAGCTCATCGACCTGCGCCGCCAGCCGGTCGCGCACATGGGCGATGAGCGGCTTGCCGGCGAGCCGGATCAGGCTCTTTTCGGTGCCGCCCATGCGCCGCGACAGGCCGCCGGCCAGGATGACGCCAAGGATCGGCGGCTCAGTCGTCACGGGCGGCGGCCTTGCGCCGGTGGCGGGCGCCCTCCTCGGCCGCCTGCGCGGCATCGGCGTCGAACTCGATGCGTTCGGCCCCCGACAGCGCGATGAAGCGCTTGCCGCGGGCGCGGCCGATCAGCGTCAGTCCGGCCTGGCGGGCCAGTTCGACGCCCCAGGCGGTGAAGCCCGAACGCGACACCAGGATGGGGATGCCCATCAGCACCGCCTTGATCACCATCTCCGAGGTAAGGCGTCCGGTCGTGTAGAAGATCTTGTCGCGGCCGCTCTCGCCGTGGCGGAACATCCAGCCGGCGATCTTGTCGACGGCGTTGTGGCGCCCGACGTCCTCCATGTAGACCAATGGCCGGTCCTCCTCGCACAGCACGCAGCCATGGATGGCGCCGGCCGCCAGGTAGAGGCTGGGCTCGGTGTTGATCTTGCGGGTGAGCGCGTAGAGCCACGAGGTCTTGAGTCGCGCGTCGCCCGGCAGCCTGGCCGCCTCGAAGGCGTCGATCACATCGCCGAACACGGTGCCCTGGGCGCACCCGGAGGTGCGCACCTTCTTCTGCAGCTTGGCCTCGTAGTCGGTTTCGCGCGGTGTGCGCACGACGACGACGCCGAGTTCCTCGTCGTGATCGATGGCCGTGATGGTGTCGCCGGCAGACAGCATGTTCTGATTGATCAGGTAGCCCAGTGCCAGCAGGTCCGGATGGTCGCCGATCGTCATCATGGTGACGATCTCCTGGCGATTGAGGAACAGGGTGAGCGGCCGCTCGGTCACGACCCGGGTCTCGACGGGACGGCCATCCTGATCGATGCCGGCGACCGGCCGGGACAGGCGCCCGTCATCGGGCGCCGGCCTGACCAGGAACTCGCGCACATCCATGCGATCGGCCACGTTCATTGCCGTCCGTCCTCGCTCGCGGCCACGCTTCTGGCCACGGCGATAACATAGAGCGCCGAGACGACGCTGAGAACCGACGAACCCAGCATCAGGAGGATAAGCGGCGCCGGGCCGCTGCCGGGGCCGAGCAGGACGCCGGCGAGCGCGGCGAGCGCGGCGCCGCCGCCGACCTGGAGAAAGCCGCCGAGGCCCGAGGCGGCCCCGGCAATCTGCGGGCGCACGCTGACGATGCCGGCATTGGCGCTCGGCAGGGTTAGGCCGTTGCCGAGGCCGACGGCGAAGATCGGCCCGAAAAAGGCGAGCGGATGGTCGAGCCCTACCCCATGCAGCAGCAGCGCCACGGCGATGCCGAGCGAAGCCGCCACGCCGCCCAGCACCATCATCGAATTGATCCCGCGATGACGGGCATGGCGTCCGGACAGATAGTTGCCGAGCACATAGCCGATCGCGCTGAAGCCGAAATAGTAGCCGTAATGCGACGACGGCAGGCCGTAATATTCGCTGGACAGGTAGGGACCTCCGCCGACAAAGGCGAAAAAGGCACCAGAAGCGAAGGCCGAGGTGGCGGCATAACCCCAGAAGCGGCGTGAACCCAGGAGTAGCGGGTAGGAACGCATCTGCGCTCCGAGCCTTTGCCCAAGCGAGCGGTTGGTCTCGCCGAGGTCGGCCCAGACCAGGACCAGGGTGGTCAGGCTGAACGCCGCGACAAGCCAGAACGTCGCCTGCCAGCCATGGCTCTCGGCCAGATAGCCGCCGACGATGGGCCCGATCATCGGCGCGAGCGTCATGCCCATGGTGACGTAGCCGATGCGGCTTGCCGCCTCGTCGGTGCCGACCGTGTCGCGGATGGTGGCCCGACTGATCGCGACCCCGGCAATTGCCACGCCCTGGAACACGCGGGCGGCGAGGAAGACCTCGATCGTGGGGGCGTGGATGGCGGCGATGGTCGCCACCAGCCCGATCAGGATCGAGGTGAGCAGCACCGGGCGTCGCCCATACTGGTCGGACAGGGAGCCGACTATGATCTGGAAGAAGGCGGTGGCGGCCAGAAACAGCGGCACCGCGAGCTGCGCCACCGCATAGTCGGTGTTGAAGTCCCTGGCGATGGCCGGCAGCGCCGGCAGGAAAACATTCATGGCGACCGGCCCCAGCGCCGCGGCGAACACCAGTGTAATGATGTGGGGCTGGGTCGAGCGGTCGAGGAAGCGGCCGGGCGGCACGGTTTCGGTCCTCAGGACCGCACCGGCGCCGGCGTGATTGCCTGGCGGCGCACCACGCGCTCGCGGTAGAGCGTGTAGATGCCGGTGGCGACGATGATCGCCGAACCGGCATAGGTGATGAGGTCGGGGTACTCGCGATAGGCGACGATGCCGCCGATGATCGAGAACAGCAACACCGAATAGCGGAACGGCGACACGAAGCCGATGTCGCCGGTGCGCATGGCGAGAACGGTGAAACTGTAGCCGACGAGCAGGAACAGCGACGAGGCGGCGATGAGCGCGAGATGGGTGGCGGTGACCGGCCGCCAGGGCTCGATCAGCGCAAGCCCACCGCCCATGATGGTCACGAATACCGATGTGACGAGGGTGACGAACAGGGCCGGGAAGCCGAGGCCCATCTGCCGGGTGGCGAGGTCGCGCACGACGCAGGCGCCGACGGCGCCGAGCACGTAGATGGAATAGATGCTGAATCCCTCGAGCCCGGGCCGGATGATGATCAGCACGCCGGCGAGACCTATGGTCACGGCCGTCATCCGGCGCCAGCCGACCTGTTCGCCGAACAGCAGCGCCGCAAACAGCGTCAGCGCCAGCGGCAGCACCTGCATGATGGCCGAGACATTGGCGATCGGGATGTGGAACAGCGCCGTCAGGAACAGGAAGGTCGCCGCGACCTCGCCGAGCGAGCGCACGATCATCAGCGGGCGCAGCGCCAGGGCGGGCGCACGCATGTGCCCGAGCGCATGCGCCAGCGCGAAAACGAGCGCCGTGGCGATCAGTCCGCGGATCAGCAGGAGCTGGCCGAGCTCCAGCTCGCCGGCGAACGACTTGGTGATGGTGTCGTTGACGGCGAAGCCGAACATTCCCGCCGTCATCATGGCAGCACCGCGCAGATTCTGCGATGAGGTGGCGGCGATCGCGGAGGGCATTGCGAACTTTCGGCGGGGTCCGGCTATGCGTTAGCATAACCATGCGGTTGCGATCTGCCACTTTTTTGCGCAGCAGGCCCGGTGCTTGTGCATGGCTCGCCGCGCGAGCCTCCGACGAGCGCGGCGGCTTCAGCCGCCGGTCGTGCTCATGTGGCGGGCCACCGCCGGCCGGGCGCGGCGGTCGATGACGAAATCGTGGCCCTTGGGCTTGCGGGCGATCGCTTCGTCGATGGCGCGGGCGACGAGCTCATTGCCCTCCGAAGCGCGCAGCGGCGCGCGCAGATCGGCGTCGTCATCCTGGCCGAGGCACATGTAGAGCGTGCCGGTGCAGGTGATCCGCACACGGTTGCAGCTTTCGCAGAAATTGTGCGTCATCGGGGTGATGAAGCCGAGACGGCCGCCGGTTTCGGCGACCTCGACATAGCGGGCCGGGCCGCCGGTGCGGTAGGCGATGTCGGTCAGCGTGAAGCGGCTGGCGAGGCGCTGGCGGACGAGGTCGAGCGGCAGGTACTGGTCGGTGCGGTCCTCGCCCACCTCGCCGAGCGGCATGGTCTCGATCAGCGTCAGGTCGTAGCCGCGGCCATGCGCCCATTCCAGCATGTCGGCGATCTCGTCCTCGTTGACGCCCTTGAGCGCGACGGCGTTGATCTTGACCTTGAGCCCGGCGGCATCGGCGGCGGCGAGCCCGCTCATCACCTGGTCGATCTGGCCCCAGCGGGTGATGCGCGCGAACTTGTCCGCGTCGAGCGTATCGAGCGAGACGTTGATGCGCCTGACCCCGCTCTGCGCCAGCTCGCCGGCGAAGCGGGCGAGCTGCGAGCCGTTGGTGGTCAGCGTCAGTTCATCGAGGGTGCCGCCCGCCAGGTGGCGCGACAGCGAGCGGACCAGGTGCATGATGTTCTTGCGCACCAGCGGCTCGCCGCCGGTCAGCCGCAGCTTGCGCACGCCCTTCTCGATGAACACCGTGCATAGCCGGTCGAGCTCCTCCAGCGTCAGCAGGTCGCGCTTCGGCAGGAAGGTCATGTCCTCGGCCATGCAGTAGACGCAGCGGAAGTCGCAGCGGTCGGTCACCGATACCCTGAGATAGGTGATGGCGCGACCGAACGGGTCGATGAGGCTGCCCGGCATCGTGCTGGCGGTCACGGGTGCTGTCCTCCTGGGGCCGGGCACACGCGCCCGACCATTCGCCGCATTCCTATCACCGCCGGGCCGGCGCCGGCAATGCATCGCCGGCGCTGGCACCACGCTGGCCCGCCTCAAGGCTGCTCGTTCTTCAGCAGCTCGGCGATGCGGTGCATCAGCGCGCCCATGGCGTTGCATTCCTCGGGCGTGGACTGGGCCATCACCTTGTCGATCAGCGCGGTATAGACCGCGAGCGCCCGCATCAGCAGCGCTTCGCCCTTGGGCGTCAGGCTGAGCCGCATGACCCGCTTGTCGGAGGGGTCGCTGTCACGGGTGACCAGACCCGATTCCTCGAGCTGCGGCAGCAGCATGGTGATGTTGGAACGGCCGACCAGCAGGCGTCGGGCGAGGTCGTGCTGGGAAATCGACGGATGGCGATAGAGGTTCATCAGAATGTCGAGCTGGGGGATCTTCAGGTCCAGGTCGGCCAGCGCCCGGCTGAGCGCGCGCACCACGGCCTTCTCCGCGCGCAGGACCGCCAGCCAGTTGCGGAAACGCGGATTGTCCCACGGCAGTTCTTGTCTTTTGTTCATTGTTGAACTATATTCGTTCATGCTTGAACCAACATCGGGATCAGCGATTATGGCACCTTTGGCACTGACGGTCACTCGCGCCCTGTTCGGCCTGGCCGAGAGGGTAGCGCCGTCCCACGGCGGCAACGCCGCCTTCCGGCTTTTTTCACGGACGCCCGCTTCGCGCAACCCGTCGCCGCGCGAGCGCGAGGCGATCGAGCGCTACGGCCGCTTCATGGACGATGCCCGCCACCACCGGCTGCGCACGGCCGGCGGCTGGATCAGCGCCCATTTATTCAAGCCGCTTGTCGGCGCCGGGACCGAGCGGACCGCGCTCGTCGTCCATGGTTGGCGCTCGCGTGCCGAGCACATGGTGCCGATCGTCATGCAGCTGCGCGCCGGCGGCTACCGCGTCGTGGCGCTCGACCTGCCCGGCCATGGCCGCTCAGCCGGCCGCCATCTCAACATGGCGAGCGCGGTTGAGGCCTGCGCCGAAGCCGAGCTTTGGTTCGGACCGTTCGACGTCGTCGTCGGCCATTCCTTCGGCGGCGCGGTAGTGCTCAATGCCGCGGCCGGATCGGTCAGGACCTTCCGTCCGCTCACGCCGGCCCGGCTGGTGCTGATCTCGGCGCCGAACATGATCCCAGCCATCTTCGATCAGTTCGCTGACGCGCTGCGGCTTGGGCCCGGCATCCGCGCGGCGATGTCGCAACGCGTCGAACGTCTCACCGGCACGCCGCTCGCCGAGTTCGTCGGCGCCCGCCAGCTCGCCCGGCTCACCATCCCGACGCTCATCGTCCACGCGCCGGACGACCGCGAGGTCGCTGCCGACGATGCCGCCGCCCTGGCCGGAGCCGGGCCGCATGTCGACGTCAGATGGGTGCCCGGCGCCGGCCACCGCCGCATTCTCGCCGACGCCCGCCTGCTCGAGGCGCTCGCCGACTTCACCGGCGGCAACGTCGCCGAAGCGGCCCGCCGCATGGCGCGGCGGGTCTCCGCCTAGGTCGACGAGGCCTGGCGCCGGCTAGCCCTGCTTGTGCCCGGCCAGCTCGTCCAGCAGGCGCTGCATCTCTGCCTCCATGCTGTCGGCGCCGGTCGGCGCCGGCCGCCGCTGGACGGCCTCCGGCGCCACCGGCTCCGGCGCGAGCCGCGGCGCCTCGGGCTCCGGCGAAAGTCTTGCGGGCGGAGGCGCTGTCCGGCTGCCCTCCATCGGCCGCGTCGGCGCGGCCCGCGTGGCGGCAAGGCCGGGCGGTTCGGCCCTTACCGCCGGGGCGCCAGCGGCGGGACCGTCATGTTGATCGGCCGGCTGCGGTTCACGCGCAAGGGCGGCCTCGTCGAGTGACGGCGGGTTGGCACCGCGCCGCGGCGCCTCCTCCGCTTCGGTGGTGGTCCAGCGCGGCGCGGCCGGCCCGGTCGACACCGCCTCGCCGCGCGGGCGGGCGAAGCGTGGCGGGGTCTCCGTCTCGACGGCCGGCGAGGGGGCCGCGGCGGGCGCCGGCGCCGCCTCGGTGGCGGCCAGCGGTCCCGTCTCCGTTGCCCCGGACCGCGGTTCGGCGCGGGCCGGTTCCCTCGTGTCGCGCGGCTGGGTAGGGCGGGCGGCGGGCGCCGTCTCCGGCGGGGCCGCGGCTTGCACAGCCGCGGCCGGCTGGGCGCGGATGATACTGGTCTCGATGACGAAATCGGTCGGCCCGCCGATCATCACCAGATGCTCGACATTGTCGCGCCGCACGAGAACGAGGCGCCGCTTGTCGTCGACGATGGCCGCATCGGTGACCGAAAGCCTCGGCTGGCGGCTGCGCCCCGGCTTCAATGCGGTGTCGCCGGCGATCTTGCGGAACACCCAGAACAGCAGCACCAGCGCGACGGCCAGGCCGAGGACGATCAGCACCAGGGTGAGACCGGGCGATCCGTCACCGAACATCGATTGCAGCCAGGCCATCTGACGTTACTCCTTGCCCCCCGGCCGCGATGGTCGGGCCGATCCATCCGCGTCGCCGCCGTCGCATTGTTGTCACATAAAGCCATCGGCGCGGCCGACGCAATGGCATCGCCCGCAGCGATTTGGCCTGCGATGCCGCCCTGGCCTCGATCTGGTTTCAACTTGCCCACGGTTCTTTTCGCCGCAGTTTTGGGCGATAGAGTGGCTTGCGGCGGCGCGGGGAGGCCGCCGCCGGGCGAAGCCGGGCGTTCGCCCTTCGAGGGCGGCGCCCGCGCGAGGAGAACAGGACATGGATTTTTGCGGTCCCGGCGCGCCAGGCCTGTTGCCCAAGCTTGATCGCCCTGCGCTAAGGTGGAATGAGCACGGGACGGCCACCCGATTCGCGTTCGCGGCGGCCGGCACCGGCAGGGCGCCCGGCCGCCGTAGCGACGGCAAGGCCGGCATGGGGTGGTGATGGACGGTCCCTCGATCAATCCGCGATCGTTCGGCCTGGTCGGCAGTTGGCCGCATGGCGGAATCCGCCGTCTGATCGCGCTGGGCCTCATCCTCGCCGGGCTGGCGGCGCTGGTCTATGTCGGCGGCAGGGACCGCCTCGGCGAGCCGTTCGTGCTTGCCGCGCTGGGTGGTCTTGCCGGCATCGGCGTGTTCTTCATCTTCGCCATGGCGCTCGGCTTCATCCAGCTCACCGTGCGCAAGCGGGCCGCCGACCTGCACGGCGAACTGGTCGACAGCATGGATGTCGGCATCGTCGCCACCGATGCCGAGGGCCGCATCATCTACGCCAACCAGGCCTATGGCGCGTTGATCGGTGCGGCCGGCGACGACGAGGTGGTCAGCGTCGAGGCCCTGTTCTCGCGCCGCATGGAAGCCGCCGACATCGTCTACCGCATGGCCCACAAGGCGAGGGCGGGAGAATCGGCCACCGAGGAGTTCCGCCTGGCCAGCGGACTGAAGGCGGGCGAGGAGGGCGCCCGCTGGTTCCGGCTGCGCGCCCGTCCGATGGCGATGCCCGGGCAGGCCGAGGCGCTGACTGTGTGGGCGGTCGCCGACATCACCGCCGATCGCCGGCGCCAGGAATCGGCCTTCCAGGACCTGCAGAACGCCATCAACTATCTGGATCACGCGCCGGCCGGCTTCTTCTCGAGCGAACCGGACGGCGCGCTGGTCTACATCAACGCGACGCTGGCCGACTGGCTCGGCATCGATCTCGCCCGCTTCGAACCTGGCCGCATCAATCTGTTCGACCTGGTGGCCGGCGACGGCGTGGCGCTGCTCAAGGCGGTCAAGCCCGACGCGGCCGGGATCAAGACGTCGGTCATCGACCTCGACCTGGCCAAGAACGACGGCACCCGCCTGCCGGTGCGGCTTTATCACCGCGTTCCCGCCAATCCGGACGGCGCTCCGGGCGCCACCCGCACGCTGGTGATCAACCGGCTGATCGGCGACAGCGGCGACGCGCTGCGCGATGCCGAGCTGCGCTTCACCCGCTTCTTCGACAACTCGCCCTTCGCCATCGCCTCGCTCGGCGCCGACGGTTCCATCCGCCGCACGAACGCGCCGTTCCAGCGCATGTTCGCCGCCGTCATCGATGGACGCGGCGACCGGCTGAACTATCGCGACCTGGCCGAAGCCGGCGAGGGCCACGCGCTGGAAGGCGCCTGGCGCGCGGCACTGGCCGGCCAGGCCAAGATCGAGCCGGTCGAACTGCCGATGAAGGGGCAGAAGGGCCGCTTCGTCCGCTTCTTCCTCAGCCCCGTCACGCCGACGCCCGGCGGCCGGCCGCAGGACGACGAGCGTGTCGTCGCCTATGTCATGGAAACGACCGAGCAGCGCGCGCTCGAGGAGCAGTTCGCGCAGGGCCAGAAGATGCAGGCGGTCGGTCAGCTTGCCGGCGGCGTCGCGCACGATTTCAACAACGTGCTGACCGCGATCATCGGCTTCTCCGACCTCCTGCTCGCCAACCACCGCCCGTCCGACCCGTCCTTCCAGGACATCATGAACATCAAGCAGAACGCCAACCGGGCCGCGAGCCTGGTGCGCCAGCTGCTCGCCTTCTCGCGCCGCCAGACGCTGCGGCCGCAGGTCATGCATCTGTCCGACGTGCTGTCGGACCTGCGCATGCTGCTCGACCGCCTGCTCGGCGAGAAGGTCGCCCTCAACGTCGTCCATGGCCGCGACCTGTGGCCGGTCAAGGTCGACCTGTCGCAATTCGAGCAGGTGATCATCAACCTGTCGGTCAACGCCCGCGACGCCATGCCCGACGGCGGCGCGCTGACCATCCGCACCGCCAACGTGCCGGCCGCCGAGATCGGCACCGTCTACACCTACCAGGAGATGCCGCCGGCCGACTACGTTCTGGTCGAGGTCGAAGACGAGGGCACCGGCATGGCGCCGGACGTGGTCGACAAGATCTTCGAGCCGTTCTTCTCGACCAAGGAAGTGGGCAAGGGCACCGGCCTCGGCCTGTCGACCGTCTACGGCATCATCAAGCAGACCGGCGGCTTCATCTATGCCGACAGCACGCCCGGCGCCGGCAGCACCTTCCGCGTCTTCCTGCCGCGCCACGTCGCCGAGGAGGTGCCGGCCGAGGCGCCGGCGGCCCCGCATGCCGCGGAGCCGGCACCGAAGGGTAAGGCCAGGGACCTCACCGGCAGCGCCCGCGTGCTGCTGGTCGAGGACGAGGATGCGGTGCGCGCCTTTGCCTCGCGGGCGCTCGCCGCGCGCGGCTACGAGGTGCACGAGGCATCGAGCGGCATCGAGGCGCTGGAGGTGATGGAGAAACTGAAGGGCGCCATCGACATCGTCGTCTCCGACGTCGTCATGCCCGAGATGGACGGGCCGACGCTCTATCGCGAGCTGCGCAAGACGCGGCCCGACCTCAAATTCGTGTTCATGTCGGGCTATGCCGAGGACGCCTTCGCCAAGAACCTGCCCGACAGTCAGAGCGAGCAGTTCGGCTTCCTGCCAAAGCCCTTCTCATTGAAGGAGTTGGCGACAACTGTAAAGGAAATGCTCGAACAATAACTCGTCGTGCGGCCCGCCGCCACTGCGCCGAAATGCGGGCCGGGCGACCGCCGCCGCCCGGCTCGCGTCCCCAGCCCCCGCAAGGCCTCGCTTATTGCGAGCGGACCCAGGAGATGTAGCCGCGCACGTCGGCCGCCGGCTCCGAATAGGCCGCGCCCAGCGTCTTCTCCATCCTGGCGACATAGTCCCTGGCCCAGGCCGGCAGCGGGTAGTCGATGACCGCCAGGAATTCGAGCGTCGAGGCAAGGCGGATGTCGGCGATCGACGGGTTGTCGCCGCCGATGAACGGCTTGCCGTCCATGTAGAAGTCGTGGAACACGGCGAGTGGCTCGGCGAGCGCCGCTTCGGCTGCCTTGCGCGCCGTTTCCTTCTCGCTCTCGCCGGCGTCGCTGGCGCCCACTTCGCCCGGATACTGCCCGAACTTCAGCCGCGGATAGGTGGCGCGCGCGACCAGCGGGTAGAAGGTGCCGATCAGGTAGAACATGGCGCTGTCGATCATCGCGCGGCGGGCCAGATCCTTCGGATAGAACTTGTCGAGGCCATGCTTGTCCGACAGGTACTGCATGATGGCGCAGCTTTCCCATAGCGCCTTCTTCGGCAGCCCGTCGGTCTCGATCATCGGCGTCAGGTGGGCCGGGTTGCGGGCCAGGAATTCCGGCGTGCGGGTGGCGCCATAGGCGTCGTTCTCCTCGAAATCGAGACCGGCGGCGCGTACGAAGACACGCACCGTCATGTTGTTGACGCTCGGCTTGATGACGTTGAGCTTGAGTTGGGACATTGCCTTGGTCCTCCCTTCTGAGTGGTTGCTAGCGCTTGGCGTAGGGGTTCTTGGGCGAGCGGTCGGCCGACAGGCTGTCATTGATGCGCGCCGTCAGGTTCTCGATCGCGTCGGCCAGGTGGATGCGGTCGATATGGTGGTCGCCGCGCGCCACCCGCAGGCGGTGGGCCTCGATCATCACCTGCCCGTGGGAAACGCCCCAGGGCGGTTCGAAGCGGTAGGAGGCGAGTTCGATCAGCAGGCCGAGCGGGTCCTCGAAATAGATCGAATCCATGAAGCCGCGGTCCTTCGGCCCGCTATGGCGGATGCCGCGCTCGTCGAGGCGCTCGACCGCTTGCCAGAACGTCGCCTGCGAGACCGCCAGCGCCAGATGGTGGACGCAGCCGATATCAGTCGGCGTGCGCGTCGGGTCGGGCTTGCGCTCCTCATTGGTGAACACCGTGATCAGCCGGCCGTCACCCGGGTCGAAATAGAGATGGCTTTCACTCGCCTTGTCGAGATTGGGCTGTTCGAACACGAAGGGCATGCCGAGCAGGCCCTCCCAGAAATCGATCGAGGTCTGGCGGTCGGCGCCGACCAGCGTGATGTGGTGGACGCCCTGGGTCTGCAGCTTTCTCATTGGTCCTTCCTCCCGCCGGCGGTTGGCCACTCCACCAGCTTCGACTTGTAGTCGCTGCGCGGCAGCGACCAGAACGCCACCAGCGTGATCTCGGCCGTCACCAGCAGACGGTCGCGGATGCGGCCGGCGATGCGCGCCGCCAGCCCACCGTCATCCTGCCCGTCCTCGGCCAGTTCGACCGCGATCGGCAGGGGCGGCGACTGGCGGACGCCGGGTGCTTTCGGCCGGATCGCGATCACGCCCGAAACCCGCGGGGCGAACTCGGCGACGATTTCGCGGATGGCGGTCGGGAACACGTTGACGCCGCGCACGATCAGCATGTCGTCGGTGCGCCCGATGCAGCGCACCCGCGGTCCGGCGCGGCCGCAGGGGCACGGGCTGGCCGCCACGCGCACATGGTCGCGGCTGCGGAAGCGCAGGAGCGGCGCCGCCTGCCGGCGCAGATGCGTATAGACCAGTTCGCCCTCGGCGCCGTCCTCGATCGGCAGCACCTGCCCGGTCTGCGGGTCAATGAGCTCGCAGTGGACGATGCCGCCGCCGGAAAAATGCATGCCCGTCTGATGTTCGCATTCGCCCCACAGCGATACGGCGATGTCGCCGATGCCCATCGCCTCGGTAACCCTGGCGCCCCAGGCCTGCTCGATGCGCGTACGCATCGCCGGTTCGCCGCCGCCCGGTTCGCCGGCGACCAGCAGCCGGGCGACGCTGGAGCCGGCGACATCGATGCCGCGCGCCGCCGCCCATTCGGCCAGATGCAGCGCATAGGACGGGGTGGCGGCGAGAATCTGCGGCTTCAGCAGCCGGACGGCCGTCATCAGCCGTTCGGTATTGCCGCTGCCGACCGGAATCTGGCACAGGCCGAGCGCGTTGAACGCCTCGATCGCCGCTCCGGCGACGAACGGGCCGGCGTTGTAGGTCGAGACGATGCGCTCGCCGCGCCGCAGGCCGGAGGCACCGTAGGAGCGCGCCGAGATGGTGATCCAGTCGGAGAGATCAGCCGCCGTCAGCGGCACATAGCTCGGCGTGCCGGTGGTGCCGCTGGTCGAGTAGATGCGCACGATGTCCTCGGGCGCCGCCGCGACGTGACGGCCGATCGGCTCCTGCGGCGTGCGGCTGGCGCGCAGCTCGTCCTTTTCGGTGAACGGCAGGCGGGCGATGTCGGCCAGTCCGCCGACGCTAGTCGCGTCGGCGAAGCCGGCGCGAGCAAGCTTGTCGCGATAGAAGGGCGAGCGATCAAACAGATAGACGATCTGCTGGCGAAAGGCGGCGTCGTCGCCGCCGGCGGGCCCAGCGGCCGGTTCGGCCGATCGCGCCGTGACCGGCTCGATCCTCATGGCCGCCTCCACGGCGGCAGGCGCGAAGGCCCCGCGGCGGGCGATCGCGGCAAGGCGGCATCGGCCCGGTCGGTGGTCGCCGGCATCGTTCCTCCCCTTGGGTTATTGCATTCGTTTTTGTAGGACAATATTGTAGTTGTCAACCGGCAAGCCGGTGGCGAAGACGGGACGACGCGATGGAGACGGCAGGCGCGGCAACGGGCGGCAAGGGTCAGGGCATCGTCGACCACCTTGCCGCCGCGATTAGGGACGGCCGCTATGCGCCCGGCCAGCGCCTGGTCGAGGCCGAGCTGACCGCCGAGTTCGGCGTCAGCCGCGGACCGGTGCGCGAGGCGTTGCGCCGGCTCGCCGCCGAGGGGCTGGTCGAGATCGTGCCGCATCGCGGCGCACTCGTTCGCCGGCTGTCGCTCACCGAGGCGCTGGAACTGTTCGAGATCCGCACCGAACTGGAGGCGCTGGCCGCGCGCCGGGCGGCCGCCCGCATGGGCGAAGCCTGCGTACGCGAGCGCTTTCAGCGTGACACCGCCCCGATCTGGCGCGAGGCGGCGCGCTATTCGACCGCCGACTACCTCGCCGAGAACCGCGGCTTCCACGCCGCCATCTATGCCGCGGCCGGCAACAGCCAGCTCGCAAGGGTCAACCGCCAGCTGCAGCTGGCACTCATCCTGTCGCAGATCAGCCCGGCGCTGACCGCCGAGACCATCGCCGCTTCGCTTGCCGAGCACCGGGCGATCGCCCGCGCCATCGCGGCGGGCGATGCCGCGGCCGCCGAGGCGGCGAGCCGCGCCCACATGGACCGGGCGAGCCGGCTGCTGCGCGCCGTCCCGGCAGCTCTGTTCAGGAAGGAACGGCCCGCCGAAATGCTGCGCGCCACGGCCGGATAGTCTGTCGCCAGGTCGGGCGGCCCCACGCCGCGTGGGCGAGATTATGCGACAGAACAAGCAGATAGGGCGGAGTTGCGAGCCTGCCGCCGCATCGGACTTCGCGCTAGGCAAGCGGGCTGCGATGGCGTATCTGGCAGCGGCGACAGTCCGCGCCGGGACGCCCGTGTGAACATGCTGCGGTGGCTCCACAGAACCGAACTGGCCTTGCGCGGCCTCGCCGTGCCGCCGCCGGCCGTCTTCCTGCACGTGTTCAAGACCGGCGGCACCAGCATCGCCAATTGGCTCTACCAGCACTACCCGGTGTCGGCCCCCCGCCCGACGCGGGGACCTTTCGCGGCGCGCTTGCCCGCTACGATGCGCCACTGATCGCCGGCCATCTGGCCCTTGACGATGCCCTGCAGCGAAGGCGGCGCGCCTGCTGGTCACTTCGTCGCGGCTAATAGGCTGAATTAATTGCGGTGCCCGGCCTGAGACATAGGTGACGTTTTGTACCGGACACATGGGTAACACTTTTGGCTTTGGCCGGAGGTGTTGATGCCCTGGAGAGAGTGTTCGGTGATGGAA